>NZ_OZ242352.1:0-324375 GCF_965208695.1 Candidatus Palauibacter irciniicola
CAGGGTCGAGCGGCGGAACGTATCCCCGTGGCCGCGTCTAGCGGAAGCGGATGCCGATGCCGAACTGGGCCTGCCACTGCGAGGCGCCGATCTGCGGCAGGTAGGGCACCGCGGCGCGCACGCCGCCCGTGTCGCTCGTCTGCAGCGGCCCGGCGTAGCGGGCGCGGAGCGGGTCGTCCGGTTCGGGCACCATGTTCTGAAGATCGAAGTCGTCCTCGATCCGGTCCTCGACGGTCAGCAACTGCACGACGGGGTTCACGGTCTGCACATGTCCCCAGTCGGGGTTCACCAGGTTGAGGACGTTGAGCACGTCGAGCGTCACCGTGACTTCCGCACCGACCAGCCGGATGGGCTGGCTGAAGCGGAAATCCAGTTGGTGCGACCACGGCGTCCGGCACCCGTTCCGGTGCAGAATCCGCGAGCGGTTCTCCTGCAGGCAGGGTTCCTGCGCGACGAGTTGCTCGAAGAGGATGCCGCTGACCGGGGTTCGTCCTCCTCCGGGGAAGTCGAACGCCCCGTCGGTCACGAAGATGAGGTCGTTCGCGAGGTCGAGCGCGCGGCCGTATCCGGGATAGGCGTCCCCGTTGATGTCGTCCGCATACACGTAGGAGTAGGGTCGCCCGGACTGTCCCACGTATAGCAGGGACAGGCGGCCGCCTCCCATCAGTTCCGGCAGGGCGGCCGTCGCGCTCGCCACGACGCGGTGCGGCCGGTCGAAGAGAGAGGCCTGCCGCTTCGGATCGTTCGGATCCCCCTCGACCGCCGTGTAGCCGAAGTTCGCGATCGCATCGAGCGACGAGAGGCTGCGCACGTCGGCGGAACGGTTGAAGGCATAGCCCACGTCGACGGAGAGCCGGTCGCCGAACTGCTTCCGGAGCCGCGCGCTGAGAGCGTACGAGAAGTTCAGGGGGCGGTCCCCGATCTTGATGACCTGGCCGAAGCCCGGGTCGACGCGGCGGGGGAGGAAGATCGGCTCGCGCTCGCCCGGGGGCTCGCCCGGCGGCGGATCGACGAACTCGCTCCCGGCGCCGGGGTCGGCGAAGGTCACGCGCCTCCCGTAGCCGAAACCGTAGGTGAACCCGTTCGCCTCCGTCCGGTCGCCCGCGGGGTAGGCGGGGCCGATGTTCAGGTCCTGGAACGCGATCTGGTTGACCGCGCGGGTATAGATGCCCTCGAGCGAGAGGACGAATCCCCCCGGCAGGCGCTGGTCGACGGCGAGCGAGGCCTTGAAGTCGCGCGGAAAGCGGAAGTCGGGGTCGAACAGCGTGACGATCGGGACCGCGGATTCGCCGCCCGTGCCGTCCACGCAGAGGGTCGGGGGAGGCGCGAGGGGATCGAACGCGGGGACGATCTCGGGGTCGGGAACTCCGAGATTCCGTCGCCGGCAAGTCATGAACACGGACGAGAGCCCCGTGTTCTGATAGGCACTCGCGAGCCACGCGAACGGGGGGCGGCCGGTGAACAGCCCCATCCCGCCGCGGATCTGCGTCGTGCGGTCGCCGCCGAGACCGAGGTTGAACCCCGCCCGCGGGGAGAAGAGGACGGTCCCGCCCGGCAGGTCGCTCGTGCTGAAGCCGAACGAACGCTCCACGTCCGGGTTGTGCGCCGGCGCGTCCGGCATCAGCGGCACGTCCATGCGCAGGCCGAGCCGGACGTTCAGCCGCTCCCCGATCCGGGCCTCCTCCTGCACGAAGGCCGAAAGCTGGTGCACGTTGAAGTCCGACGTGCCCGCGTCCTCCGAGAGCGGCACATGAACGACGTATTCCGCGGGGGCGTTCGCCGCCAGATCCGCCATCGACCGGAAGTAGTAGCTGCCGAGGCTGCCCGGGAGGTATTCCCGCCGGATGGAAAAGCGCTCGAACCCGCCCCCGAAGGTGAGATGGTGGTCTCCGAGCGAGAGCGTCAGCGCGTTCGTGATCTGCAGGATGTTCTGGTCGAGTTCGCCGTCCGGCCCGGAGTAGTTGGACCCGAGGCGCAACTCGCGCCGGAACCCCGCCCCCGGCACTCCCGCCTGGAGGTCGATCTCGACCCGGGGATAGAGAGAGTTCGCGGTCTCCCGGTCGCGCAGGAACTGCACGTTCACCATGAGGTCGTTCGAGAGCCGTGGACCGAGGGTCGCGAGCCACTGCGCCCCGAACGACTGGTTCCGCGATTCGATCTCCCGTCCGGTGGACGACATCTCGTAGGCGTCGCCGGGGAGTCGGTTCGTGGCCGGATCGTCCGCGGCGTAGGCGAGATTGTAGCGGAACATGAGGGAGTGGTCCGCGTCCGGGCGGGCGTCCACGCGCGCGAACAGGTTGGCGAGGCCGTTCTCGAGCGTGTAGAGACCGGCCTCGCCCGCGTCCGCGCCGTAGCCCTGGAGGATCCTGGACACGCGGCGGACCGAGTCGGGGTCGAGCTTCGTACGCACGATCTCGTCGACGCCGACCGTGAAGCCGTCGGGCGGCCGCGTCCGGTTCTCGAGTTCGCCCGCGACGAAGAAGTGCAGGCGGTCGCGCAGGATCGGCCCGCCGAGATCGAAGCCGGCGAAGGTGTTCTCAAGCTCGCCCGGCGCGCGCGGGATCCCGCCGATGACGGCGTCGCCGATGAGGCCGTCGTTGCGGAAGAAACCGAACGCGGAGCCGCGGAAGTCGTTGCCCCCCGAGCGCGTCACCGCATTGAGAACACCGCCGGTGAACCCGGACTGGCGCACGTCGTACGGCGCGGTGAGAACCTGCAGTTCCTCGATCGCCGCGAGCGGGATGACGCGTCCCCGCGCCTGTCCGCCGGCCACCCCGGTGGGCGAGAGGCCGAAGACGTCCTGGTTGAGCGCGCCGTCCACCTGGATGTTGTTGAAGCGGATGTTCGATCCGGCCACGGAGGTCCCCATCTCGTCCGCCGCCACGAGCGGAGAGAGTCGGGCGAATCCCGTGAAGTCCCTCGAAATGGTGGGAAGCGTCTCGATCGTCTCGCGGTCGACGACGGTCGTCGAGCCCATGCGGGTGGGGTCGAACTCCGGGTCCGTCTCGACGCGTACGGAGAGTTCGGGCAGCGGAACCGCCGTCTCGGAGAGTTGAACCTCGAGCTGCAGCCTCTGTCCGGCGATGAGCGTCAGGCCCTCCCGCGTCACCGGGCTGAGCCCGATGCGCCCGACCTCCAGCGTGTACGGCCCGCCGGGCCGAAGATTGGCGAGGCTGAAACGGCCGAGATCGTCGCTCAGAACAGTGTGGGTGGCGCCGGTCCGGGTGTGGCGGAACTCCACCCGGGCCCCGGCGACGGGGGCTCCCTCGGCGTCGATCACGCGCCCCGCCACGCCGGCGGTCGTCACCCCCTGCGCGGAGACGACGGACGGGTGGATCGCGAGGCCCGCGAGAAGGCCGATCAACGCAACGCCGACAAGGCGATTCAAGGCGGTTCTCCTTTTGGATGATCTTGCCACGGCCTCCATGAAATAACGCCTGGGGGGCGGATGATGTATCGGTGGGCTACCCGTGCCGACCGACGGCCGCGTATTGTCGGAGTCGTGAGGACCAAGAGCCGCACGCTGAGGTTTCGCGCCATCCTGGGCCCCCGGGGCCTCGAGCGGGACCGGTCGATCGAGATCGCTCCGGACGGCACGATCCGCGCGGTTCGGGCGGTTCACGCCGGCAACGCCCCGTATGACGGGGGACTCGCGGTCCCCGGCATGCCGAACGCGCACTCGCACATCTTCCAGTGCGCGCTGGCCGGCTTCGGCGAAGAGGCGCGAGGGGACGACTCCTTCTGGAGTTGGCGGCGAGCCATGTACCGGCTGGCCGACTCGATCACCCCGGAGCAACTGTTCGACATTGCGCGATACGGGTATGCCCGCATGCTGCGCGGCGGCTACACGTACGTGGCGGAGTTCCACTACCTCCATCACGGTGCGGACGGCGCGCGCGGGCCCGAAACGACGCAGGCCGTGCTCGCGGCGGCGGCGGAGGTCGGCCTTCCCATCAGCCTCCTGCCCGTCTACTACCGGACCGCCGGTTTCGACGGGGCCGCGCCCCACGAGGGACAGCGCCGCTTCGCGCACGGCTCGGTCGCCGAGTTCATGGCCACGGTCGAGGCGCTGGGGCCGGCGGTGGCCGGCGTGGCGCCGCACTCTCTCCGCGCGGTGCCCGCGGCCGACCTCGCCGAGCTGGTGGCGGCGGTCGACGCGACGCTGGGCCCCGAAGCGTCCCTGCACATCCACATCAGCGAGCAGGAACTCGAGGTCGAGGAGTGTCTCGCGGTGCACGGCAGCACGCCCGTCGACCTCCTCGCGAACACGGTCGAACTGGGTCCGCGCTGGAGTCTCGTGCATGCGACGCACGCCACGGAGGCGGAGCGCAACCGGCTCCGGAGCGCGGGGGCGCGAGTCGTCCTGTGCCCGATCACGGAGGCCCACCTGGGGGACGGGATCTTTCCCGCCCGCGAGCACTTTCTCGCCGGTGGCGCGGCCGCGGTGGGCTCCGACGCGAACGTCCGCATCTCCGCCATCGAGGAGGCGCGGCAACTCGAGTACGGGCAGCGCCTGCGGGATCGGCGAAGGGCCCGTCTGGCGACCGAAGCGGGCGCGGGGCCGGTCGTCTGGTCGTGGCTCGCGGAGGGCGGCGGCGCGGCGGCGGCCGGATCCGGCCCGGCGGGCGGCGCCGGAGCGCCGATGCGGATGGGGCGAATCGAACCGGGTTACCGGGCGGACTTCGTCGTCCTGGATCGGGAAGGTCCGCACACCCTGGGACACGACTGGGAGACCCTCATGGACGCGTGGCTCGTCGGGGGAGATGAGCGCGACATCGAGGCCGTGTACGTCGCAGGGGAACGACGCGTGGAGCGTGGCTCGATGGCGGGCGAGGCCGAGATCCGATCCGCTTTCGGGAAAGCGATGCGGGAGATCTGGCGCGCGACCTGAGGGCGGCGTTCAGGCGGCCGCCCGCTCCAGGTCCATCGACCACTCGCCGCGCGTCGCGAGCCCGTTCATGCGCGCGCGGTGCGCGAATGCCGCCTGCGCCGCCGGCCCGTTGTCCGCGGCGCCACCCCAGGCCTGCAGCGGGGCCGCCTGAAGCGCCCGCCCGTACGAGAAGCTGAGGTTCCACGGCGTATCGAACCCCGCGTTCATCGCGTTCAGGTGGGCCGTGGCCTCGATGTCCGACTGACCTCCCGACAGAAAGACGATGCTCGGAACCGACGAGGGAACCGCGCGCTTCAGGCAGCGCACGGTCTTCTCGGCCACCTCGTCGACGCCCGCCTGATCGGCGCACAACTTGCCCGACAGCACCATGTTGGGCTTCAGGACCGAGCCCTCCAGCAGCACCCGCTGGTGGAAGAGCGCCATATACACCTGCTTGAGCGTGGCTTCGGTCGCCTCGAAGCAGCGGTCGATGTCGTGGTCGCCGTCCATCAGCACCTCCGGCTCCACGATCGGCACGAGTCCCTGCTCCTGGCTGAGCGCCGCCATCCGCGCGAGCGCGTGGGCGTTCGCGCCGATGCAGTAGGCGCTCGGGATGGAGCGGTCTCCGCCCCGTCCGATGTCGATGACGGCGCGCCACTTCGTGAAGCGGGCCCCGAGTTCGTAGTACTCCGCCAGCCGCTCGCGCAGCCCGTCGAGTCCTTCGGTCACCTTTTCGCCCGGCGCCCCCGCGAGGGCATGCGCCCCCTTGTCGATCTTGATCCCGGGGATCGATCCGGCATCGGAGAGCAGTTGCACGAGCGGCGTGCCGTCCGCCGCCGACTGCCGCAGCGTCTCGTCGAACAGGATGACGCCCGAGATGCACTCGCTCAGCGCGTCGCTCGTCCGGAAGAGCAGTTCCCGGTAGTCGCGCCGGGTCTCCTCCGTCGATTCGACGCCGATGCCGTCGAACCTCTTCCGGATCGTGCCGGAACTCTCATCGGCCGCCAGGATCCCCTTGCCCCTGGTCCCCATGTCCGCCGCCACCTGGACGAGTTGCTGCCTCATAACGGTTCCTCCGCCGGAATACCGGTTCCTCGGCCCTGGTTCCGGGCCGGGTTTCAGTGTTGGACGCGATCCACGTGTCGGATACTCCGGGGCATGAGGAGGGGCGTCAACGGGGTTGCCCCCGCGACGCCCCTCGGACGCCGGAACGGAACAGGCTGCGGGTCAGGTCGGGTCGACGGGATCGTCCTCGAGCGTCCAGACCACCGGCGTGACCGGCGAGGCCGCCTGGTTGAAGATCATCTTCTCGAGCGCGGGACCCGGCTCGGTCGTTTCCAGGTGCACTGCCCGGAAGTCATAGCAGCCGGCCTCGACCGTGAAGTCCCGCTGGCCGCCGGGCTGGATCGTCCCCTCGATGGGATGGTCGGTGCCGAAGAGATCCGAGCCCCAGTCCGACGTCCCGCACGGACGGGCGAAGAAGAAGATCACGGGACCGAGCAGCCGGTTGACCACGCGCACCGTGGACGGGCTGTCGAACATGGGCTCCGGAACCACGGGGTCGCTGTCACCGCACGCCGTTAGTGACAACCCGATCGCCACGACGGCGAAGATTGCGTACCGCTTCTGTTTCACGCACCACATCTTGCATTCCTCCATGGCCGTCGTGCCGGGCCGCGCGGCGACTGCCGGGTCCGCGCGCGATCCGCACCTTCCTTCGGCCGGACAAAATCCATGGGAAAGATACATCGGAGCGGGGTGCCGTCCACCCGGCACGTAGCGTCTCATGCGCGCTGCACCGATCTTACAAGAGAGAACGTGCGAACCCCCTCCCGAGCGACACGGCCCGGCGACGTGAACGACGTGAACGACAGGCCTTCCGTCTGGTTCCATACCTTCGGGTGCAAGGCGAACCAGTACGATACCGAGCGGATCCGCCAGGAACTGGAACTCCGCGGCGCCGAGACCGCGCTCCGCGCGGACCAGGCGGACGTCGCCGTGATCAACACGTGCACGGTGACGAACCAGGCGGACGCGAACGCGAGGCGACTCGTGCGCCGCCTGCGCCGCCAGCGTCCGGATCTCCGCATCGTCGTCGCCGGCTGTTCAACCTCCTTCCGTGAAGCCGAGTATCGCGCGCTGGAACAAGTGGATGGCGTCGTGCCCGGACACGACCCGTCCGCGGTCGCGGAACTCTTGCCGCAACTGGGAGACTCCGCCGCCGCCGATCCGGTCACCGCCGGCCGTTCGGACGCTTCGTTCGCCCCCCTGCAGCGGAATGCGCGCGGGACCCGCGCGTGGCTCAAGATCCAGGACGGGTGCGACCGGAAGTGCTCGTTCTGCGCGACCCGGATCGCGCGCGGCGCCTCGGTCTCGCGCCCCGTCGCCGAAGTCGTGGCGGAGGCCGCGACCCTCGCGCGCGCGCACCCGGAACTCGTGATCACCGGGATCCACATCGGCCACTACGGGAAGGATCTCGACACGGATCCCGGGCGCGATGGCCCCCGCACCCCCGCCAGTCTCGCGACGCTGTGCGAACGGCTGCTCGAGGAAGTCCCCGCCCGCTTCCGCCTCTCCTCCATCGAGGCGACGGAAATCGACGACCGGCTCGTGGATCTGCTCGCGGCATCGGATGGACACCTGGCGCCCCACCTGCACATACCGATGCAGAGCGGGTCCGACCGGGTGCTTCGCCTCATGCGCCGCTGGCACACGCGGGAGGCGTATCGCGCCCGCGTGCTCCACATCGCCGAGCGCCTGGCCGCGGTCGATTCCGGCGCGTTCGGTCTCGGCGCGGACATCATCGTCGGGTTCCCGGGCGAGGGGGAGGAGGAATTCGAGGAGACACGGGCGCTCGTGGAGGAGCTGCCTTACACCTACCTGCACGTATTCCCCTATTCCGTGCGGGACGGAACCGTGGCCGCGAGTCTCCCGGACCGGGTGCCCGGCGACGTGGCGGCGGCCCGCTCGCGGACGCTGCGGGACCTCGGCCTCCGCAAGGGCCGGGGCTATTCCGAAGGGCGCGTGGGCAGCATCGCCGACATCGTCGTGGAGGGCCGGGACGACCGCGTCGCCGGCGTGACCGGCGATTACCTGAGGGTCGAACTTCTCGGCCGCGCGACCCCCGGCGATCGCTTTGCCGCGCCGCTGCGGGGGCAAGCCGGGCGGCTGACGGCCGAAGTGCCGGCCAACGCGGCCGCGGCCGCCGTCTGAAGTCGGCGGCGCCTCAGCTCTCTGAGCGTCCGCCGGGGATGGTGCGGGGGCTCACGAGCGACTCGCCGCCGTCGACGACGATCACCGTGCCCGTGATCCAGTCTCCCGCCGGCGAGCACAGGAAGGCGATCGTCTGCCCGATGTCGTGCGGGTGCCCCAGCCGGCCGGCGGGGATGAAGCGCTCCGCGAACCCGGCGCCGGAGCGCACGCCGAACATGTCGACTTCGTCGCTCGGGGGAGCCGCGAACGCCTTCTTCACGCCCTCCGTCGGGATCGGACCCGGCGCCACGGCGTTCACGTTGATTCCGTCCCGCGCCCACTCGATGGCGAGCGTACGAGTCAGAGCGTCCACCCCCGCCTTCGCCGCTGTCGCGTGGGCCATGAGGGGCCAGCCCCGGTAGTGAATGGTCATCGAGATCGACACGATGCGCCCGTACCCCTGCTCGGCCATGACGGGGTAGACCGCGCGGCAGGCGTGGAAGGTGCCGAACAGGTCGATCTCCACCACGGCGCGCCACCCGTTCGGCGACAGCTCGGCCGTCGGCGCGTAGAAGTTGCCCGCCGCGTTGTTCACGAGGATGTCGATGGACCCGAGCGCGTCCCGCGTCTCATGCACCGCGGCTTCGAGCGCCGCCGGTTCGCGCACATCCCCAACCGTCGGGAGCGTCCGCACGCCGTGGGTCGAAGCCAGGCGTTCCGCCGCCTGCGTCACCCGCTCCTCGTTGCGGCTGAACACGCCCACGGAGGCGCCGGCCGCCGCGAGGCACTCCGCGATCCCGTACCCGATGCCGCTCCCGCCGCCCGTGATGAGCGCGGTGCGGCCCTTGAGGATATCCGGTGCGAAGAGCGCGCCGGCTCCCGGTTGCTCGTCCATTCGCTCGCTCCTAGCGGAACATGCTGCGGGCGACGAACCACACGTTCGCGGGCCGCTCGGCGAGGCGGCGCATGTACCACGGGAACCACGCCCCCCCGTAGCTGATCAGCACCCGCAGCGGGGTCCCGTTGCCCACGAGCCTCCTCTGCTCCCGCCGTCCGATGCCGTACAGCATTTCGATTTCGAACCGGCTGCCGTCGAGACCCGCCGCCCCCGCGTCCGCG
Organism: Candidatus Palauibacter irciniicola; assembly: GCF_965208695.1. Lineage (GTDB taxonomy): Bacteria > Gemmatimonadota > Gemmatimonadetes > Palauibacterales > Palauibacteraceae > Palauibacter > Palauibacter irciniicola. The sequence continues at coordinate 9,182 of NZ_OZ242352.1, forward strand.
GAGAGCGGCCCGATCATCGCCGGATCGTGCGTCCCGAGCCCGAGGAAACCATCTCCTCCGTTCCCGAGGTGGTCGATGAGGCGCCGCGCGAGGGCGAGGTAGCTCTCGTCCACGTCCCGCTTGTCCGGAAAGGCGATCTCGGCCGGTTCCGCGTACGCTCCCTTCACGAGCCGGATGCGGGGGCCGAATTCCATGAGCGATTCGAGGTCGTCCGCGGTCCGTCTGAGGTAGGACTGGATGCAGAGTCCGACGTTCACGTGCCCGCGCCGGACGGCGCGGTAGAGGGAGAGGGTCGCCTCCGTGTAGAACGACCCCTCCATGTCGATCCAGAGCGTGCCGCGACCCTCGGCGCGCGCCGCGAGTTCCCCCACGTTCTCGACCGCGAGTTGCGGGTCCTGGTCGAGTCCGAGGTGGGTGGGCTTGATCGAGACCTCCAGATCGAGCCCCATCTCGTCCGCCAGGTCCATCGCCCGCACGTACTCGGCGACGGATTCGCGGGTCTCCTCCGCGGTCTCGACGTTCTCGCCCAGCGTCGTGACGAGGGTGGGAACGCCTTCCTCCCGCAGACGGGCGGCCTCGCCGAGCGCGTCCTCCAGCGTCTCGCCCGGCATGAACTTGCGCACGGCGCGCCGCACGAAACGGCGCTCCGGCAGGCGCTGCGAGAGCCACCGGTTCGTGGAAGCCCACAGCAGCACCTTCCGCAGCGTCTCCATACGCGGCCGGTCTCCCCTCGAACTAGCTCTGCAACCCGGACTCGCCCGAGTCGGAGACGTCGAACCCGATCCACATGCCCGTAACCGCGTGAGCCGGAACGGGGCACACGAGCGCGTACTCGCCGGCCGTGGAAGCCGTGAAGCTGATGCTCTCGGTGCCGCCGCCGGGGGCTGTGGCCTCCGTCATCGAAGTCGCGTTCGAGGTGACCGCGCCCTCGAAGACGGGCGTGGCGTCATCGAAGATCGCGGGGTAGCTCGCGGCCCGCTGGAGGACGCTGAAGCTGTGATAGTTGACCGGGTCCCGGTTCTCGAAGTTGACGGTGACGGCGTATCCGACAGGCACGACGATCGTGGCCTCGCCGTTGGCGTAGCCGTTGAAGTTCCAGCGGTTGTTCGCGTCCGTCGAGCCCGCGACGAGATCAATTGTTACGGTGCGCGCGCCGTCGTCCACCGAGATCCAGTCCACGGCCATGGGCCCCGAAGCCGCCGCGGCCGCCTCCGTGGCCGGAGCCGGGGCGGGCGCCGGCGCGGGTGACGGCTGGTCGCTCTCGCCGCCGCCGCATCCGAAGAGGACGAACGCGCCCAGGGCCGGTAGTGTCGATCGCTTCATCATTCTATTTCACTCCAGAGTTCTTCTGTGATGAGTTTCATAAGGCATGCGTCGGAGGTGCGTCCCCCGGCCCGTCGCGTTCCCGTCGCGTTCGTGCCGAGCGGAGCGCCCGGAATATACAGGATCTCGATTCCCCGGCTACGGCCGCGCGCGCCGGCGGAACCGCCCGGAAACTGGCGCGAGCCCCGGATGCGCCCCATACTGGTGCACTCTCGGTAGCTCGCGTATTTCCGGGACACGACACTAGCATTCAGGCGATTCCGGGGGATCCCCAACCCCCTTTTCCCGGCGCGGTCGATTCGGCCCCGGAGAGTCTCGAAGTCGCGAATCCGGTCCGGCTTCGCGGAATACAACAAAGAGTTGGTGCATTGACGAACAACACATCACAGCCCCGCGGCGGCTCCCCGCGCGGGGACGGAGGCGGCAAGGGGCAGCCCAGGGGCCGGGGCAAGGGATCCGGCGGCCGCGGCGGAAAGGGCCGGAACCGGCGGCGCCGTTCGCGCGGCCGCCGCAACCGGGGAGGGCAGGGGCCCCGGCAACAGCGGCCGAGCCAGCAGGATGCGGCCGCCGAAGTTCCGGAAGGTCCGAAGGACGGCTACCTGGGACTCATCGAGCGGCTCGGCAACGGCACGGGGTTCATCCGCCGCCAGCATGCCGGGTATACGCCGAGCGACGACGACATCTACGTGAGTCCGAAGATCGTCTCCCGCTACGATCTGCGGACGGGAGACGAGATCTGCGGCCAGGCCGGCCGCCCTCCCCGCCCCGGCAAGAGTCCGCCGCTCCGACACCTCCACACCGTCAACGGCCACCCCCCGGACCAGCTCGGACGCCGCCGGCAGTTCGACCGTCTGAGCGCGATGCACCCCGATCGGCGTCTGCGGCTGGAGTGCGGGCTCGAGCGCCGCGGCCAGCCCGACTACACGAACCGGATCATCGACCTCATCTGCCCCATGGGGATGGGTCAGCGGTCGCTCATCGTCGCGCCCGCCAAGGCCGGCAAGACGATGGTCCTGCAGGCGATCGCCGAGGGCGTTTCGAAGAACCACCCCGATTCCACGATCCTCATCCTCCTCGTCGACGAGCGTCCGGAGGAAGTGACGGAGATGGAGGCGACGGGACTCGGCGAGGTCACCGCCTCGAGCTTCGACCACCGGGCCGAGCGTCATGTGCAGGTCGCGGAGATCACGCTCGAGCGCGCGCGGCGCCTCGCGGAGATGGGGCAGGATGTCGTCCTCATCCTCGATTCGATCACGCGGCTGGCGCGTGCGTACAACACGACGGAGGAGGGAAGCGGGCGCACGCTCACGGGCGGCATCGACGCGAACTCGCTCGAGAAGCCGAAGCGCTTCTTCGGCAGCGCGCGCTGCGTCCCGGAGACCAAGGGCGGCGGATCGCTCACGATCATCGCGACGGCGCTCGTCGACACCGGCTCCCGCATGGACCAGGTGATCTTCGAGGAGTTCAAGGGGACGGGGAACAGCGAACTCGTGCTCGACCGGGACATTTCGGACCGCCGGATCTTTCCGGCGATCGATCTCAACTCGAGCGCGACGCGACGCGAGGAACGCCTGATGAGCGACGACGAACTTCTCGTCGCGCAGGCGATGCGGCGCGAACTCAGCACCTATCCGCCGGTCGAGGCCATGCAGGAGGTCCTCGGCCTCATGCGGCAGACCGACTCGAACGAAGAACTCGTCTCGAAGCTGCGCCAGCGGATCTAGCACTGCGCCAGCGAATCTGGCACTGCGCCAGCGAATCCAGCCGCTAGCCGCCGGCCTCCGTCTCCGCGCGCTCCCGGGCGCGCTTCTTCTCTCTCCGCGCGAAGTTCAGCACCTCGTACGCCACCGCGAGGATGAGACCGAGTTCGCGCCGGTCGAGGTCCGCGCGCTGAAAGATGTTCCGGAAACTCCGCATCTTCGGCGCCGGGTCGATGCCGTGGAAGAGGCCGGCCTCCTCCATCGCCCGCTCCCAGATATCGAAGAACTCTTCCAGTTCGCCGTGCAGGGCGGGCGGGGTCCGGCGGCGTCGCTTGCCCTCCAGGTCGCGCCCCTCCCAGTCGTCGGGGCCGAGCGCCGCCTTCCGCAGTTCGTAGAGAATGATGACGGCCGCGTGGGCGAGGTTCATCGAGGTGTGGTCCGGGTTCGTGGGGATGCACACGAGTCCGTGACAGAGATCGAGCGCCTCGTTGGAGAGCCCCCGATCCTCCCGGCCGAACACGACGGCGAGCCGCCCCTCGCGCCCGCCGGCGGGACCGGTGAATTCCGTCGCCGCGCCCTCGGGACTCCACCACTCGTGGCGGGTGGAACGGCGGCGGGCGGTCGCGCCGAGCACGTAGCTCGCATCGGCGAGGGCGGAGGGGAGGTCGTCGAAGATGCGGATGCGCTCCACGACGTCCTCGGTGTCGTGCGCGATCCCGGTGATGCGCCACGCATCGAACTCCGCGGGGTTCACGAGCCGGAGACGCGACAGGCCCATGTTCTTCATCGCGCGAATCACGAGCGCGACGTTGACGACATCCTGCGGCTCGTGGAGGACGATGCAGGTCCGGTCGAGCCGGGCGCGGCCCTCGGTCACGTCCGGGTCAGACCGTCCGGGCGCGAACCCTTCCACTTGCGGCCGCGGCGCGGACGGAGCGCGGGATAGCCCGTCTCGCCGCAGCCCGGGCAGGTCTCGGTGTAGGCGCCGATGGCGTCGCCGCAGACCGCGCAGTGCACGCCCGTCTCGTCCGGCGCGAACGACAGCGGTTCGCCGCACTTCTGACAGGTCTGATCGGACCGCCCCACGCGGTCGCCGCACTCCGGGCAGTCCATCCGGGTGTCGTTGCGCTGGTTGCCGATCGGATCCTCCTCTTCGCGCGCCCCGCCCGGAGCACCGCGAGCCGGGTGACGGTAGTTTCAGCGGGACACGGCCATGCCGCGGGACACAAAGCTACGGTGGAGAGCGGTGATGGGGCAGGACCAGATCGACAGGGTCGGCGACGCCATCGGCGGCGCATCCGGCGGCGCGTCCGAGGCGGAGGGCCGGACGCACCTCGGGCCCGCGGTCTGGATCTGCGGCGGGCTGATGATCGCGATCGGCCTCACGACGTCGATCCTCCTCCTGCGCGACTTCCAATCCGACAGTTATCTGTATCTCGCCTTCTACTCCATCCCGGCGAACACGGCGATCTCCGTCTTCCCCCACGAGCCCGTCCTCATCTACTTCGGGAAGGTCGCGGACCTGTGGCTCGCCGCGGCGTGGGCCACGCTGGGAACGGCCATCGCGGGGGTCATGGACCACCTCGTCTTCGTCCCCCTCCTGAACCTGCAGAACATCCGGGCCTACAAGCGCAAGAGGTTCTACCGGAAGGCGATCTCCTGGTTCATGAGGTGGCCCTTCGCCACCATCGTGGCGACCGGCTTCGCGCCCATCCCCTTCTTCCCCTTCAAGTTCCTGGCATTCTCCATCCAGTACCCCATGGGAAAGTGGGTCGCGGCGCTGGTGGTCGCCCGTTTTCCCCGCTATTACCTTCTCGCTCTCCTCGGAGCCACGATTCCGATCCCGAACTGGGTGCTGATCGCGTGCGTGGCCGTGGTCTTCGCGATGTACCTCGTGAAGGCCATCCCCGAGGGGGTCAAGCGATGGAAGGCGAGACACCAGGCAGACACTGGGCAGGGTTGAACGGATGCCGAACATCTCCGGAGCCATGGCCGCACGCATGCTCGCCCGGGGCATCCGGAACCGGATCCAGAACAAGCCGCTCTCCGTCTCGTTCGAGATCACGCACGCCTGCACGGCGAACTGCTGGCACTGCAACTGGGGCGGCCCGATCAAGGAGGAGCGCCTCGGGGCCGAGGACTATGCGGCGATCTGCCGGGAGCTTCGGCCCGTCGTGTCGCACGCGTCCGGAGGCGAACCGCTCGCGCGCGGAGACGTGTACGACATCGTCGACGCGATGACGAACAAGAGCGGGCTGCCCTGGATGATCGTGGTCACGAACGCGTCGAACCTCACGCCGGAGCGCTTCTTCCGTCTCAAGGACAGCGGGATGCACCAGTTGTCCACCTCGCTCGACTTTCCCGACGAGAGACACGACGAGTTCCGCCGCATCCCCGGCCTGTTCGACCGCATGGCCCGCGTGGTGCCCGAGATCCGCCGCCAGAGCACGGATGCGGACGACATCCTGCTCAACGTGTGCATCACCGCGTGGAACTACCGGGACATCGGGGACATGGTGCGCGTGGCGAAGGACTGGGGCGTGCCGATCAACTTCTCCGTCTACACGCACCTGCGCGTGCAGGACCGGGACGGGCTCATCGAGGGCGATGGGCTGGAGGGGCTGGCGGACAGCCTGCAGGAGGTCATCGACCTGCGCAACGCCGGATATCCGGTCTACACGACGCCGCGCGTGCTGTGGAAATTCCACCGGTTTCTGACGGAGGGAGGGATCCCCGGGTGCCAGGCGGGACGCCGCTTCCTCGTCATCAACCCGGACGGACGGCTCACGCCGTGCGCGATGGTGATGGCGTACTTCGACCGGCAGGAGGACATGCTGGAGAAGTTCACGAAGCAGAACACGTGTCAGCAGTGCTACATCTCCACGCGGGCGAACACCGAGAAGAGCGTCCGCGAGTTCGTGCAGGACAACACGGACGCCTTCTTCAAGCTGCTCACGCCCTGGCGGAGCTGACCCGCCGGAAGACCCTCCGAGAGCCCCGCACCGACCGCCGGCAGCTTTGACAGGGGATGGGGCGTCCGCGTAACATCGCTGGCCCCGTGAGGGGGCTGTCCGGGGCGGTAGCTCAGCTGGCCAGAGCGCTGCGTTCACATCGCAGAAGTCGGGGGTTCAAGTCCCTCCCGCCCCACTACGACGTACGGCAGCCACAACCATGCGGCAGCGCGCGGGCGTAGCTCAGTTGGTAGAGCGTCAGCTTCCCAAGCTGAAGGTCGCCGGTTCGAGACCGGTCGCCCGCTTTTTTTTCGGCGCGGGCCGCCGGCGTCAGGCGCGAACTGCCGGCGTCAGGCGCGGGCTACCGGCGTCAGGCGCCGTCTTCCTCGGCCCGGGCGCCGGAGAAGGTTCCCGTGATCACGGCCGGCATTCCTTCCGGACGAACCTCGAAGGTGCCGCTGACCTCGCCCTCCGCCATCGTCCCCTCGAAGACGAACTCTCCCGTTTGACCCTGATCCTCGATGCGCACGGTGAAGCCGAAGGTGTCTCCGTCGACCGAGATGTCGGACATTTCGCGGGTGTAGCTCTGTCCCGCCGCGTCGCCCGTCCAGCTTCCCGTCAAAGTTCCATCTTCCGCCGCCTCGACCGCCCAGGTCATGGAGATGGTGGGGCCGCCCGGCATGCTGGGGGTCTCCGCCGTGCCCTCCCACGTCCCGACGAGCCAGGACTCCTGGGCGTGCAGAGCGCCGTGGGAGACGGCCATCGCCGCGGCCGCCACGAACCCCGCCAATCCGACCCGGAACCGTCCGATCCTCGTCATCGCTTCACTCCCTTCGCGCGACCGCCCGCAGCGGCGCCGCCGATCTGAGACCTCTCGTCCATTGGAAGCTCGAAGGTGCCGGTCGCCGCGGCACCGGACAACCTATCGTGGGACGATAGTTTCTACGGGGGGCGCCCTCACGCGTCCGAGGGGGGCGCTCTCGCGCGTCCGGTCCAGGAGGCAAGCGATGCAGGCGACGAAAGATTCGTGGTTCGCCGTGCTCTCGGTGGCGTTCGCCGCCTGCGGCACCGGCACGGAGGTCGCGCGCGGTCCGCAGGTGGTGACCGACAGGATCGGCGACACGGTCGTCGTTCGCACCCTGTCGGGGAGCGTGTGGGGCGGGGACGCGACGCTCGTCCCGGAGTTGTCGATCGGCGAGGTCGAGGGCCCCGACGAATACCTCTTCGGCCGCATCGGGTCCATCGCGGTGGACGACGACCGCAACGTCTACGTGTTCGACCAGCAGGCCCGGGAAGTCCGCATGTTCGACCCGGAGGGCGGCCACGTGCGGACCCTGGGAGGGCCCGGACAGGGCCCCGGCGAGTTGGAACGACCCGAGGCGATGGCCCTGCTTCCCGACCGGCGGATCGTCGTGCGCGATCCGGGCAATGCGCGCCTGCAGGTCTACGGCCCCGAAGAGGAGTCGCTGGAGGAATGGCCCTATGTCCCCGCCTTCTATTCGAACCAGCCGCTGTGGACGGACGGTCGGGGGAGGATGTACGTGGCGGCCCGCGACCCTTCCGATGCGACCGGTTTCGGTCGCAGCCTGCTGGCCATCTTCGACCCCGATGGAACGCCCCGCGACACCGTGGCGCCGCCGCACGGCGACTTCGAGGGCGAGACCGTCACGGGAGAGAGGGACGGCGCCATGGCGACGTACGGAGTTCCGTTCGCGCCGCGGGCGATCTGGGTAGTCCACCCCGGCGGACACTTCGCCAGCGGAATCTCGTCCCGCTATGCGATCGATCTTGAGGTCCCGGACGGCGTCCTCCGAATCGAGCGAACGCACGAGCCCGCCCGCGTCTTCCCGCGCGAGGCGGAGCAGGCCCGCGCCCAGACCGAGCGCGGCATCGGAATGACCGTGCCGGGCTGGACGTGGGACGGACCCTCCATCCCCGACACGAAGCCGCCCTTCGCCGGGCTCTACCCCGGACGGGACGGCCGCATATGGGTGCGGGTCGCCACCGAGGCGCAGGAGGTCGAGAACGAGGACCACGACCCGGACAGCCCGTTCTCAACGCCCTTCGTGTGGCGGTCTCCGCTCCGGTTCGATGTGTTCGAAGCCGACGGAACCTACCTGGGAGCCGTGAATCCGCCCGAAGACTTCTCCTCCAACCCCTTCCCGGTGTTCGACGGCAACGACGTGTGGGCCGTCAGCCTGGACGACCTCGGCATCCAACGCGTCGTCCGATACCGAATCACCCTCGCCCCCGACACCTGAAGCGCCCCGTCACCTTGATCGGCCCCCGTCGCCGGGCCAGTTTCCGACCCACACCCGGAGGGGTGGCAGAGCGGCTGAATGCACCGGTCTTGAAAACCGGCGGGCGTAAGCCCACGTGGGTTCGAATCCCACCCCCTCCGTATGGAAGCAGGGCGTAAGCCCACGTGGGTTCGAACCGAGCGACCGGAGGGAGCGAGCTCGGGGGAGCCGCGCTTTAGCGGCGACCCATTGGAGCGAGTCCGTCCCCCAGGACCCCCTCCGTCGGCGATGGCCGGATAGAATCCCCTTCCCAGCCCGCCGTCTTCGGGGGTCATGTCAGGTCTTTCGCCTCACTGTATTATCTCCCCCCAACGCGGTGCGGGGCGGAACGAGGTTGATCCCTGGAGAGAGTCGGCTTGATCCACACCGGTGCAACGAGGCGTGTCGTCATCACGGGCGTCGGGATGGTCACGCCTATTGGTCTCGATGTGGACTCCACCTGGGACGCGCTCCTCCACGGCGTGAGCGGCGCGGGTCCGATCACCCTCTTCGACGCCTCTGGCCAGGCCGTCCGCTTCGCCTGTGAGGTAAAGGGCTTCAACCCTCTGGAGTACCTGGACCGGAAGGGAGCGCGGCGCGCGGACCGGTTCCTGCAGCTCGCCATTGCCGCGGGCTCCCAGGCCATGGAACAGGCGGGGTTCGGCGACGGGCTCGCCCACCTGCCTCCGGATCGGACGGGCGTCGTCGTCGGGGTCGCGGTCGGCGGGCTCCCGCTGCTGGAGGCGCAGCACAGGAAGCTCCTGTCGAAGGGACCGAGGTTCGTCTCCCCCCTGCTCATCCCGATGTTCATCCCGGACATGACGGTCGGACTCCTGTCCATCGTGTACGGGGCGCGCGGCCCGAACTACGCGACCGTGTCGGCCTGCGCGTCGAGCGGCCACTCGCTCGGACTCGCCTTCCGCTCGATCCGGAGGGGAGAGACGGATGTGATGATCGCCGGGGGTACGGAGTCCGCCATCACGCCGCTCGCGGTCGCCGGCTTCGCGTCGATGGGGTCGATGTCGACGCGCAACGACGACCCGGAGAAGGCCTGCCGCCCCTTCGACGCCCGGCGAGACGGTTTCGTGCTGGGAGAGGGATCGGGGATGCTGATTCTCGAGGAACTGGAGCACGCGAGGGAGCGCGGCGCGCGAATTCTGGGGGAGATCGTCGGTTTCGGACAGAGCGCGGACGCGTATCACATGACGGCTCCCGCTCCGGATGGCGTCGGCGCCCGACTGGCCATGCAGCAGGCGATCGAAGACGCCGGCCTCGCGGTCGAGGACATCGGCTACATCAACGCGAACGGGACCGCGACGCCAGTCGGGGATGCCGCCGAGACGAAGGCGATCAAGGAAGTGCTCGGCGAGCACGCGCGATCCACGGTGGTGGGCGCGACGAAGTCGATGACAGGTCATCCGCTGGGGGCCGCCGGGGCCATCGAGGCCGTGATCTCCATGCTGGTCTGCAGGCACGGCGTCATCCCGCCCACGATCAACTTCGAGGAGGCGGATCCGGAGTGCGATCTCGACTACGCCCACGGCGGCCCCATCGAGCGCCCCGTCCCGGTCGCCCTGTCGAACTCGTTCGCCTTCGGAGGGCACAACGCCTGTCTGGCAATCCGCCGCTGGAACGACGATCGGACGACGGTACGCGACTAATCGGTGCCGAAGATGCGGGCGTGGAGTCGGACGTTGTGCTCCGCGATGAGCTTTGGAACCTCGATCGCGTTCACGACGAGCCAGGCGAAGCTGCCGACGCCCCAGACGATGGCGATCGCGTAGAAGGTCCACGCGCGCCGCACGAAGGCGTCGAAGCCGCCCGACACATCCGCCATCTCGGCTGACGCGAAGCCCACGAAGAGCCAGAGCATGGCGCCGGCCATGACGACGGAGAACAGAAGCTGGGCCAGCGCCTGTCCGCGTCGTCCGAGGTAGAAGTTGTGGGCGCCCACGACGCCGAACACCACGAGGAGAATGTACGCCACGAGTGGCGTCTGCTTCTTCGCTTCGTATTCCACCATCCGACGATCCATCTTCCGTCCTCCGTTTTCGGCAGGGGATACCGCCAATGTCGCAGCGTCGCCCGGGTCCGGCGACACCGGAGCGCCGCTCGGGCGGCAACGCCTTGCGGGTCGTGCGGCCCTCGGGCGACAATGCGCCTCGCGTCCGGCCCGGCCGCCACCGGTCCCGCGGACCACACTTGCGAAACACGCGAAGAGGCTTCGATATGCGCCACCCGACATCGTCCGCCAGCGTCGCCATCCTCGGCGCGGGGAATATCGGGCGCGCCATCGCCGAGGGACTCGTAGCCGCGGGTTCGCACGCTCCGGGGGAGGTCCACGTCACGCGCCGCCACACGGAGCGCGTCGCGGATCTCGCCGGACGGGGGTTCCCGGTGTCGTCCGACAATCCGGGCGCCGTGGCCGCCTGCGACACGGTGATCGTCGCGGTCCAGCCGCAGGCCCTCGACGCGGTACTGGCGGACATCGCACCGCATGTGGACGCCGGGCGCCATCTCCTCGTGTCCGTCGTCTCCGGGGCGTCGATCGCGGCGATTCGCCGGCACGTGGGCCCCGACGTGGCGATCGTTCGCGCCATGCCCAACACGGCGGTCGCGCTGCGCGAGTCGATGACGTGTCTCGCGGCGGAGCCCGCCCACGCCGGGGCCCTCGACCGGGTGGCGGCGTTGTTCCGGGCCGTCGGGGCCACGCTCGTCGTGGAGGAGGAGCACATGGTCCCCGCCACCGCCCTCTGCGCCTGCGGCGTGGCGTTCTTCCTGCGGGCGGTGCGCGCCGCCTGCCAGGGCGGCATCGAGATCGGTTTCCACCCCGACGAGGCACTCCGGATGGCGGCTCAGACCGCGCTCGGCGCCGCCGCCCTCGTCCGGGACCAGGGCCGCCACCCCGAGCGCGAGATCGACAGCGTGACGACGCCGCGCGGCTGTACGATCGCCGGCCTCAACGAGATGGAGCACCGCGGCTTCTCCTCCGCCTTCATCAAGGGGATCACGACGTCGGCCGTGAAGGCGGAGTCGCTCTACGCCGATGACTGATCGAGTCCCGCCGTGACCGCACAGACGCTCTATATCGTCGCCGTCCTGTGTCTCGTCATCGCGGGGACGGAGTGGCTCGTGCGCCGGAGCTTCCTGCGGCACGGCGGCACCGCGTTGATGGTCATCATCTTCACCGCGATCATCGCGAACTTCGGCCTGCTTCCGACCTCCTCGACCGAGGCGGATCCGGTCCCGGCCTATGACGCGATCTTCCGCACCGTCGCCCCGCTCGCGATCGTGTGGCTCCTGCTGAAGGTCAACCTGCGCGACATCCTCCGCGCCGGGCTGCCGATCATTACGCTCTTCCTCATCGGGTCGCTGGGGACCGTGGCCGGCGTGATCGCGGGCATGGCCATCGTGGACGGGCCGGAGCGGATCGGTCCCCTGTTCGCGCCGCTGGGCGGGATGTTCACGGGCACCTACACGGGCGGCAGCGTGAACTTCAACGCGGTCGCGCTCAGATACGACGTCATGCGCGAGGGCGTGCTGTTCGGCGGCGCGTCGGCCGTGGACTCGATCATGACGACGGTGTGGATGGCCGCGACGATCGCGATTCCCCGCTGGCTGCGGCCGCACTGGCCGAAGTCCGTCCGGAGTTGGGTCGGGCCGGCCGACGCGGCGCCGGGCTCCGCCGACCGGGCTCCGGACCTCGGAGTCGACGAGGACACCGAGCGCGTGCACCCGGTCGACCTCGCCCTCGTCCTCGCGATCGGTTTCGGGACGCTGTGGGCCTCGCAGCGGCTGGAGGCGTGGACCGCCGCCATGGGGTTCCCGATCCCCGACATCCTGATCCTCACGGTGATCGCCCTCATCCTCGCCCAGTTCCGGGCCATCACGGATCTCGCCGGCAGCCGCACGCTGGGCCTTTTTTCCGTCTACCTCTTCCTGTGCGTGATCGGAGCCCACTGCGACGTGCGGGCGCTCGCCGACATCGGCCCCCTCGGTCTGGCGCTCCTCGTCTTCACCTTCACGATCATCGTCGTGCACGGGCTCATCACCTTCGGCGCGGCCCGCCTCCTCCGGCTCGACGTGGACATTGCGGCCGTCGCGTCCCAGGCGAACGTCGGCGGCGGCACCTCCGCGCTCGCGCTGGCGCGCAGCCTCGGCCGCGGCGATCTGGTGCTCCCGGCCGTCCTGATCGGGTCGCTGGGTAACGCCGTGGGCACCTTCCTGGGCCTGTGGGTCGCTCGCGTGCTTCCGTCCCTGCTCGGATGAAACGGATCCTCACCATGAGATTTCGAACGCTGCTCGCCGTTGCCGCCGCGCTGGCCGCGACAGATGTCCGGGCCGAGGCCCAGAGCTACGACGTCGTGCTCGCGGGCGGGCGCGTGATGGATCCCGAGTCCGGTCTCGACGCGGTACGCCACGTCGGGATCCGCGGCGGGACGATCGCCGCGATTTCCGAGTCCCCGCTGGACGGCGAGACGGTGGTCGACGTGTCCGGTCTCGTCGTCGCGCCGGGGTTCATCGACCTCCACGCCCACGGCCAGGACCTCTTCTCGAGCCAGTTGCAGGCGCAGGATGGGGTCACGACCGCGCTCGAACTGGAGGGCGGCACCGGCGATGTGGACGAGTGGTACGCGAGCCGGGACGGGAAGGCCGCGATCCACTACGGCGCCACCGCTTCGCATGGGGCGGCACGCCGACTCGCCCTCGGCGGGCAGCGGCAAGCGGTCCGGCTCGCGGCCGACCTCGAGCAGGTCGCGGTGATGGAGGGCCGGCTGCGCGACGAACTGGGGCGCGGAGCGCTCGGCCTCGGCTTCGGCATCCAGTACACGCCCGGGGCGCGGCGCGAGGAGATCCACCGGATGTTCCAGCTCGCGGCGGAAGAAGGCGTGACGAGCTTCGTCCACATCCGCTACGCCGGACTCGTCGAGCCCGGAAGCTCCATCGAGGCCGTGCACGAGATGATCGCGAACGCGGCGTCGACGGGAGGCGGGGTCCACATCGTGCACATCGGATCGAGCGGCCTCGGACAGGTACCGACGCTCCTGAGCATGATCGAGGGGGCCCAGGCGAGCGGGCTGGACGTGACGACCGAGGTCTATCCCTACACCGCGGCCTCCACCGACATCCGGGCCGCGATCTTCGACCCGGGCTGGCGGGAACGGCTCGGGGGCGACTTCGGCGACATCGAGTGGGACGCGACGGGCGAACGGCTGACGGAGGAGACGTTCAACGAGCGGCGGGAGACGGGCGGCCGGATCATCGCCCACATCATTCCTGAGGAGATGTTCGAACTCGCCCTCGCCCATCCGCTTGTGATGGTGGCGAGCGATGGGGTCCCCTTCGTCAACGGCCAGGGACATCCGCGCGGGGCGGGGACCTTCGCCCGCGTTCTCGGCCGCTACGTGCGCGAGGAAGGTCTCCTCACGCTCATGGACGCGCTCCGGAAGATGACGCTGATGCCGGCGCAGCGGCTCGACGCCTATGTGCCACAGATGGCGGACAAGGGCCGGATCCGGGTCGGGGCGGATGCCGACATCACCGTGTTCGACCCCGCCACGGTCATCGACAACGCGACCTTCCAGTCGCCCACGCAGCCGTCGTCCGGGATAGAGCACGTGCTCGTCGCAGGCACCTTCGTCGTCCGCGACGCGGAACTCATCGAGACCGCCTTCCCCGGCCAGGCCATTCGCCGCGACTGAACTTCCCGGCTACGCGGGGGCGCCGGCCTCGGCGCCGACGCGTGCCAGCCGGCCCGATATCTCCCGCAGCCGCAACCACTGCTGGTAGTAGAAGGGGAGGGCCATCAGCGATTCCACGAACTGGAAGACGTACATGACGATGGCGAACACGGCGCCGTACTCGACGGTGCGCTGCGCCGAGACTCCGACAGCGAACACCAGCAGGCCCATCATGAACACCCAGTTGATGCCGAAGGTGCCGGCCTCGAGGTCGGAGAGCCGGATATTCCACCGCGTCATGGCGCGCAGGTGCTTGCCGAGGCGGACAGGATCGCCGCTGTCGACGGCATCGACCTGTCGCTCGTGCTCATCGTTGAGCCCCTCGTTGTAGCGCGTCGTCAGCTTTCCCGTGAGCGCGTACAGGATGCCCGTGGCGACGGCGACGGCGACGCATCCGAGAAACACCGGAACGTTCAGCGTCGAGAGGATCACGATGGTGCCGGCGAGCCCGATGGTGCTCGTGATGAGCTGGGGGAGGGAGTGCTCGAAGAACTCGACGATCTCCCGGAGCATTCCGAGCCGCGCCGTCCGGGTCGAAGTGCTGCGCTCCGCGGCGGAAGCGACCATTTCCTCGCCCAGCCGGACATAGATGCCGGCGTAGGCGCGGCTGTCGACGACCCGGCGGCCGATCGCGATGAAGATCGTCCCGATCCCGAGTCCGGCGAGTTCGTACAGGCCCCGGGTCGAGCCCCCGAGCACGCCGTCGATGGCGCGGCCGATGACGAGCGGGAAGAGCAGCCAGCCCGCGGACTCCAGCACCACCATCGAAAGCGTGAGTGTGAGGCGTCCGGCGAACCGCTTCAGGAGCATGTGCATGAACCCTCTCTTCTGTCGGCGGCGTCGGGCCGCGGTGTATTCTTCGCGCCCAATATGACCCCGGGTCGGCGCGACGCCGACATCCCAGCGCGGAGGTTCGCTCCCATGCGGTCGATCGAAGCGAGAACACCCACCCCGTCCTTCCCGCGGTGCGCGCGGCTTCTTCTTCTGACGCTTGTACTCGCGACGCCGGCGGCGGAGGTGCGGGCGGCAGCCTCGATGCAGGAGCCGGCCGGCGATGCGGAGGGCGAGACCGCGCTCTACCAGTCGATGCGGTGGCGCAACGTGGGTCCGTTCCGCGGCGGGCGGGCCGTCGCCGCGGCGGGGGTCCCCGATGACCGTCTCACGTACTACATGGGCACGGCGGGCGGTGGCGTGTGGAAGACCTCCGATGCGGGCATCAGCTGGCAGCCGGTGACGGACGGTTTCGTGGGCACCTCCTCCGTGGGCGCGGTGGCCGTCTCGGAGTCCGATCCGAACGTCGTGTACGTCGGGATGGGCGAGCACTCGATCCGCGGCGTCACGACCTCGCACGGCGACGGGGTCTACCGCTCCACGGACGCGGGCCGCACCTGGACGCACATGGGCCTCGTCCCCACCCGCGCAATCTCCCGCATCCGCGTGCATCCCGACGATCCGGATCTCGTCTACGTCGCCGCCCAGGGGTCGCCGTTCGCGCCGTCACCGGAGCGGGGGATCTACCGCTCGGCGGATGGCGGAGAGAACTGGGAACTCATCCTCCACGTGGACGAGAACACGGGAGCCTCGGACCTCGCGATGGACCCCACGAACCCGCGCATCCTCTACGCCTCCATGTGGGACCACGACCGCGAGCCGTGGTACATCCGCAGCGGCGGTCCCGGCTCCGGCTTCTGGAAGTCGACGGACGGCGGAGACACGTGGGAGGAGATCAATGCGGGCCTGCCCGATCTCATGGGGAAGACGGCGATCGACGTGTCTCCGGCCGACCCCGACCGGGTGTGGGCGCTGATCGAGGCGGACGAGGACGTGGACGGCGTCTACCGCTCGGACGACGGCGGGAACAGTTGGTCGCTGACGAGTTCGGAGCGGCAGCTGCGGGGGCGAGCCTGGTACTACATCGAACTGTATGCCGACCCGCTGGACCGCGAGACCGTCTACGTGATGAACTCGCCCTTCCTCAAGTCGATCGACGGCGGGCGGACCTGGGAGACGATCCAGACGCCGCACGTCGACCACCACGACCTGTGGATCAACCCGTTCGACAGCCAGGTCATGCTCTCCGCCAACGACGGGGGAGGGACGGTCACCTTCAACGGGGGCGAGACCTGGTCCACGCAGGAGAACCAGCCCACGGCGCAGATCTACCGGCTCGCGGTGGACAACCAGTTCCCGTACCGCATGTACGGCGGACAGCAGGACAACACGAGCGTGGGCATGCTGGGCTGGGCGACGCACTCGGGCGGGTTGGGCTGGAAGGACTGGATCGACGCGGGGGGCGGGGAATCGGCCTGGGTCGCCTTCGATCCCGACAACCCGCGCTACCTGTACGCGACCTCGATCCAGGGGATCATCACGGAGCTGGACACGGAACTCGGCTCCGCTCGCAGCGTGCAGGCGTACCCGCAGTTCCAGCTCGGGATGGATGCCGAGGACATGCGCTACCGCTGGAACTGGAACGGGCCGGTCGTCGTGTCGCCGCACGATCCGAGGGTGATCTACCACGGGGCGCAGCACCTGCTGCGGTCGCGCGACCGCGGGGTGACGTGGGAGGAGATCTCGCCCGACCTCACGCGGAACGAGCCGGAGAAGCACGTGGCGGCGGGGGGACCGTTCACGAACGAGGCGGCGGGCGGCGAGGTCTACAACACCATCATGGCGATGGCCGAATCCGCGCTCGCGGCCGGGACGATCTGGGTGGGGGCGGACGACGGCCTCGTCCACGTCACGCGCGACAACGGGGAGACGTGGACGGACGTCACGCCGGACGGGATGCCCGAGGGGATGGTGAATTCCCTCGACCCGTCGCCGCACGAGCCGGGTGGCGCCTACATCACGCTCGCCCGCTACAAGTTCGACGACTTCGCGCCGTACATCTACAAGACCGTGGACTACGGCGAGAGCTGGGAGCGCATCGACGCCGGGATCGGAGCCGACCAGCCCGACGCTTGGGCCCGCGTCGTGCGCGAGGATCCCGAGCGCCGTGGGCTGCTCTACGCCGGGACGGAACTCGGCATGTACGTGAGCTTCGATGACGGCGCCTCGTGGCGGAGCCTGGACCTGAACATGCCCCTCACGCAGATCACCGACCTGCAGGTGCAGGCGGGGGATCTCGCCGTGGCGACGCAGGGACGCGGCTTCTGGGTGCTCGACGATCTCTCTCCTCTGCGGCAGCAGGCCGAGGCCGAGGCGGCGGATGGGCACCACCTGTACACGCCCTCCACGGGGTATCGCGTGAGCGCGGGACTCGGCGGCCCCGTGGGCCCGACGACATCGGGGCAGAACAAGACGCCGGGCGTGGCGATCGACTACGTCGTGGCCACCCCGCCGCGGGAGCCGGGGGCCGGGGAAGCGCCGGACTCGCCGGGCGCCTCACTCGTGCTGGAGATCCTCGACGCGGGGGGCGCGGTGGTCCGCACGTTCACCACCGATACGGCGACGATGGCCTCGGGTGTCCAGCCTTCCCGCGCGCCCGCCGCCCCGGGGCACAATCGGGTGTACTGGGACCTGCGCGTGGAGAGCGGGCCGCGGGTCGCGGAGTCGTACGCGTTCTTCGGGGACGCCCAGGGGTACCGCGTCATGCCGGGCACGTACAGCGCCCGCCTGACGGTGGGAGACGCGCCGCCGCAGACCCGGCCGTTCGAGGTGCGCGGGGATCCGCGGATACCGGCTTCGGAGACGGACTTCGCGGCGAACGGGCGCTTCCTGGAGTCGGTATTCGGGGCGATCGTGGACCTCCACGTCGGGCTGAACGACATCCGTGACGTGCGCGCGCAGGTGAACGAGGTGGTCGGGCAGGCCGCGGAGGCCGGCCTCTCCGGGGCGGAGGCGCTCGGAGCGGCGGGCGCCGCGCTCGCGGACTCGATCACGGTGCTGGAGGATCGGCTGTTCCAGAAGCGCCGCGCGGCGCAGCAGGACATGGTCGCCTACGAGGGGCTGCTGAACATGCAGTTGACGGCGCTCATGGGTGAGGTGGATGGCTCCGACCTTCCTCCCCGCGCCGGCGTGCTGGAGCGCTGGGGCGATCTGGAGGCCGAGTGGATGGTGGAGGAGGCCGGGCTCGCTCGGGTGCTCGGCGAGATGCTCGACGCGTTCAACCAGCTCGCGCGGGATTCGGGTGTCCCGGCGATCATCGCCCGGAGCCGGCCGCGGGCCGTCTCCTAGGCGGCGCGCCACGGTCCGGTCCGCGAGCCGTGCCGACAATCGCGTCGAGCGACGCATGACGGATCGGTTGGCGATCGACGGCGGCACCCCGGTCCGCACGGCGCCCTGGCCCGCGTGGCCACGCTCCGGGGCGGCGGAGCGGCGGGCCCTCACCGAGGTGCTCGAATCCGGCCGATGGGGGCTGGGAGGCGGGGCCGTCCCGGAGCTCGAGGCCCGCTTCGCCGCGCTGCACGGCGCCCCGTACGCCGTGGCCTGCTGCAACGGCACGATGGCGCTTCAGACCGCCCTCGTCGCCGCCGGCGTGCAGCCCGGCGACGAGGTCATCACGAGCCCGTACAGCTTCGTGGCGACGGCCCACGCGATCCGGTCGCTGGGCGCGGTTCCCGTCTTCGTCGACGTGGAGTCCGGGACGCACAACCTGGATCCGGCGCGGATCGAGGACGCGATCACGGAGCGCACGACGGCGGTCCTGCCCGTTCATATCGGCGGACGCCCGGCCGACATGGATCGCGTAAACGAGATCGCCGCCCGACGGGGCCTCCGGGTCATCGAGGATGCGGCGCAGGCGTGGCTTGCAAGCTGGCGGGGCCGCCCGGTGGGCACGCTGGGCGACGCGGGCGCGTTCAGCTTCCAGTCGAGCAAGAACCTCACCGCCGGCGAGGGCGGTATGGTCCTCACGGACGACGAAGCGCTCCATCGGCGGGCGTGGTCGTGGCACGACTGCGGTCGCGACCCCCGCGGTTCACCGCACGACCACGCGGCAGCCGGTCTCAACCTCCGCATGACGGAGTTC
The DNA here is from genome assembly GCF_965208695.1 of Candidatus Palauibacter irciniicola. Lineage (GTDB taxonomy): Bacteria > Gemmatimonadota > Gemmatimonadetes > Palauibacterales > Palauibacteraceae > Palauibacter > Palauibacter irciniicola. The sequence goes on from NZ_OZ242352.1 coordinate 28,148, forward strand.
CAGGCGGCGTTGCTCCTCGCCGGACTGGAACGCCTCCCCGCCGAGCAGGCCATCCGCCGGCAGGCCATGGACGCGCTCGCGAAGGGCCTCGCCGAGATCGACGGTCTGCGAACGCCGGACCGGGATGAGCGCATCACGGCCCACGGCTGTCACATCTTCATGGTCCGACTCGACGGGTCGGTACTCGTGGCGAACCGCCGCAAGGACCGCGACAAGGGCTGGGTCATCGCGGCGCTCCGGGCCGAGGGGATCCCGGCGCATCCGGGCTACACCACACCGCTCGAAAGAGCGCTTCCGGTATGCGAACGGCTCTGCCGCACGACGATCTGGATCAAGCACCAGGTCCTGCTTGCGGGGGCCGCCCAGATGCAGGACGTCGTGAACGCGTTCGGGAAAGTCCTGACACCACAATGAGGGAAGCGATGAAGAGCTACCAGTTCCGCGAGTACGGTGGACCCCTCGAACCGGCCGAGCGGCCGACCCCCGAACCCACGGGCACCGAGCTGCTCGTCCGCGTCCACGCCTGTGGCCTCTGTCACAGCGACCTGCACCTGTGGCAGGGCTATTTCGAGATGGGCGGCGGCCGGAAGCTCGACGTCCGGGCCGTGCGCGAACTTCCCTTTACGCTGGGCCACGAGATCGTGGGCGAAGTCGCCGCGGCCGGGCCCGATGCCGACGGCGTCGCCGTCGGCGAGCGCGGCGTCGTCTTCCCGTGGATCGGGTGCGGCGGCTGCGGGTTCTGTGACGCCGACCGGGAGCATCTGTGCCACCGCCCGCGCGCCCTCGGTACGCACCTCGACGGCGGCTTCGCGGACCACGTCATCGTCCCGCATCCGCGCTATCTCTTCGACTTCGGAGATGTCCCGCCGGCACTGGCCGGCACGTACGCCTGCTCCGGCCTCACCGCCTACAGCGCGCTCCGCAAGGCGGAACGTTGGCTCGAGGACCAGCTTGTCATCATCGGGGCCGGCGGCGTCGGCTTCGCCGGCATCCAGCTCGCGAAGGCGCTCTTCGACGCCGAACTCATCGTCGTCGAGGTTGACGACGCGAAGCTCGATGCCGCGCGGCGGGCGGGGGCCGCGCACGTCGTGGACGCCCGCGAGGACGACGCGCCCCGGCAGTTGAAGAAGCTCACGAACGGTGGCTGCGCCGCGGTCGTCGATTTCGCCGGCTCTTCCGCGTCCACGGCGCTCGGCTTCCGGACGGTCGCCAAGAGCGGAGGCCTCGTCGTCGTCGGTCTGCTCGGGGGCTCACTCTCCGTCCCACTCCCCCTGCTCGTCCTCAAGGATCTCGCCGTCCAGGGGTCCGACCTCGGGAGCCTCAAGGAGATGGCGGAGCTGATGGAACTCGTCCGCGCCGGGTGCGTCGACCCGATCCCGTACGCGACGCGGCCCATGGATGAAGCCGAAGCGAGCCTGCGCGACCTGGAGGCGGGCCGGGTGGTGGGGAGGGTCGTCCTTACCGTCTAAAGATCCGCCCGGGGATCAGCAGTCGACGAGTTCGATCCTGTCGGGCTGGTTCGGCACGGCGCACAGGAACTCGAAGGGTTCGTCCCCGACGGCGTCGTAGGAGTGCGGCGTTCCCGCAGGAATGTAGACGACATCTCCGGCCTTCACATCGTGCGTTTCGTCACCGATCGACACGCGGGCCCGTCCCCGGAGCACATACTGCTCGTGTTCGACGGCGTTCGTGTGCCGGGGCATCCCGCCGCCGGGCTGCATCACGAAGCGCCGCAGCGCGAAGTTCGGCCCCTGGTCCGGCCCGATGAGAACCTGCGTTTCGGTGCCCGACCCGGCGGCGACCGGCGTCAGCCCGAACTCCGAGACATGTCGAACGCTCACTCGATCTTCCTCCTCGATTCCTCGTCCCGTGCGGCCCGGAAACTTGCCCGTCAGCCGGCTCGGTCGCCAGATTCGACGGCCTCGCGGGCGTAGCTCAGTTGGCAGAGCGTCAGCCTTCCAAGCTGAAGGTCGCCGGTTCGACCCCGGTCGCCCGCTTTGCGCGTGCGTTCGGCATCTCCGTTCCCCAACGATGGATGTGACCGATGGCGTCAGAACCCCGAGACTTCAACCACGCGATCCAGTACGAGCCCGACGAGACGCCGCCGTACCGGATCGCCATTGGCCTCGCGCTCCAGTACGTCGTGCTCACCATCGCGGCCATCGTCATCACGGTGGCGATCGTGGTGCGGGCGGCCGGCGGCTCCGAGGACTACCTGTCGTGGGGGAGCTTCGCGGTCCTGATCGTGAGCGGGGTGACCACGGCCGTGCAGGCCGCGCGCATCGGGCGCATCGGGGCGGGGTACGTCCTCCTCATGGGGACATCGGGCGCGTTCATCGCGGCCTCCGTGACGGCGCTCGTCGAAGGCGGTCCCGCCCTCCTCGCGTCGCTGGTCATCGCCTCCTCCCTCTTCCAGTTCGGGCTCTCGCGGCATCTTGCGCTCCTGAGGCGGATCATCACGCCCGTAGTGGCGGGGACCGTGATCATGCTGATCGCGGTCACGATCATGCCCCTCCTGTTCGATCTGCTGCGCCAGGTGCCGGAGGGCTCGGATCCGCTGGCGGCGCCGGTGACGGCGGGCGCGACCGTGCTCGCGACGCTGCTCATCGTGCTCCGGGCCAGCGGCGTCATGCGGCTGTGGGGTCCGGTGATCGGCATCGTCGTCGGGTGCGTCGCGGCGGTGTCGTTCGGCATCTACGACTTCGAGCGCGTGGCGGCCGCGCAGTGGGTCGGTCTCCCCGCGAGCGGCTGGCCGGGTTTCGGCTTCAGCTTCGGCCCCGCCTTCTGGGCGCTGCTCCCGACGTTCGTGTTCGTGACGCTGATCGGCGCGATCGAGACGGTGGGCGACGCCGTGGCCATTCAGCGCGTGTCCTGGCGGCGCAGCCGGGCCACCGACTTCGGAGCGGTGCAGGGCGCGGTCGCCGCCGATGGACTCGGCAACCTGCTCTCGGGACTGCTGAGCACCGTCCCCAACACGACCTATTCGTCGAGCATCTCGCTGGCGGAGATCACGGGCGTCGCGGCGCGCCGCGTGGGCGTGTGTATCGGCCTGACCTTCGTCGCGCTGGCGTTCCTGCCCAAGATCGCGGCGATCGTACTCGCCATCCCCGATCCCGTGCTCGCCGCCTACGGGTTCGTTCTGATCGGGATCCTGTTCGTCATCGGGACGCGCGTCGTCGTCCAGGACGGCATCGACTATCGCAAGGCGGCAATCGTCGGCGTGTCGTTCTGGGCTGGGGTCGCGTTCCAGGAGGGCGCGCTCTTCAACGAGTACCTGAGCCCCGGGCTGGCGCCGCTGCTCGAGAACGGGATGACCGCGGGCGGCCTGGTCGCGATCCTCCTCACGGCGCTGCTCGAGTTCACGGGCGCGCGGCCCCTGCGCGTCGAGACGACGCTGAACGTCGAAGCGCTCCCCACCATCCGGAACTTCCTCGACAAGTTCTCCATCCGGCGCAAGTGGCAGATGGAGATGAGCGACCGGCTGCTGCAGGCGGCGGAGGAGACGCTGCTTCTCCTGCTGGAGGAGGCGAAGGAAGGGGAAGACGCAGGAGATCGGCGTCTGCGCGTCGTCGCCCGCAAGTGGGGGACCGGGGCGGAACTGGAGTTCATCTCCGCAGGTGGCGCCGGGAACATCGAGGATCAGATCGCCGTTCTCGCCAGCCACGGCACGGCGGAAGTGCAGGAGCACGAAATCTCGCTCCGCATTCTGCAGCACCTGGCCACCTCCGTGAGGCACCAGAAATACCACGACGCGGACATCGTCACGGTTCACATCGAGGGCCCCGTGCGCGGCGGAGGCTAGCGGCGACGCCAGGTCAGGGGACGAGACCGTCCGCGGTGGCGAGCAGTCGGTCGCGGTCGAGCACCTCGCCGCCGAGGATCACGGCGTGTACGCGGCGGGCATTGGCGATGTCCTCGAGCGGACTGGCGTCGAACAGCACGATGTCGGCGAGCATGCCGTGCGCCAGCGTGCCCCTGTCGGTCAGCCGCAGCGCTTCGGCGCCCGCCCGGGTCGCGGCGATCAGCGTCTCCGCCGCCGTCATGCCGGCCTCCACGTGCGTCTCCATCTCGCGCTGGAAGGCGAGGCCCGCTGGAGCGTTCGCGACCACGCCATGCGATCCCATCGTGACGGGACCGCCGGCCTTCGCGTAACGCACCGTGAGCGCGGCCATGTTCCGCATCGCCGCCCACTGCACGTCGCGGTCCTCCTCGCTGAACTCCGGCTCGAAGACGGCCAGCGTGCCGTCCAGGTTCACGTTCCGTTCGAGCATGAGTTCAATGAGCGCGTCGGCGCGCGGCCCGGCCGGGTCCAGCGCCGCCCACAGCGCGAAACCGCCCGCTCCGCGGTGGATGCTCTCGCGCAGCACCGCCTGCCGGAACTCCTCCGCCCGCTTGGGCGAGACGAGGGCTCGGCCCAGCGACCTCGTGTGCTCGATCCCGTCGAGCCCCAGCCGTATCGCGGCCACAGGGTCGACGATCTCGAGGTGGCCGTGGACCGGCACGTTGCGGCGGTCGGCCTCTTCGATGACGGCCGCGACCTGCGCGAGCGAGAGCCGAAAATACACCTTCAGCGACGTCGCGCCCCGATCCATCAACTCGTTCGCCGCCATCCGGGCGTCCGTCTCGTCCAGCAGGACGCGCGAGATCGTAGGATAGGCCGTGTTGAACCCGTCGAGGATCGGCCCGGAATAGAGAAGCCGCGGCGCCGGGAGCTCTCTCGCCTCCACGGTGCCGAGCCAGTCCTCGTTGTCCGCGATCCACTGTCCCATCTCCCGCAGCGTGGTGACGCCGTTGGCCAGGAAGAGGAGCGGCAGTTCCGGGCTCGCGTCGGTCCCCGTCCCGTCGATCGAGGCATGCGGGCCCGGGGAGTAATGGAAGTGGAGGTCGATGAATCCCGGCGTGAGGAACTTCCCGCTCGCATCGATGCGCTGGGCCCCGGCCGGGATCTCGACCTGCCCTGCCGGCCCGATACGCTCGACCCGGTCCCCCCGCACGAGGACCGTCGCGTTCTCGTGAACGGCGCCCGTGCCATCGAACACCGTGCCTCCCTCGATCGCCAGCCACCGTTCCTGCGCCGCGAGTGGGGCGAAGACGGCCATGACCCAACCGAGTACGAACAGGACTCTGGCAGCGCGCACGATGTGGCCTCCCTCGTCAGCGACGGCATCTCGGGGGGCTCGGGTCTTTCCGGCCCTCCCGACCGCATCTACGCTGAGGAAGATCACGACCCGGCACAAGGAGAACATCATGCCCGAAGGCCCATCTCTTCGCGGCGCATGGCTTCGTCGCGGCATCCCGTGGGTGCTCGCGGCGCCCCTGTTCGGCCTCGGCCAGACCGCGGCGCAGGACCGCGACGTCCTCTCCGATGAGGTCCGGTCCCACCTCAGCGTCTCCGCGCCCGTCGTGGCGCTCGAGAACGTCCTCCTGTTCGATGGCACCGGCGGACCCGCGCGCGCGGGACAGACCATCGTCATCCGCGGGAACCGGATCGAGAGCATCGGCGCGGCGGGCGAGGTCGAGATCCCATCGGGTGCAGAGCGGCTGGATCTGGAAGGCCACTCGGTCATGCCGGGGATGGTCGGCCTCCACAACCACATGTTCTACTACCAGTCCACGCCGCGAGCCTCGCAGATGCAGTACTCGGGTCCCCGGCTCTATCTCGGAGCCGGCGTCACGACGGTGCGGACGACCGGGAGCGTCGCCCCGTACCAGGACCTCTCGCTCAAGGGCGCCATCGAGCGAGGCGAGACGCCGGGCCCCCGACTCCTCATCACCGCCCCGTACGTCATCAGCCCCGGTCCCGATGAGCGGCTCAGGGATCTCGGGATGTACGCGATCCGCGACGAGGAAGCGGCGCGCCGGTATGTGCGCTACTGGGCCGCGGAGGGGGCGGAGTGGATCAAGGCCTACACGCAGATCACGCGCGAGGCGCTCGCGACGATCATCGACGAGGCGCACCGGCAAGGGATGAAGGTCACGGCGCACCTCTGTTCGGTGGGGTTCCGCGAGGCCACGGCGATGGGGATCGACAACCTCGAGCACGGCCTGTGGGCCAACTCCGAGTACGACACCACGCGTGAGCCGGACCGGTGCAGTCCCAACTATCAGCGGAGCATCGCCGAACTGGACATGGACGACCCCCGAGTGGCCGAGACGATCTCCGAGATGGTCGCGGCGGGCGTCGCCATGACCTCCACGCTGGCCGTCGCCGAGCAGGCCACGCCGCTCGTCCCCGACCTCACGGAGCGCGATCTGGAGGCGCTTCCGGATCACGTCGTGGAGGCGGAGATGGAGCGGCGGTCGATCTTCCGGACGACGGAGATGCCGTGGATGATCGACCTGTTCGAGAACATGCTCGACTTCGAACTCGCGTTCGTGGAAGCGGGAGGCGTGCTGGCGGCGGGAGTGGATCCGGCCTGGGGCGCGCTACCCGGCTACGGCGACCAGCGGAACTTCGAGATTCTCGTCGAAGCGGGCTTCGAACCGGCCGACGCCGTACGGATCGTGAGCGCGAACGGAGCGCGGATTCTCGGCCTCGACGGCGAACTGGGGACCGTCGCACCGGGCAAGCTCGCCGACCTGGTCGTGATCGAGGGCGACATCGAACTACGGCCCTCCGACATCCGCAACGTCCGCATCGTGTTCAAGGACGGCCTCGGCTACGATCCGGACAGCCTGACCGCCGCCGTCGCCGGCCAGGTCGGCGTCCGCTGACCCCCGGCGCTAGCGGATCTCTACATCGTCCAGTTCGAAGGCGAATGATCCGAGCGGAGCCTGGGCCACGAAGGCGAGGGCGGCGATGATCGAGGGGTCGGCGGTGGCGAAGCTCTCGAGCGGGATCTCGACCACGGCCCACTCCGGGCCGGCGACGAAGGGGACCGTGGGCGGCACGGTGGCCGCGGCTCCCGCGCCGAACAGCATCACGGTGTAGCTCCGTCCGTCTCCGCGGGTGCGGAAGCGCAGGACGCTGCGGCCGGAGAAATCGACCGCCTGCATCGGTTGGTCGCCGAGAAACCAGATCGCGCCCGCCCAGGGGAAGGCGAACCCTGTCCGCGTCTCTCCGCGCACGACGAGCGCCCCCTCCTCCACGGTCAGGTCCGCCGTGGAAGCGCCCCCGTTCATCGCGTCGGTCGTCACCTGCCAGCCGAACCCGAAGCCGGAGTCGAGACCGTCCTCGAAGTCGACGACGACCGGCCCATCCGGAGCCGGTGGGATCTCGGGCGACACGGCGGTCGCGGCGGTTTCACGGACGACGGGATAGCCGTCCTTCCAGATCGTGACGATGTCGGCGGTGCGCGTCACGTCCTCCTCCACGTCGCCCCGCACCAGCACGAGATCGGCGATGTAGCCCTCGGCAATGCGGCCGCGCTCGGGGACGGCGAATGCATCCGCGGCAACGGACGTAGCCGCGGCGAGCACCTCATGGCTCTCCATGCCGGCCCGCGCGAGAAGCCGAAGCTCTCCGTGCATCGAAAGGCCGGTCGCCGTCCCGGGGTTCGGCGCATCCGTGCCCGCGACGATCCGCACGCCCGCCGCGTGGAGCCTCCGCACGTTCTCCAGCGCGACCTCGGAGTCCGGCCCCTCGGGCATCTCGAACCGGTTGCTCAGCGTCTGCCGTTGCATCGGCGAGACCAGCGATTCGTCCGTCTCGTCGAGGACGCGCAGACCGGTGGAGTCGCCGAACAGTCCCATGATCACCGAAAGGGTGGGGACGACGAAGACGCCCGTCCGGGCGAAGCTGCGAGCGTCCTCCTCGGAGAGCGCGGCGTCGAACCAGGTGTGGACCAGGCCATCGGCCCCCAGCGAGACCGCCTCCCGCGCCGCTTCAAGGTCGCTGACGTGGACGACGGCCAGCAGCCCCTCGGCGTGAGCGGCGGCGATGAGCGCCGCAATCGTCTCGCGCTCCAGAGAGGGGATCTCGCCGCGGTACGCGGCTCCATCCTCGGAGACGATCTTGATCCAGTCGGACCCCTCCGCCTTCCGCGCCCGCACCCAGGCGTCGGCGCCCTCCGGTCCCGTGAGCGGTTCCACCGCCAGCCCGAACTGCGTGCCGTGGCCGCCGGGCGCCGTCGCCAGCATGCCCGCCGAAAAGAGGTCGGCTTCGGCCGTGCGCGCGATTTCGTCTCGGGCGGTCCGCGCTCCCGCCAGGAAGCCGGAGTCCGTGAACTGGTCGAGGACGGAGGTCACGCCGAAGCGCAGCGCGTCGCCCAGCGTCCCGCCGAACGTGTGGACATGGCCGTCGATGAGGCCCGGGAGCAGCGTATGTCCCCGGCCATCGACGCGGGGCAGGTCCTCCGGCAGCCGGAGTTTCGCGCCCACCCGCCGCACCCGTCCGTCCTCCACCCACACATCCTGGTTCCGCCTGAAGGCCTCGCCGTCGAACAACGTCACGTCCACGATCGCGAAGCTCTCCTCCGGCGCCTCCTGTTCCGGGGCGGCCGCGTCACCTGGGACCGGGAGCGTCGCCAGCGCGGCGAAGAAGCCCACCACGGCGACAAGGAGAACCCACACGCTTCGCGGAGCGGAGCGGTTCTCCGTGTTCATGACATCCCTCCCGGACGGATCGAGACGGCGCCGCTCTCCGCCCGCCGGAACCCGACCGCGGCGACAATGAGAAAGGCGATCGATTGCACGGCAAGCACGGCGACGTGCAGGGCCGTCGCCTGTCCACCGTCCATCCCGATGACCTTAAGTGCGAGCTGCGCGTGGTGATAGGCGGGCAACACGTTGGCGAAGTCCTGCAGGGCCGCCGGAAACATCGTGATCGGGATCCAGAGTCCGGACAGCATGGCCATGGGCAGGAAGACGAGATTCGTGATGGCCACCGCGGCGCGACTCTTCGACCACGCTCCAACGGCCAACCCGAGCGCGCAGAAGGGGATCACCCCGGCGAGTACGACCCCGGACAGGGCGAACCACTGCCAGCGGTACAGCACCACGCCGGCCCCATGGGCGCCGGTGAGGAAGATCCCCAGAACAACGGCCGCCCCGAAGGCGAACGCCATCCCCACCTTGGCGAGCAGGTAGGCTGCCGCGGGCATCGGCGTGGTACGCTTGAGGAGGAGGACACCGGAGTCGCGTTCCATGGCCAGTCCGGCTCCGAAACCAAACAGCGAGGGCCCCATGACCCCGAACACGCTGTAGGTCGCCAGCATGTACGTGGGGGCGGCGGCCGAAAAACCCCTCCCGCCCATGACCACACCGAAGAACAGATAGAACATGAGGGGAAAGAGCAGGGTCGGGATCGCGAAGGCGGGCTCTCGCAGCACCATGAGGAACTGGTACCGGGCCTCCAGCACGTAGATGCGCCCACGTCTGGCGAGGGTCGCCGTCGTCATGAGACAGGCTCCGAGGCGTCGGGTGCTCGCGTCAGAGCGAGGAAGGCCTCTTCGAGTCCGGCGCCGACGACGGTCAGGTCGTGCAGGTCCGGGTCCAGATCGAGGAGGGCGCGTACAAGATCCTCCGGTCGTGAGGTCAGGATTTCCAGATACCGGCCCCGCGCCTCGGACCTCACGACGCCCGGAAGGGAGGCCACGCGGTCGCGGTGAACCCCGGTCACGCAACGGACCAGGCGGGCTGCCGTATGCGACTTGATGGTCGCCGGCGAGCCCTCCGCGATGACCCGCCCGCGATGCAGGAGGACGATGCGATCCGCGAGTGCGTCCGCCTCCTCGAGATAGTGGGTCGTCAGAACCGTGGTCCGCCCCGATTCGCTGAGTGCGCGAATCTCCTCCCACAACCCGCGCCGCGCTTCCACGTCCAGACCCGCCGTGGGTTCATCGAGGAACACGAGCTGCGGGTCGCCACACAGAGCGAGTGCGAACATCACCCGCTGCTTCTGTCCCCCGGAGAGCTTGCCGAACCTGCGTCGCTCCAGTCCCTCGAGCCCGGCCATGGCGAGCAGCCGGGAAGCCGGCGCCGGCGCGGGATAGTAGGCCCGGAAAAGGTCGATGTGTTCGCCCACCGTCAGCGTATTCGGGACACCGGAGATCTGGAGCATCGCGCCTCGGCGCGCGCGAACCCCGGGAGCCCCCGGCCGCTGTCCGAAGACGGTCGCTTCTCCGGTCTGCACGGCCGCGCTCCCGAGCAGCAGGTTGATCGCGGTGGTCTTGCCTGCGCCGTTGGGCCCCAGCACCGCCAGTACCTCGCCGCGCCGGACCTCCAGGTCCACCTCCTCCAGCGCGACGACAGGTCCGTATCGATGAGTCACGCCCCACAGTCGGGCGACGGCTTCTTCAGGCATCCTCGTTAGAGATGGCGCAGGGGGGTTAGGGACGGCGCAACGGGCCAGACTCTCAACGGAGCGTACGCACCCCGCCGCCGGAGGTTTCCGGTTCAGGTCTCGGGATCAGAGTTCCATCACGCGTTGGATGTCGCGGTCGATGGGGTCGGGTTTCGTGAGGAAGGAGATGGAGAGGAAGAGGACGAGGGAGACGAGGAGCGCCGCGGCCCCGTGGTCGACGCCGTAGGGGAGACGCACGGTGCCGAAGCCGAAGCCGGACCGGAGCCCGAAGTTGACGAGCAGGCTGCTGGCGACCGCGACGTTCGCCGCGAGGATGTTGGCCCGTTTCCAGTTGAGTCCGATCGCGATGACGGGGACGAGACCCGCCGCGAACGTGCCCCAGCCGAACACGCCGAGGAGTGCGACGAGGTCCCCGGAATAGAGCGCCACCAGCGCGGCCGAGATCGCCAGCAAGACCGTGATCACGCGCGCCCACGCGAGTTCGTTGCCCAGCGACCGGCCGCGAATCGCGTTGGGCAGGTCGTGCATGATGGCGGCGGTTCCGATGTTCAGGAACGCATCCGCGGTGGACATGATCGCGGCGAGCAGCGCGGCGAACACGACGCCGGCGAGCAGCGGGTGCGTGAAGGTCTGGAGGAACGTCGGCGAGGCCGCGTCGGGGGTCGCGAGCGCAGGGTGAGCGCCGCTAATGACCAGCGCCCGCATCGCGAAGCCGATCCCGATCCAGAGCAGAGCCGCGAAGCTGTAGGCGATGACGCCGACCGGTATCACGTACCGCAGTTCCTTCATGCGCCGCAGCATCATGAACTTGGTGATGATGTGGGGTTGCCCGGCCACACCGATGCCGAACACGAAGAACCAGGCGAGCCCTCCCATCAGGCCGATGGTTCCCCATGGGCCGCTCGCCGCGCGATCGTCGGCCGCGACGATCCGGCTGATCTCGGCCAGCCCGCCGTCGAACGTCCCGAGCACGGTGACGAAGACGAAGACGGAAGCGACGACCATGATGGCGCCCTGGATCACGTCGGTGTAGACGGAGGCCACGATCCCGCCGGTCACCGAGTAGAAGATCAGGACGGAGCACGAAATGGCGACGCAGAGCGCCAGGCTCGGGTTCTCGATCACGCCCGCGTCCGCGAGCACCCCCTGCAGCACGATCGACATGGCGAGGATCTGCGTCGCGAGGTAGCCCAGCACGCCGAGCAGGATCACGACGGCCACGGAGGCCCGCACCGACTCCGAGCCGTATCGCGCCGCGGCCACGTCCGGCAGCGACACGCATTCGCGAAGCTCCGACACGAGGCGGAGGCGTTTCGCCACCAGGTTGAGGACGATGATGTTGGAGATGACGATCGTCCCGAGAATCCAGATCGAACTCGTCCCCATCGAATACATGAGGCCTGGACCGCCCACGAACCCGAACCCGCTCATCGTGCTCGAGAAAATCGCGAACGCGGTCACGAACATCCCCAGCCTCCGGCCGGCCACGAAGAAATCGCTCGCCGACCTGGTGCGGCGGAGCGACCAGAGTCCCACGCCGACGCAGAGCGCGAGATAGGCGATCACGGCGAGCAGCGTGATCAGGGCGCGATTCGCCTCCACGGAGCGCTATCCCTCGCCGCCGCCGGTATCGACGATTTCGTCGAAGCGGGCCTGCTCCCGGGGGCCGAAGTAGGCGTTCTCGAACGCCCATGTGATGGCGAGAAGGGGAATCCACGGCGCGAGCGTGAGCCCGTACACCAGCAGGGAAGTCGGGGCCGTGAAGCCGAGGACGATCGTCGTGTCGCCGGCGGCATAGGCGTCGAAGGACCACATGAGGACGACGAAGAGGAGGACGTAGCCCACCATCCACGCGTTGACCGCCCGCCGGATCCAGTGTCCCTCCCGGAACCCGATCAGCATCGTGACCCACATGGTCCCGAGCATGGCGATGCCGGCCACGTACGCCGCCCATGTCGGCGCCCCGAGTTCGCCCCCGTCGATCCCCACGAGCATCGGAGCGTGGTCGGGGTGGGGGAGCGGACCGGCACGGCCCGCCCCCGCGGCGACCGCCACCAGCAGCAAGCCGAGCAGGATGACGCAGAGCGCGAGCAGCACCGCCATCAGGCGAGTCATGTAGGCGTTGTCGCGGATCGGGTCCCCCGGGGTTCGAGAAGCGCGGAAGTTTGCCACGCCAGGAGCGTCGGCGCGAGACCGCGCCATGCCCCTCCTCCGACCGGAATCGGCGCTGGACTTGAAGAGTCCGTCCTGTGAGTTTGCCGCCCCCGGCCCGTATCGGCGTCGGGGCGGGACTCACATTCATCGATCACTCACACGCGAAGCGGAGATGACATGACTGCACCAGCGCGGGTCGCCATCACGGGGGCCGCAGGAAATATCGGATATGCCCTCGCCTTCAGGATCGCGGCCGGGGACATGCTCGGGCCGGACCGGCCCGTCACGCTTCAACTGCTGGAGATTCCGCCCGCGCTCGACGCCCTGCGCGGCGTCGAAATGGAACTCAACGACTGCGCCTTTCCGCTCCTGCACGGGGTCGTCGGGACCGCGGATGTGAACGAGGGGTTCGACGGTGTCGACTACGCGCTGCTCGTGGGCGCCAAGCCGCGGGGGCCGGGGATGGAACGCGGCGACCTCCTGGCCGACAACGGGAGAATCTTCGGTCCGCAGGGGCGCGCGCTGAGCGACGGCGCGTCGCCCGACGTGCGCGTCCTCGTGGTCGGGAACCCGGCGAACACGAACTGCCTGATAGCCGCGGCGAACGCGCCGAAGCTCGACCGCCGGCAGTTCGCGGCCATGACGCGCCTCGACCACAACCGCGCGATCAGCCAGCTCGCCGAGAAGACGCGTACGCACGCGACGGAAATCCGGCGCATGACCATCTGGGGCAACCACTCGGCCACGCAGTACCCCGACATCAGCCAGTGCACGGTGGCGGGCACCCCGGCGACCGATCTCGTGGACGAGACCTGGTACCGGGACACCTTCATCCCGAAGGTCCAGAAGCGGGGAGCGGAGATCATCCAGGCGCGCGGCGCCTCTTCGGCGGCGTCGGCGGCCTCGGCCGCGATCGACCACGTGCGGACGTGGGTGCACGGCACGCCGGAAGGGGACTGGACGAGCATGGCCGTGCACGCGGACGGGCGGTACGGCGTGGCCGAGGGCGTCGTCTACTCGCAGCCGGTCACGTGCGCCGACGGCGACTACTCCGTCGTGGGCGGCCTCGACCCGAGCGACTTCAGCCGCGAGCGCATGGAAATCACCGAGGCCGAGCTTCGCGCCGAACGCGACGCCGTCGCCGACCTCCTCGGTTAGCTAGCCGTCGCGGAGGATGCGGGCGGCGGCGCCGGCGCCGGGGCGGCCGTTGAGACCGCCGCCCGGGTGCGTGCCGGCCCCGCACAGGTAGAGTCCGTCGATCGGGGTCCGGTACCGAGCCCAGCCCGCGACGGGGCGCCCGAAGAAAACCTGGTCGAGCGTCATCTCGCCGTGGTGGATGTTTCCCTCCGGGAGCGCGAACCGGTCGGCGAGGTCGGCTGGCGTCAGCACGTGCCGGTGCAGGATCGCCCCCTCGAGGTTGGGGATCTGCTCCGCCAGCGTGGCGACGACCGCGTCCCCCAGCGCCTCGCGGCGCTCGTCATTCCACGGTCCGTCGGCCAGTCGGAAGGGTGCGTACTGGGCCGCTACGGACAGGAGGTGACGCCCTTCCGGCGCGAGCGACGGATCGAGCGCGGTCGTGAGGACGGCATCGAGGACCGGTCGTGCGGACGGACGGCCGTACTTCGCGTCGTCGTACGCGCGCTCGATGTAGTGGATGCTCGGCGCGATCGTGAGGCCGGCGCCGGCAAGCATGGCGGGGCGGGCCGCTTCGCCGCCGGAGCGCAGGCGCGGAGGCTCGCCCAGCGCGAGGTGCACCTTCGCGACGACGCCCCGGTACTTGATGTGGTCCAGCGCGCGGACGAACTCGGGGGCCAGTTCGCCCGGGTCGACGAGGCCGAGCAGCGTGCGGCCGGGGTCGGCGGACGAGATGATGCGAGACGCCGCGATCTCGCCGCCTCCGGCGAGGGCGATGCCCATCGCGCGTCCGTCCTCGACGCGGATCGAGGCCGCCTCGTGGCCGAGGCGAATCTCCGCCCCCGCCGCGACCGCGACGCGCTGGAGAGCGGCGCCCAGCGCGCCCATCCCGCCGCGCACCTGCCGTCTTCGCCGCACGACACCGCCCGCGCCTACCAGGTGGTGGAGGAACATGTAGCCAGTACCCGAGGCCAGCGGCCCCTGACAGATCCCCCGCACGCCATCCGCCGCGAGCGCGCCCTTGAGCGCATCGCTCTCGAACCACTCGTAGAGCAGTTCCTCGACCGTCATCGGGATGAGCCGTATGAGTTCGAGGGCGTCCCGCCGCCCCACCCGCCCGAGCTTGACGCCGAGCCGAAGCAGTTCCCACAGGTCGCCTCGGTCCGCGCCCGCGAGACGCGGCGGCAGGGTGCCGTACAGTACGGCGAGGGCTCGGCTCACCCGCGACATCGCGTCCACGAAATCCGGCCAGCGAGCGGCGTCCCGCGCCGAGAAGGGTCGGATCAGATCCGCCGTCCGGGCCGGATCCCTCTCCAGAACGAGCGCTCCCCCGTCCGGCTGCGGTGACACGACGCAGGAAGCGGGAGACATGAGGTCCAGCCCGGCGCCCCTCGGTCCCGCCTCGTCCAGGCTGAGGTCCGCCATGATGCGGGGATCGATCCCGGTCAGGCTGTGCGCGCCGGTGTCCACGCGATACCCGGGCCACAACTCCTCCGTCGCGGCGCACCCGCCCGCGGCCTCGCCCCGTTCGACGACGACCACCCGGAGCCCGGCGCGCGCCAGATACGTGGCCGCGATGAGCCCGTTGTGGCCCGCCCCGATGACGACGGCGTCGCAGGCCCGGGAGCTCACGCCCGGCTCCCCCCGTCCGCCCACCCGCCCCGCGGGCGCCGCCGCAGGTCCCGGAGGATCTCGAGCGCGGCGAGCCGCCCCGAGGCCCCGCACACGCCGCCGCCCGGATGCGTCCCGGAGCCGCACTGGTAGAACCCGCGCACGGGCGTCCGGTAGTCGGCCCAGGCGGGCGAGGGACGGAAGAAGAAGAGTTGCTGCGGCGTCAGCTCGCCGTGGAAGATGTTGCCCTCGGTGAGCCCCAGTTGCTCCTGCATGTCCAGCGGCGTGAGCACCTGCCGGTGGAGGATGGAGCCCTTCAGGTTCGGCACGTACTCCGAGAGCGTGTCGACGACCGCGTCCCCGAACGCCTCCCGCTTCGCGTCGTCCCAGCCGCCCTCGATGTCGAAGGCGGCGTACTGGACGAAGATCGACATCACGTGCCGTCCCGGCGGGGCCATCCCCGGGTCGATCATGGACGGAATCACGATGTCCATGTACGGCTGGCGCGAGAAGCCGCCGTACTTCGCGTCGTCGTAGGCGCGCTCCAGGTAGTCCATGCCCGGACTGATCGAGAACGCACCGCGCAGGTGCGGCCCCCCGCCCGGCAGGCAGGAGAACTCCGGCGCCTCCGAGAGCGAGAGGTTGACCTTGCCGGAGGAGCCGCGGATCCGGAAGCGTCGGATCGCCTCCACGAGATCGTCCGGCAGCTCTTCCGGGTCGAGCAGGCCGAGGAAGGTGCGCTTCGGATCGACCCCCGACACGACCGTCTTCGCCGTGAGCTCCTCGCCACCCTCCAGGACGACGCCCGTCGCCCGCCCGTTCGCCGTGAGCACCCGCTCCACCGTGGCCCCCGTCCGGATCTCCGCCCCATGGGATCTGGCCGAGGAGGCGATGGACTCGCTGACCATCCCGTTCCCGCCCCGGGCGAATCCCCACGCCCGGAACACCCCGTCGATCTCCCCCATGTAGTGATGGAGCAGGACGTACGCCGTCCCCGGAGACCGAGGTCCGAGGAAGGTTCCGATGATTCCGCTCGCGGACATCGTCGCCTTCAGCACATCCGACTCGAACCACTCGTCCAGATAGTCGGCCGCGCTCATCGTCCCCAGCTTGAAGAGCGCGTGGAACTGCTGCTCATCGAGGCCGCGCGCGTACCGCCCCAGCGTGAGCAGCGTCTTCAGGTCGCGCAGCCCGGGAGAGAGCGGGTCGGGTGGGACGATGCCGAGGAGAGGTTTCACGGCCCACGCGAGCTGGTACATGAGCGTCGCAAAATCGTCGTACGCCTCGGCGTCCTTCGGAGAATGGCGATAGAGGTCGCGCCGCGTCTGGTCGTGGTCCGCCCAGCGCCCGAGGTAGTCGCCGTTCGGGAGCGGCGTGACCGTGCTCTCGAGGGGAAGGATCTCCAGCCCATGCCGCGCGAGTTGCAGATCGCGGATGATCTCGGGCCTCAGCAGGCTCACGACGTAGGATGCGACGGAATACTTGAAGCCGGGGAAGATCTCTTCCGTTACCGCGGCGCCGCCCACCAGGTGCCGGCGCTCGAGCACGACCACGCGAAGGCCCGCCCGGGCGAGGTAGGCGGCGTTGATGAGGCCGTTGTGGCCGCCCCCGACGATGATCGCGTCGTACGCATTCGTCGCGCTCACGGCGTGGCCCGTTTCCTGTCGGGGTCGAAGAACGGCGTCTTCGCCACCGTGGCCCGGGCCCGGCGCCGCCGGTGCTCGACCGTCACCTCGATCTCGAGTTCGGTGCCGACGGCCGCCGATTCCGCTTCGAGGTGCGCCAGTCCCAGGTAGGTCTTGAGGGTCGGCGACCAGCCCCGGCTCGTGGCGTATCCCACCTGCCGTCCGCCCGCATACAGCGGCACGCTGTCGCGCCGGGTCGTGCCCGGGAGTTGCGGGGGGAGGCCAACGGCCGCGTACGCCGCCTCGAGCGACTCCCAGTCGAGGGCGATCCCCCGGAAGCGCCAGGCGGGCGGGCGGGCCCGTTCGGCGCGGAGGGCCGCCCGCCCCACGAAGTTCGACGCCTCGAGCGACACGGTCCAGCCGAGGCCGAGTTCGTACGGAGACGATTTCTGGTCGTCGATGATCGCGCGGTGGGCCGGGATGAAGTCGACGTCGATGAGGAGCAGGCCGGCCTCGAGGCGCGCCATGTCCAGGGCGAGCATGCCCGCCGGGGCGAGGCCGAACCGCTCACCCGCCGCCGTCAGGGCGTCCCACAGCGGAATCGCGTCCGCGGCGCCGACCCAGATCTCGTAGCCGAGGTCGCCGGTGTAGCCCGTGCGCGAGATGTCCGCGGCGATCCCCGCGATCCGCGCCGACATCACGCGGAAATAGCGGAGTCCCGCCACATCGCCGTCGGTGATCCGCTCGAGCAGGTCGCGCGAACGGGGCCCCTGGAGGGCGAGCGCGGCCACCCGCTCCGTCTCCTCCGCGATTTCAACGTCGAGTCCCCGAGCGTTCTCGTGCAGCCACTTCAGCGTCGGCTCGGCGGACGTGAGGCGGAAATCGGACGTGCCGAGCCGGTGCAGCGTGCCGTCGTCCCGCACCTTCCCGGCCGCGTCGCACCAGGGCGTGTAGTACACCTGCCCCACGTCCTGCCGGTCGACGTCCCGCGTGACGACCCGGTTCGCGAGCGCCGGCGCGCCCGGGCCCGAGAGCCGGTACTTGTAGAGCGGCGAGACATCGATGAGCGCACACGCCGAGCGGATGGCCTGGTACTCGTGCTCGTGCGTGGGCTCGTACGAACTCGCCGAGAGATGCCCGGCCCAGCGCCGCCAGTTGCCGGCCTGACAGAGCGGACCGGTCCGTTCGTGAAAGGGCGTTCCCCGGACGACGGAAGGCACTGGCACCGTGGTCTTCCGCGGGTGGCCGGCTGCCGGATCCGCTGGGCTAGCCGGGGAGCCGCAGGGCGACGAGTTCCGCGGGCACGCCGCGCCCCGCCACGGCGGCGACGATGTACTGACTTCCGTCGTGCATGTACGTCATCGGGACGCCGGTCTGGTGCGACGGCAGTTCGATCTCGGCCAGGATCTCGCCCGTCTCCTTGTCGTGCGCGCGCAGGAGGCCGGTGAGGTCCGCCGACATCGTCCCTCCGCCCGTTCCCGCGAAGAGCAGCGTGCGCGTGGCGAGGAGTCCCGCCCGGCTGGGCCGCCCGGTGCGCGGGACGTCGACGCCTTCCAGCGCCGGGTGTTCGTCCACGAACGACGGCGTGTGGTCGTTCGCGACCTGCCACACCTTCTGCCCTGTATTCATGTCGAGTGCCGTGATCCGTCCCCACGGCGGCTTCAGGATCGGCAGGCCCTGCGGGCCGCCGACGCCCCGGGGACGTCCGGCGATGTAGCGCATGTTCGACGATTCGGGATCGTTCACGAGGCCGATCACGGTGCCGCGCGTCGCGGACCCCACGAAGAGCCGCTGCGTCTCCGGGTCGTAGGCCGCGCCCGGCCAGTTCGCCCCGCCAAGACTGCCCGGCGTGATGAGGGTCCCCTGGTTGCCCCCTTCGACGAGCACGGTCGGCGGCGTGAACAACTCGCCGAGCGTGAGGTTCTTCGCGATCTCGAGCGCCTCCGCCTTCAGTTCCGGCGTGAGGTCGATCAGGTCGTCCTCGGTCGCGCCCTGCATGTCGAACGGCACGGGCAGCGTCGGAAAGGGCTGCGTGGGTGCGTACCATTCCCCCGGCACGTCGCCGGCGGGAACGGGCCGTTCCTCGATCGGCCACACGGGCTCGCCCGTCACGCGGTCGAAAACGTACGTGAAGGCCTGCTTCGTCACCTGCGCCACCGCCTGGATCTCCCGCCCGTCCACCGTGATGTCCATCAGAACGGGCGCCGCCGGCGGATCGAAGTCCCAGATCCCGTGGTGGACGGTCTGGAAATACCACACGACTTCGCCCGTGCGCGCGTCCACGCACACGAGGCTCTGCGAGTAGAGGTTGTCGCCGGGGCGGTGGCCCCCGTAGTAGTCGCCCGTCCCCGCTTCCACCGGCAGATAGACGTAGCCCAGGTCGAGGTCCGCCGTGAACGGCGTCCAGACCGCGGCGTTCCCGGTGTAGTCCCAGGATTCGTCTTCCCACGTCTCGTGGCCGGGATCGCCCGGCTGGGGGATGGTGTGGAAGGTCCACAGTTGCTCGCCCGTGCGCGCGTCGAACCCCCGCACGTGACCCGGCGGCATCTCCTTGGTCGGAGGACGTCCCCCCTGCGGGAGCGCGGCCCCGACGACGATCACGTCCCCGACGACGACCGGGGGAGAACTCGAGCCGATGCGGTCGTTCACCAGGTCCACTTCCCGCCCGAGTCCGAGCTTGAGGTCCACGATCCCGTCCTCGCCGAAGGCCGGGTCGGGGCGGCCGGTCTTCGCGTCCAGCGAGACCATGTGATAGGCGGGGGTGATGAGAAGCACCCGTTCCTCGACGCCATCCGTCCAGTAGCCGACGCCGCGCCCGGAGTTGCCGCGCGGGGCGTTCCGGCCGCGTTCGCCCTCGTCGAGCCGATACATCCAGAGCGTCTCCCCCGTCTCCGGATCGATCGCCACCGCCGCCCGCCGGAATCCCGCCGTGGCATAGAGGACCCCGTTCGCGTACAGCGGGGTCACGCGGTAGTAGCCCTCCGGGGTCGGGCCGAAGTTGCGCGCCTGCCAGCGCCACGCGATCTCCAGGTCCCCGACGTTCGAGGCGTCGATCTGGTCGAGCGGCGCGTAGCGCGTGGACCCGGCGTCTCCGGCCCAGTAGCGCCACTCCCCTTCCGTCGTGCCGGACTGTGCCGCCAGCGCGAAAGGCCCGGCGCCGAGTCCCGCGCCGAGCACGACCAGACGGCCCAGCCGGTTGGAACACCTGTGGCTTCCCTTCATCCGTTCCGCTCCACGTGACTTGTGCGAAGCTCCAAGCGACCCCCGGGGCTTTCCCCGGCAACGTCCTACAGTCCGATGCGACGCTCCGACGGGCAACACTTCACGTATCTCGAAACCTCGGGCAGAAACTCGCGAATGCCCGGGGCACGACACTAGATTTCGCGTCGTTGGAAGCGCGGGAGATCCATGAGACTTCGTGGCTTGGTGATACTGACAGCGGCGATCGCGCCTGCCCTGTCGTGTGGCGGGGACGGGATCGGGCCCCGCGGTAACCTGTGCGATACACGGCACGGCGCCGAGGTGTGCGTGGACCGGCCCGAGTACCGGTCCAGCGAATCCATCCTCATCACCACGCGCAACGTGTCCGACCGCCCCATCTTCAAGGATGCGTGCGGTACGACCGCGTTGCCGGTGCCGGATCCCGGGGAGGACTTCAGGCCGCGCTACAATCCGCGGCGGCACTGCGGCCCGGGGGTCACACAAACCGTGGTCGTCGAGCGGATGGTGAGACTCGAGCCCGGAGCATCGACGCGTGAGACCCTGCGGTTGGGTTACTCTCCGCAGGACTTCTTTCACGTGACCGTATGGCTTCTGACGCCGGACGGGGAGCCGGCCTTCGACACGCCGGCGACGAGCGGCGTCTTCGTCATCTTCCCCGGAGCCAGCAACTGAACCACGAACCCGTCAACCTCCGGAGACCGAAGATGTCGCGCAGGTTGCTCATGTCCATTCCGGCCGCCGTCTTCGCGCTGTCATGCGGTGACGACGTCACGGGCCCCGTGGGTTCGCTCTGCGCGACGCAGCACGGCCTCGAGGTCTGCGTGGACCGGCCTGAATACGAACCGAGGGAGTCGATCACCGTCACCACGCGCAACGTGTCCGGGGCTCGGATCTTCAAGGACTCGTGCGCGATCAAGGCCGTGGGCGTGACCAACCTCGAAGTGGAATTCGAGGCGTTCTACAACCCTACGCTGCACTGCGGCCGCGACGCTACGCACGCCGACATCGTCGAGCACATGGTCGAACTCGAACCCGGAGACTCGACGCGGGAAACCGTGACGCTCCCGTTTTTTTCGTTCCAGGGATGGTATCGCGTGAACGTGTGGCTGCTGGATGCGGAAGGGAACCTCGCGGTCGACACTCCGGCGACGAGCGGGATCTTTCAGGTCTTCCCCTCCGTCGGGGAGTAGCAGCCCGTGGGAAATGCGTTGCTCCTCGGTCACATGGCTCTGCTTTGCTCCCTCGTCGCGCCTGCGGCGGGCCAGGCGCCGGCCGCGTTGCGCGAATACCATGCGCCGCCCGCCATCTCCCCGCCCGCGATCGACGGATCGCTCGATGACGCGGCCTGGAGCGCCGCGCCGTGGACGGAGCCCTTCGTCGACATTCGCGGCGAGGGCTGGCCGGAACCCCACCTCGGGACGCGCGCCAGGATCGTCTGGGATGAACGCTTCCTCTACGTGGGCGCCGAACTCGAGGAGCCGCACCTCTGGGCGACGCTGGCCGACCGCGACGCCATCCTGTACCGGGAACACGACTTCGAGGTCTTCCTCGACCCGGACGGCGACGGTCTCGCCTACTACGAACTCGAGATCAACGCGCTCGGGACCGAGTTCGACCTCTTCCTCGACAAGCCGTACCGCCGAAAAGGAAGGGCGGACATCGCCTGGGACATCGAGGGTCTGCGCACCGCGGTGCGTCTCGAGGGCACGCTGAACGACCCCTCCGACGAGGACACCGGCTGGTCGGTCGAGATCGCGATTCCCTGGTCGGCGCTGCGTCCCCCCGGCGCCCCCGCGGACGCGGCGGTCGCGGCCCCGCGGCCCGGCGACGTGTGGCGCGTGAACTTCTCCCGCGTGCAGTGGCCGCTCACGGTCGTGGACGGCCAATACCGGAAGTTGCGGGAGCCCGCGGACTGGAGCGACCATCCCGAAGACAACTGGGTGTGGTCGCCGCAGGGTGAGATCGACATGCACATACCCGAGAGGTGGGGCGTCGTGCGCTTCGTCGCCGACCGGGACGCGTCCCCGTGAAGCGCAGGGAGTTCGTGCGGGCCGCCGGCGGCGCGGCGGCGCTGGGGGCGGCGCTCCCCGCCTGCGCGTTGCCGCCCGATCCGGAAGCCTCCTTCACGCTGTGGACGTGGGTGCACGGGGACCGCGACCGCGACGACGCCGCCTGGCGCGAACGGTTCGCCCGGCTGCGCGAGGCCGGCTTCCACGCCGTCCTCGTGGGTGGCGGCGATATCGATCTGGTTTCCGGAGCGGCCCGCGCCGAGGGACTCGAGTTTCACCGCTGGTTCTGGACGATGAACCGCAACGGCGACGCGTGGGTGCAGGAGAACCATCCGGAGTGGTTCACGGTGAGCCGCAACCTGGAGAGTTCGCTCGATCATCCCCCCTACGTCGGGTACTACAAGTGGGTCTGCCCTTCTCGCGAACCCGTGCGCGAATACCTGCGCGGACGCATCGCGGATCTCGCCGCCCACCCGGCGGTGGATGGCGTCCACCTCGACTACGTGCGCCACTGCGACGTCATCCTCCCCCGCGCGCTCTGGGAGACCTACGACCTCGTACAGGATGTCGAGCACCCGGAGTTCGACTTCTGCTACTGCGACGTCTGCCGCGAACAGTTTCGCGCACTGGACGGACGGGATCCGCTGGAGATCCCCGACCCGCCCGCCGACGAGGCCTGGCGCCGCTTCCGGTGGGACTCCGTGACGGGCGCCGTGCGCGAACTCGCCGAGGCGGCCCACGAGCAGGGGAAGCCCATCACGGCCGCCGTCTTCCCGACCCCTTCCATCGCCCGCACGCTGGTCCGCCAGGACTGGGACCGGTGGCCCCTCGACCGCTTCTTCCCGATGCTCTACCAGAGCTTCTACCTGGAGGACATCCCCTGGATCGGCGAGGGCGTGCGCGAGGGCATCGCGGCCCTCGAGGCGACGGCTCCCCTCGCGGGCGCGCGGGGCGCCCGGCCGCTGAACGCCGGACTCTACCTGCCCGCGCTCGATCCCGCCGCGCTGGCGGAGGCTGTCGCGACCGCGCGCGAGGCGGGCGCGGCCGGCGTCTCGATGTTCGAGATGGACGGCCTCACGGATGAACACCTCGCCGCCCTCCGCGACGTCACGACCTAGCCCACGGCGCCCGCCGGCCCCGGCCGGAGAGCGGCGTCGGGCTCTTGTCACCCGGGGACGACCCTGTCAACATCGATGGACCGCGACGGGCCACCGCCAACCGCAGGAGTCTGCCATGTCTCGCCGCATCCTCGGACTCGGAATCCTCGCCGTTCTCGTCTCCGCCGCCCCCGCCTCCGGCCAACGCCGCGCGATGACGATCGTGGACCTCATCGACATCCCCGGCCTCGCCGATCCCCGGATATCGCCGGACGGATCGGAGGTGCTCTACGTGAGGACGGACACCGACTGGGAAGCCAACGGCACCGTTTCCCACATCTGGCGCGTCGCGATGGACGGCTCGGGCACGACGCGCATGACGAACGGCGAGGGCGGCGAATCGAGCCCGCGCTGGTCGCCCGATGGCTCGCGCATCGCCTTCGTCGCGAACCGGCACGACACGGAGCACAACCAGGTGTTCGTGATGCCGACCCGTGGCGGCGAGGCCGGCGCCGTGAGCGAACACCCGACGCCCGTGGGTTCGATTTCGTGGTCCGGCGATGGCGACTGGATCTACTTCACCGCCGTCGACGAGAAGTCCGAAGCCGAGAAGGCGCGCGAAGCGGTCAACGACAACGTGTTTCGTTATGAAGAGGACAGGCGCCCGACCGGACTGTGGCGGGTTTCGAGCGAAGGCGGGGCGGCGGAGCGCGTGACGGAACCCGGCCTGATGGTCCGGGGGTATTCGATCTCGCGCGACGGCACGCTCCTCCTCGTGCAGTTGGCGCCCACCGCCCTCTTCGACGATCTGCTCAACTCCGAACTGTGGGTGATGGGCCCCGACGGGACGGGCCCGCGACGGATCACCGACAACCACGTCGGCGAAGTCGGCGCATCCCTTTCGCCGGACAACGGCCACGCGCTCTTCGTCGCGAACACGAACGACGAACTGAGCGACTTCTACTTCAACCAGCGCCTGTTCGTCGTCCCGACCGCTGGCGGCGACCCCGTCTCGGTGGTGCCCGGCGGGAGCTTCGACGTGAACGCCGCCGTGTGGTCCCGAGACGGCCGCTCGATCTACTTCCGCGCCAACACGGGCGTTCGCCAGCAGATCTACTCCGTGCCCGCCGACGCCTCGGATGCGGGGCGGGCCGAAGCGGTCACCGAGGGAGACCACTCGGTCGGCGCCTGGGACTACCACCCCTCATCCGGCACGCACCTCTATTCCGTCAGCAGTGCGACCAACGCCGGGGACCTGTGGGCGACGGCCGGGCCCGGGGGGCCGCGGCAGGTCACCCGCCTCTTCGACTACCTCGCCGAGGAGTTCCTCCTGCCGCGCATGGAGGCCGTGCAATACGCGGGCGAGGACGGCGTCGAGGTGGAGGGACTCATCTTCTATCCCATCGACTACCAGGAAGGCGAGCGCTATCCGCTCGTCGTGCAGACGCACGGTGGTCCGCCGTCCTCCGACAAGTTCCGCTTCGCACGCTCGAGCAACTATGAGACCGTGCTCGCCGCCCGCGGCTGGTTCGTCTTCAAGCCCAACTATCGCGGGTCCACCGGATACGGCGACGACTTCCTGCGCAACATGATCGGCAACTACTTCGACCAGGCCCACAAGGACGTGATGGCCGGAGTGGACTATCTCGTCGAGCGCGGACTCGTCGACGGCGACCGCATGGCGAAGATGGGCTGGAGCGCCGGCGGCCACATGACGAACAAGATCATCACGTACACGGACCGCTTCAAAGCCGCGTCGTCGGGCGCGGGGGCCGTGAACTGGATGTCGATGTACGCGCAGTCCGACGTCCGGATCTACCGCACGCCGTGGTTCGGGGGCACCCCGTGGTCCGAAGACGCCCCGATCGAGCAGTACATGGCGGACTCGCCGCTCTTCGACCTTCACAAGGTCGTGACCCCGACCCTCGTGCTCGTCGGGGAGAACGACGAGCGCGTGCCGATGCCGCAGTCCGTCGAACTGTACCAGGGACTGAAGCACAACGGCGTCCCGACCCACCTCTACGTGGCGCCCGAACAGGGTCACGGCTGGGTCGAACTGCAGCAGCGCCTGTTCAAGGCGAACGTCGAGCTGGACTGGTACTACCGCTGGGTGCTGGGCGAGGAGTACGAGTGGGAGACGTCCCCCGTCCACCCGGACGGGAAAGAGGCCGTCACCACGGCCGGCGGATAGCCCCGGATCGCGGAATCTCAAGAGATGAAAAGCGCGTGGAGCGAGCGCGAGGCGGCGGAGTTCGTCGAACGGTACGCCGCTGACGGCATCGGAGAGGACCTCGCGCTGCGAGTGTACACGACGCGGCTCCTGGGGTCCGAGCCTCGACTCGTGATGCACGGCGGCGGCAACACGTCGGTCAAGGGCCGGGCGCGCGACGTGACCGGGACGGAACTCGACGTGTTGTACGTGAAGGGGAGCGGGTGGGACATGGGGACGATCGAGCCGCCCGGCCTCCCCGCGGTGCAACTCGATCCACTTCTGGGGCTGGCGGAGATCGACGCCCTGTCCGACGAGGACATGGTGAACCTGCAGCGCCGCAACCTGCTCGACTCGAAGGCGCCGAACCCGTCGGTGGAGACGCTCCTGCACGCGTGGGTGCCGCGCACGTTCATCGACCACACGCACGCGAACGCGGCGCTCGTCCTCACGGACCAGCCGCACGGCGAAGAGATCTGCCGCGACGTCTACGGCGACCGCGCCGCCATCGTCCCGTACATCATGCCCGGCTTCGATCTGGCGAAGGCCGCGAAGGCGGCGGCGGACGCCCACCCGGAGGCGGAAGGGCTCGTCCTCCTCAAGCACGGGCTGTTCACGTTCGGGGACACGGCGCACGAGGCGTACGAACGCATGATCGAGTTCGTCAGCCTCGCCGAAGCGCGCATCGAGCGCGGGCGCAGCACGGTGTTCGCCGCCGCCGCGATGCCCCGGGCGGTCGCCTCCGCGAGCGAGATTGCGCCGACCGTCCGCGGCATGCTGGCGAACCGGCGGGACGGCGACGGCGGAGGATTCGAGCGCTTCATCCTCGAGCACAGGGCCAGCCCGGCCATCCTCGCCTACGTCGGCGGCTCGGAGCTGTCGCGCTACAGCCAGGTCGGCACCGTCACGCCCGACCACGCGATCCGCACGAAGCCGCTCCCCGTCGTGCTCCCCGCGCCCCCCGCCGGCGACCTCGCCGCCTGGGCCGAAGGGGCGCGAGCCTCCGTGGACGCGTACCGGGAGGCCTATGCCGTCTATTTCGAACGCCACAACCCGCGCTACGGCGGGACGAAGCGCATGCTCGACCCGAGTCCGCGCGTGATCCTGGTGCCGGGTGTGGGTCTGTTCGCCAGCGGCCGCGATGCCCGGGCCGCGGCGGCGGCGGCCGACCTCGCCGAGACCACGGTCGACGTCATCACGGACGCGGAGAGCATGGACCGCTTCGAGAGCATCACCGAGGCGGAGCTCTTCGACATCGAGTACTGGTCGCTCGAACAGGCGAAACTGGCCGGCGCGAAGGAGAAGGCGCTGGCCCGCCACGTCGTGGTCGTCACGGGCGGCGCGGGCGCGATCGGCCGGGCCACCGCCGCCGCGTTCCGGGCCGCCGGCGCCGAGGTCGCCCTCTTCGACCTCCCGGGCCCCGCGCTCGACGCCGCCGGCGCGGCCGGAGCGGGGCTCGCCGTCCCATGCGACGTGACGGACGACGCGTCCGTCGACCGCGCCTTCGGCATCGTCGCCGCCCGCTTCGGAGGCGTCGACATCCTCGTCTCGAACGCCGGGGCGGCATGGCGCGGTCCCATGGCCGACGTGACGGACGACGTGCTGAGAGAGAGCTTCGAGCTGAACTTCTTCGCCCACCAGCGCGTCACGCGCGCGGCCGTGCGTACGATGCGCGCCCAGGGGACGGGCGGCTGCCTCCTCTTCAACGTCTCCAAGCAGGCCGTCAACCCGGGCCCGGACTTCGGACCCTACGGGCTGCCGAAGGCGGCGACCCTCGGACTCGTGCGCCAGTACGCCATCGAGCACGGGTGGGAGGGCATCCGGTCGAACGGGGTCAACGCCGACCGCATCCGGAGCGGCGTGCTCACCGATGAGATGATCGCGTCTCGCTCCGAGGCCCGCGGCGTCAGCCAGGACGCCTACATGCGCGGCAACCTCCTCGGCCGGGAGGTCCGGGCCGAGGATGTCGCCGGGGCCTTCGTCTCCCTGGCCCTCGCCCGCGCGACGACGGGTGCGATCCTCACCGTGGACGGAGGCAACGTCGCCGCCGCCCTCCGTTGACCGAACGTAAAGGACCGGACGTGAACCTCCTCGGCCGAATAGTCCCGCTTGCGACGTGCATCGTCCTCGCCGCCTGTGCGCCGCAGGCGGAGGGGCCCGGCTGGCCCGGAGAGATGTGGCCCGTTTCCACAGCGGAAGCGGAGGGAGTGGACCCGGCCGCGATCGACTCGCTGATCGCCGACATCGACGCCGGACGCTACGGTCTCATCGACCAGTTTCTCCTCATCCGCAACGGGCGCGTGATCGCGGACCGGCGCTGGGACCACGGCGCCCGGTACGCCGAACTTCTCGCCGCGCAGGAGGACACGGCGGACCACCAATACAACTACGATCACCCGTCGTGGCACCCGTACTACCGGGACACGGACCTGCACTCGCTCCAGTCCGTGACCAAGAGCGTGACCTCGGTCGCGTTCGGCATCGCCGTGGACGAGGGCCACATCCCGGGCGTGGAAGCGTCGGCCTGGCCCTGGTTCGAGGCGTACGGCGTCGATCTCGCCGATCCGCGCCGCGCCGTCACGACGCTGGAGGACTTTCTCACCATGCGGAGCGGGATCGACTGGGCGGTGCCCGGCCAGACCTACGAGGACGAGGCGCACCCCACCGCGGTCCTGGAGGCGAGCGACCGGTGGATCGACTACGTCGTCGCGCAACCGGTGGGAACGGATCCCGGCACCCGCTTCGACTACAACGACGGCGTGAGCGTCCTGCTGGGGAAGGTCGTGCGCGGGGCCACCGGACAGCGGCTCGACGCGTGGGCGGAGGAACGCCTGTTCCGTCCCATCGGGATCGACGAGTACTACTGGAAGATCGCCCCCGACGGCGAAGTCGACAGCGAGGGCGGCCTCTACCTCTCCACCCACGACCTCGCCCGCGTCGGCTACCTCATGCTCCGGGGCGGGGAATGGGACGGCCGGCAGATCGTCTCCCGGCAATGGGTCGAAGCCTCGACCTCACCCGTCGTGCCCGACGTGGCCCCCGACAACGACCGGCCCGACACGGGTTACGGATACCAGTGGTGGGTACCGGTGCACGAGGACGGCGAAACGCGGGTCTTCGCGGGAAACGGATACGGAGGCCAGTTCATCCACATCGTGCCCGAACACGATCTCATCTCCGTCTTCAACGGCTGGACGCTCCACGAGCAGCCCGAACTCTTCAGCTGGACCGCGCTCCAGGACCGCATCCTCCCCGCAATCGTCCCTTCCCCCTGACTCAGGCGGGTTCGAGGCGGGCGGCGTGGCGCTCGATTTCGACCGCCAGTTGCTCCATCTCGGCGAGGACGGCGGCCTCGTCGATCGTTTCGAGCGTCCGGTCGCGCATGACCCAGCGCCCATCGACCATCACTGAGCGGACGTCGTCGCGGCCCACCGTGTAGACGAGATGTCCGTACACGTCGTACATCGGCGTCAGGTGCGGGCGGTCAAGGTCGATGAGGATGAGGTCGGCCCGGTAGCCTTCCGCGAGGCGTCCCACGCGGTCTCCCAGCCCGAGCGCCTCCGCCCCCACCGTCGTCGCCATGCGGACGATTTCGAGAGCGGGCGTGATGACCGGATCCATGTGAACGCCCCGCTGCAACAGTCCCGCGAAGCGCATCGCGGTCCACATGTCGAGGTCGTTCGAGCTCACCGGCCCGTCCGTGCCGAGGGCCACCGGAATCCCCTCTTCCAGCATGCGCGCGACCGGCGCGATGCCGGAACCCAGCTTGAGGTTGGAGAGCGGGTTGTGAAGGACCGCCGCCCCCGCGCGCCGAAGGCGCATGAAGTCGTCGTCGTCCAGGTGGACGCAATGCGCGAGCACCGTGCGCGCGTCGAGGATCCCGAGTTCATCGAGGTGCGCGACCGGCGTATGCCCGAAACGTTCGATCGTCTGCCGCACCTCGGTGGCCGTCTCGGAGCAGTGCGTGTGGAAGAGGGTCCCGGCACGATCGGCGAGGTCACGCGCCGCCCGGAGACCGTCCGGCGACACCGTGAGCGCATTGTGCGGTTGCACGCACGGGGTGAGCAGCGGCTCCTCCGCGTAGCGCTCCAGCCAGCGCTCGCCCGTCGCGATCCGGTCCTCCACGGAGACGCCGTCGGGTCCGTCGAAGTCGAAGAAAATCGGGCCGGTGACGAGCCGGAAGCCCGCTCCCAGCGCCGCGTCGGCTGCGGCCTCCGGGAACCAGAACATGTCGAGCGCGCACGTCGTCCCGCTCCGGAGCATCTCCGCCAGCGAGAGCCGCGCCCCGAGTTCGACGCTCTCGCGGCTGACGAACTCGCGCTCGGAAATCCAGAGACGCTCCAGCCAGGCCTCGAGCGGCAACTCCTCCACGAGACTCCGGAAGAGGGAGTCGGCCAGGTGCGTATGCGCGTTCACCAGCCCCGGCATGAGGAGGCGTCCCGTCGCGTCGATCGTCTCGGTAGCGTCGCAGCCCGCGAGTTCCTCGTGGGTCCCGACGGCGACGATCTTGCCGGCTCGCACCGCGACGGCGCCCGCTTCGAGAATCCGTTCCCCGGCGTCCATCGTGACGACGAGAGGGCCGAGAATAAGCGTGTCTACAGGTTCCATGGGACGGCAATCTTGGCCGCCCTCCGGCCCGCCCGCTAGTTTCCCGGCACGGCCCCGTAGCTCAGGCGGATAGAGCGCGGGATTCCTAATCCCGAGGCCGCTGGTTCGAGTCCAGCCGGGGTCATTCCGATCCGCCCACCTCTCGTGGCTGCCCCCCGTCTCGTGGCCGCGCTCAGTTCCCGACCAGGTTCACCCGCACGTACCAGATGCGTCCCGCCACGCCGTAGGGCGACTCCGAGGGGTACTCCATCGTCCAGAGCTGGGCCACGGCGTCGTCCGGGAGCCGGTTCGGCAGGCGGTCGAGCAGGTTGTTGGCGCCGACGCCCACCCGGATGCGGTCTCCCACCCGGAAGCTGACCTCCAGGTCGGCGATGGTCGCCGCGTCGATCGTGACGTTCTCCTCGAAGATGAACGGGGTCGTGACGGAGCCGATGTGGTTCAAGCCGAACCGCGCCCCGAGACCCTGCGCGAGACGGATATCGGCGCTGACGCCGATCCGGCTTCCGGGCTGGGCATCCTCGATCAGGGTCCGCTGGGTGTCTCCGATGAAGTCCTCGTTGCGGTTGGCGGTGATCTTCGTGCTGTTCCGGTGCAGGCTGGCCGACAGGTCCGCGGCCCCCCAGTCCATCCCGCGAAAGCGCCAGGTCGCCGCCACGTCGAATCCCTGCGTGCGCGTGTCGATCGCGTTGGTCCAGAACGCCACGGCGTCCACCGGCCGACCCTGGAACTGCGCGCCCGGCCGCAGCCCGTGGCTCTGATTGAGGCTCTGGGTCAGGGCGATCGCGTCGTTGACGGCGACACGGTAGTAGTCCGCCGTCACCAGCAGGCCGGCGTCGTTGGAGTAGACGAGTCCGCCCGTGAAGCTGAGCGATGTCTCGTGGCCCAGCGAACAGGCGCCGAAGTCGGAGCACGCGATCGGATCGCCCTCGGGCAGGAAGCCGGCGCTCACCAGACCCTCGCTGCCGCCCACGAAACCGATCGTGTTGAAGCCCCGCTGCGGGAGTCGCGGTGCCCGAAAACCGGTGGAAACCGCGGCGCGGAGCGCGGCGCCGGATTCGCCCAGCTCCACGCGGCCGGCCAGCTTGCCGGTCAGCGAACTTCCGGCGTCGGTGTAGTGCTCGAAACGGAGGGCGCCACCCAGCGTGCGCCCGCTCGGCGAACGCAACTCCATGTCCGCATACGCTCCGACGCTGTTGCGATCCTGTTCGCTCAGCCTGGCGGAAGTCGGGCTGTAGCCGGGGTAGCCCTGTATCCCGCAGCTCGCGTAGACCGTCCCATCGTTCTGGTGATGGGCCGCCGGAAAGCTGCCGGGCGTATCGCTCGGTCCACACGCCCACGAGGCGCGGTCGCCGGCTTCCATCCAGTACGAATCCCTCCGGAACGCTCCGCCGACCGCCAGAAACGCCGGGGTCGAACCCACCTCGATCTCCCGCGTCGCGTCGGCGTTCAGCGTCCACTGTCTGACGTTGAGCCCGCCGCTGAACGTGTTCCGCGGTCCGGCGTTGGCCGCGATGGAGGCTCCGTCGGCCCCGGGATTCCCGGCGAGGAACTCGGCCGCGTAGGACGGGTTGATCGAATTCTCGGCGCCGAAGGCGAACCGGCCGTGTCCGAACCCGAGGCTGAGATCTCCCGACCACTCGCCCACGTCGCCGCGCAATCCCGCCACGGCGGACTTGTCCATCAGGTCCGACTCCTCGACCGGGAAGAAGCCATCCGGATACACGTAGCTGACCGAGCGAGGCACCCAGTCCGCCTTGCGGTACAGGCCGTCCGAAACCGCTTCGCGACCGGAGTATCCCCCGAAGGCATAGAATTCGGCCGATTCGCCGACGGGGACCGCCGCATTGGCCATGAACGCCGCGCCCCTGTAGTCGGGTTCGCCGTTTCGCTGCAGCTGGATGACCTTCCCGCCGTCCGCACAGGGGCCGTAGGACGGATCGGGACCGAAGCAGGTAGGGGCCAGGCCCGCCCGGTTCGTGACCTCCTGCCGCGCGACCTCCATCGTGACGTTGAAGAAGCCGTCTCCGAGCGGGACTCCGGCGTTGGCCGAAGTGAACAGCCTCATTCCGTCACCGCGCGATGTTCGACCGAGGAAGGTGGCCGCGCTGACCCCGCTGGCGTCGTCCTTGAGCACGATATTGATCACGCCGGCGATGGCGTCCGAACCGTACTGTGACGCTGCACCTTCGCGCAGGACTTCGATCCGTTTGATGGCGTGGACCGGAATGGCACGCAGGTCCGTGCCCGTCGTCCCCTGCCCGGCCGCCGCGAGCACCTTCGCGAAGGCGACTCCGTGCCGTCGCTTGCCGTTGACCAGGACGAGCACCTGGTCGCCGTTCATTCCGCGCAGCGTCGCCACGTGGAGCGCCGCGCCATCGCCGGCGGACAACCGCGTGGAGTTGAAGGAGGGCGCGATGCGGCCGAGCACCTCCGCAAGGTCGATCTCTCCCATGCGCGCGATTTCCTCGGCGCCGTAGATATCCACGGGAACGGGAAGCGTGGCCGGGTCCGCGACACCGGCCCGCGACCCCACCACGACATCGAGTTCCGGGATCACGACGACCGTGTCCGGCGGTTCCTGGGCCGAGGCCGAGCCGGCCGAAACAAGGACTGCGAGGACCCCCGGAACGATCAACGAAGTCGGAGCTTTCATGGTCGCCTCCACGCTCTGTTGTGGCTCGCGGATTTCTGAGACTCCACACCACGTATCATAATGTGTCAGACGATCCGCGGGTTACACCCTCAAGGAGGCACCATGGCTTCCAGCCGACTCCGTCCATCGTTCATCCTTGCGGGAATCGCCGTTCTCGCCCTCGCCTTCGTTCTCGTGCAGGTAGCGCCGGATCGGGAGGATTCGGTTGCGATGGCGGGTCCGGACTCGCACGCCGACCTCGTCGCGTTGTTCGACGAGTGGCGCGAGTTCGAGCGCCCGGAGTTCATGGACGGCGTGCCCGACTACTCGGCGGCGGCGATGGCTCGCCAGCAGCAGGAACTCCCGGGCTGGCAGGCGAGGCTGGGCAACGGCGCCCCCGAGGGCTGGTCCGTGCCGGAGCAGATCGACTGGCACCTGGTCCGCGCCGAGATGAACGGACTCGACTTCGATCACCGCGTGCGCCGCCCCTGGGCGCGCGACCCCGCCTTCTACGTGACGATCTTCGCGGCGGAGAGCGACGTGCCGGCCCACGAGGGGCCGGTCATCCACGGCTGGATCGACCTCTGGACCTACGACTATCCGCTGTCGGAGGCGGATGCCGCCGAACTCGCGGGTCGCATCGGCGCGATCCCGGCGCTCCTGGAGCAGGCGCGCGATAATCTCGCGGACTCGAACGCGCGCGACCTCTGGCTTGCCGGCCCCCGGGCCTTTCGGGGCCAGGTGCGGGACCTCGACGACCTTGCGGCGGAGGTGGCCGGGACGAGCGCCGCGCTCGACGGGTCCATCGCCGACGCCCGCGCCGCCTCGGAGGCGTTCATCGCCTGGCTGGAGGAGGAGGCGCCCTCGCGCACCGGACCCTCCGGGGTGGGACGGGAGAACTACACGTGGTACATGCAGAACGTGCACCTCGTCCCGTATTCGTGGGAGGAACAGGTCACGATCATGCGGCGGGAACTCGCCCGCGCCCACGCTTCGATGCGGCTGGAGGAAAACCGCAACCGGCACCTGCCCGAACTCGAGCGCATCGCCTCGGCCGAGGAATACGACCGGAGGCTGAACGAGTCCGTCGACCGCTACATGCGCTTCCTGGACGAGGAGGAGGTACAGACGACGGCGGAGTGGATGGACCCGGCCCTCCGCGCCGTGAACGGGAGCTTCACGCCGGCCGAACCCGGCGAGATCCGGAACTTCTTCTCCGAGGTGAACTACCGCGACCCGGACGCCTTTCGGCCGCACATGCACCACTGGATCGAACTCGCGCAGATGCGGGTGGCCCCGCACGCGAGCCCGA
This sequence comes from Candidatus Palauibacter irciniicola, assembly GCF_965208695.1. Taxonomy (GTDB): domain Bacteria; phylum Gemmatimonadota; class Gemmatimonadetes; order Palauibacterales; family Palauibacteraceae; genus Palauibacter; species Palauibacter irciniicola. The sequence continues at coordinate 62,004 of NZ_OZ242352.1, forward strand.
TCCGGGCCACGCCATCCCTCTACAACATCTTCGACTCCCGTTCGGAGGGACTCGCCACGGGGGTGGAGGAGATGTTCATGCACCTGGGGCTGCTCGAAGGTTCGCCCCGCTCCCGGGAACTCACCTGGATCATGCTGGCGCAGCGGGCGGCGCGGGCGCTGAGCGGCCTCTACCTGCACGGCGAGGTCTTCGACATGGAGGAGGCGGTGGCGCACGCGATGAAATGGACGCCGCGCGGGTGGCTCCCGGACGGCGCCCTCGTGCGCGGCGAGCAGAGCCTCTACCTGCGGCAGCCGGGGTACGGGACGAGCTACGTGACCGGGAAGATCCAGATCGAGGAACTGCTTTCGGAGTACGCCATCCAGGAGGGCGGAGAGTTCAGCGTGATGCGGTTCTTCGATGCCTTCTACGACATCGGGGTCATCCCCATCGTCCTCGGCCGCTGGGAGATGATCGGAGAGAAGGATCCCATCCTGGGGGCGAACTGACGCCGCCGATGGCGCGGGACGCCCCTTGAGGGCGCTCCGATGAAGGCGACCTGGATGCAGACGGCGCGGCGGCTCCTCCCGCGGCTCGCGAGCATGTCGCGCAGGATCCGGCCGACGTTCCACCTCGATTCGGTGAACGGCCTGAGCGCCGGGCGTTTGCGCGATCTGGGCGTCGAGGCCGTCCTGTGGGACGTGGATGGGACGCTGATGGCGCACCACGCCGGGCGGGTGGACCCCGCGCTCGCGCCCGGGTTCGAGGATCTGCTGCGGGCGCCCGGGCTGCGGCACGCGATCGTCTCCAACTGCCAGGAGGCGCGCTTCGCCGAGTTGGGGGAGATCTTCCCCGCGATCCCGGTGATGCTCGGATACGAGACCGGGGCGGGGGCGGCATTCCGGGTCCGCCGCGGCCCGCGCGAGTCGTGGCGCGGCCCCGGCGCGGCGGCGGCTTCGTCCGCTGGCGACGGGTCCCCCGGAGACCTGCGGCCGATCCGCAAGCCGAGTCGCCGACTCGTGCGGGCCGCGCTCGAGGAGCTGGGTGTCGCGGACCGTCCGGCGGCGGCGCTGATGGTGGGGGATCAGTACTTCACGGACATCGCGTCGGCGAACCTGGCCGGCGTCCGCTCCGTGAAGGTTCCCACGCTGCACCGGGCCAGCTTCCCGGCCCCGGTCCGCTGGTCGCAGCGGCTCGAAGCCGTGCTCTACCGGCTGAAGTACGGCCTTCCGCGGCCAGGCGGCGCTTGACGGACCCGGTCCTCGCCGCGATCGAGCGGGAGGTCACGGCCTGCCGGAAGTGCCCGCGGCTCGTCGAGTGGCGCGAGCGGGTGGCGCGGGAACGCCGGGCCGCCTTCCGCGACGACACGTACTGGGGTCGTCCGGTGCCGGGGTTCGGCGATCCGGCCGCGGGTCTCCTCATCGTCGGGCTCGCCCCGGCCGCGCACGGCGCCAACCGGACCGGGCGCATGTTCACCGGCGATCGATCCGGCGACTGGCTCTACCGCGCGCTGTACCGCGCCGGGTTCGCCTCGCAGCCCGACTCGACCGCCCGGCACGACGGACTGGTGCTCCGGGGCGCCTGGGTGACCGCCGCCGTGCGCTGCGCCCCGCCCGGAAACAAGCCCACCGCCGGGGAGCGCGAACGGTGCCGGGGCTACCTCGAGCGCGAACTGGACTTCTTCGACGACGCCCCCGTCATCGTCGCGCTGGGCGGGTTCTCGTTCTCCGCGCTCCTGAGGATCTTCCGTGAACGCGGGGAAGCCGTCCCGCGGCCCGCGCCCCGATTCGGCCACGGCGTGGAGGTCGAGATCGGGCGCCGCCTGCTGATCGGCTCCTATCACCCGAGCCAGCAGAACACGTTCACCGGCACGCTCACCGAGCCCATGTTCGACGCCATCTGGACCCGCGCGGCCCAACTCGTCACGCCACCTCGATGTCCGTGAGTTCTTCGTCGCCGCGTTTCGGGCCCCGACCGGGCGCGTACCCTTGCCCGGGACTCCCGTTTCCGGTGCATGTTGCGGGGTCGCGGACCCGTGGCCGCCCGCCGGATACTCCGTGGGGCGGCGCCCGCAAGTCAGGAGATCGAGAGATGAGGAACATTCCCCGAGGAATCACGACCATCCTCGCCATCGCGCTCGGAACCGCCGCCGGCCTGGTTCCCGAGAGGGCGGACGCGCAGGACAAGCCGACGCTCGCAGCGGACGACTACGACCAGTGGGAACGCCTGGGCCAGGCGTCGCTTTCGCCGGACGGACTCTGGCTCGCCGTCGTCGTCCGTCGCGTGGACGAGACTTCGGAGCTTCAAGTCCACCGCACGGACTCCGATTCGGTCGTCGTCGTCGCGGAAGGCTCGCGCCCCGAGTTCGGCGCGGACGGAAACTGGCTCGCGTACGCCATCGGCGTCTCCCCGGACGAGCGCGAGCGACTGCGCGAGAGGGGGGACCCCGTCCGCAACGGCACGGGACTCCTCAACCTGCGGGCGGGAGAGCAGGAGGAGATCGAGGCGATGCAGTCGTTCTCCTTCTCCGATGACGGGAGATACCTGGCGCTCCGCCGCTACGGCCCCGAGGAGAGCGGGAGCGACGGCGCCGACGTCCTGGTTCGGGATCTGACGCGGGGCGGGTCGATGAGCTTCGGCAACGTTGCGGCATTCGCCTGGCAGGAGGACGGGAGCCTGCTGGCCATGACCGTCGACGCCGAGGGTCGGGTCGGCAACGGAGTCCGGCTGTACGATCCGGAATCCGGTCGCATCCGCTCGCTCGACGCGGACGAGGCGACCTACCGGGAGCTGTCATGGCGCGAGGGCGCTCCGGACCTCGCCGTCCTCAAAACGTTCGAGGATGAACTGCACGAGGACACCGCCCATGTGGCTCTCGCGTGGCGCGACCTGGACTCCGACAGCCCCCGGTCGTTCGCGCTCGACCCGCGGGAACCCTCGGAACTCCCCGGAGGCACCCGGCTCGTCGAACACCGCGTCCCCTCCTGGTCCGACGACGGTTCCACCATCTTCCTCGGTCTCCAGGAGCGGATCCCGGTCGAGACCGCCGCCGAAGACGCGGAAGAGGAGGGCGAAGGGGAAGACGGCGAGGCGGACGAAGACGAAAACGGGCCCGAACGCGACGAGGAGGAGAGCCCCGGCGTCGAGGTCTGGCACTCGCTCGATGTCGATCCGATCCCCCAGCAGCGCGTGCGCGAGGACCGGCTGCGGCAGGAACACGATCTCGGCGCCTGGAATCTGGTTGATGGCGGTTTCCTCCTTCTGGGGGGCGACCACGCGGACCAGGTCGAGATCGCGGAGGGCGGGCGCCACGTGCTGGCCCGCGACGAGACGCCGTACGACGTCAACGCGATGTTCCGCCAGCAGTTCCACGACCTCTACGCCGTCGACGCGCGAACGGGGCGCCGCGAACTGGTTCGGGAGCGGGTGACGATCGACATGGGTTCGAGCCCCGGCGCACGCTACGCCGTCTGGTTCGAGGACGCCGACTACTGGACGCACGATCTGGCCACCGGCGAGACGCGCAACGTGACGTCCGGGCTCGGCGGGACGTTCGTCGACCTCGACCGGACGCCGACCCGGGAGCAGATGCCGCCCTTCGGCATCGCCGGCTGGCTGGAGGACGACGCGGCGCTGCTCGTGAACGACCGCTTCGACGTGTGGGAGGTGAACCCGGACGGGTCGGGCGGGAGGCGGCTCACGAACGGGGCGGAAGACTCGATCCGGTACCGCGTCGTGCGGATCGACCGGGACGCCGACGCCCTCGCTGCGGATGAACCGCTCTACTACTCGACCTACGGCGAGTGGACCAAGAAGGCCGGCTTCTCCCGCGGCCGCCGCGGAGAAACGCCGGAGCCGCTGATCTGGGCCGACGCCCGCTTCGCGGGCGGCCTGCTCAAGGCGGAGGATGCCGACGTGTACGCCTTCCGCCGCGAACGGTTCGACGACTCGCCCGACTACTTCGTCGCCGGACCGGATCTGGAAGAGGTGCGGCAGGTCACCCGCACGAACCCCTTCCAGGACGACTACGCCTGGGGCCGCACGCAACTCATCGACTATGAGAATGAATGGGGACGCCCCCTCCAGGGCGCGCTCGTCTATCCGGCCGACCACGATCCGGATCGGACATATCCCATGATCGTGTACCACTATGAACTGCTCTCGCAGAGTCTCCACCAGTACGTCGTTCCGGATCCCACGAGCTACTACAACATCCAGACCTGGAGCCAGGAAGGGTACTTCGTCTTCCAGCCGGACATCGTCTATCGCGACCGGCGCCCGGGACAGTCGAACGTGGAGACGCTGCGCCCGGCGGTGGCGGCGGCGGTCGAGACGGGGATGATCGACGCCGACCGCGTCGGACTCATCGGCCATTCGTGGGGCGGATATCAGACGACGTTCTTCGTCACCCAGGACGATCTCTTCGCGGCCGCGGTGGCGGGCGCGCCGCTCACGAACCTCATGAGCATGTACCTCTCCTTCTACTGGAACTCCGGGGGGACCGACGCCCGGATCTTCGAAATCAGCCAGGGCCGCATGCAGGTGCCGTGGTGGGAGGACTGGGATTCCTACTTCAACAACTCTCCGCTCCATCACATTCAGAACCTCAACACGCCCCTCCTGATGGAGTTCGGGACGGAGGACGGCGCCGTGGAGTTCAACCAGGGGGTCGAGTTCTACAACGCGGCCCGGCGGGCGGGGAAGCACATGGTGATGCTCGTCTACGAGGGGGAGAACCACGGGCTCGCGCGGGAGCCGAACCAGCGTGACTACCAGAGCCGCATCCTTCAGTGGTTCGCGCACTACCTGAAGGGGGAGCCGGCCCCGGAATGGATCACGACCGGCGTCCCCTGGCTGCAACAGAAGGACGGCCTCAGGAAGAAGAAGGTGAGCTGACCATGGTTTCGCGTCCCCGTCGTATTCCGGCTGTCCTGTGCCGGGTCTCCGTCCGCGCGCTGGTGGTGGCGGCGGCGCTGAACGCGGCCGTCGCGGCGGCGCCCCCTCGCGTGGAGGCCCAGTCGTCCGAACGAATCGCCGCGGGATTCACCTGGCGCCTGATCGGGCCGGCGATCTCCGGCGGCCGCATCGCCGACCTCGAGGTCGTGCCCGGCACCCAGTCGCACATCTACGTGGGGGCGGCTTCCGGCGGTGTGTGGAAGAGCGTCAACCACGGGACGACGTGGGAGCCGATCTTCGACGACGCGGCGAACCTCTCGATCGGGGACATCGCGCTCGCCCCGTCGGACCCGCTGGAAGTGTGGGTCGGGACCGGGGAACCGAACAACCGCAACAGTACGCCGTGGGGGCAGGGCGTCTATCACTCCTCCGACGGCGGAAAGACGTGGCGGCTCACGGGGCTGGAGGAGACTCGGCACATCGGGCGCATCGCCGTCCATCCCACCGATCCGGACATCGTGTGGGTGGCGGCGCTGGGGCATCTGTTCGGCCCCAACGCCGAGCGTGGCGTGTACCGGACGACCGACCGCGGCGAGACGTGGACGAAGGTCCTCCACATCGACGACGACACGGGGTTCGTGGACCTCGCCCTCAACCCCGCGGATCCATCCATCATCTACGCGGCCGCGTACCAGCGGCGGCGGCGCGCGTGGGGGTTCGCGGGCGGCGGGCCGGGGAGCGGCATCTACAAGTCGACGGACGGCGGAAGTTCCTGGCGGGAGGTGACCGAGGGCCTGCCGGAGGGGGACAAGGGAAGGATCGGGCTCGCCGTCTCGGGTCGGGACCCGGCGCTGGTCATGGCCGTCGTGGAGGCGGAGGAGGGCGGGATCTTCGTCTCGCGAGACCGCGGCGAGAGCTGGACGCGCGTCAACGAACTGAACCAGCGTCCGATGTACTACAGCCAGCTCCGGATCGACCCGAACGATGAGGATCGGGTCTGGCTGGTGGCGGGCAGCCTGCACCGCTCGGAGGACGGCGGCGACACCTTCGAGGCCCTCCCTCTGGAAATCGAATACAACACCGGTGTCCACGTGGACCACCACGACCTGTGGATCGACCCCGAGGACTCGCGCCACATGATTCTCGGGAACGACGGGGGGCTCTATTCCACATGGGACGACGGCGACCACTGGACGTTCATCGGGAACATCCCCATCGCCCAGTTCTACGACATCGATCTGGATCTGGCGGATCCGTACCACGTCTACGGGGGACTGCAGGACAACAACTCCTACCGGGGCCCCAGCCGGACGCGCCGCTACCAGGGGATCATGAACCGCGACTGGCAGGTCCTCGACTACGGCGACGGGATGTACACGGAGACGGACTGGTCGGATCTCGGCACCGTCTACGTGACATCGCAGAACGCCGGGATCGTGCGCGTGAACCTCGCCACCGGAGACCGGAAGGCGCTCAAACCCTTCCCGCCGGACACGACGGTCTCGTATCGCTTCGACTGGAAGTCGCCGATTCTGGTGTCTCCGCACGATGCAAACCGGGTCTACCTGGGTGGAAACCGGCTGTTCATCTCGGACGACCGCGGGGAGAGCTGGCGCGCGACGGAGGATCTCACGCGGCAGATTCATCAGGACAGCCTCGAGCTGATGGGCGTGCGTCCGGACTCGACGACGCTCTCGAAGCACGATGGCGCCTCCGGGTACGGGGAGATCACGGCCGTGGCGGAGTCGCCGGTCGAGGCGGGCGTGCTGTGGATCGGGGCGGACGACGGCTCGGTGCGCGTGAGCCGGGACGGCGGGGCGAACTGGGAGGATCTGACCGGCCGGGTGGCCGCGGCGGCGGGGCTCCCGTTCCCGTACTACGTGAGCTGGGTCGAGGCCTCGCACGCGGAGGCGGGGCGCGCGTACGTGAGCCTGGACGGGCACTGGGACGACGACTACGGGCCGCTCGCGGTCGTGACGGAGGATTTCGGCGAGACCTGGCGGTCGCTCGCGGATGGGCTGAACGGGGCGGCGGCGGTGACGGCCATGGGCCGGGCGGCGGGCGGCGGCATGGCGAGCGTGAACGTGATCCGTGAGCATCCCGAGAATCCGGATTTGCTGATCATCGGCGCGGAGAACGGCGCCTTCGCCTCACTGGACCGGGGAGCGACGTGGGCCGCGCTCGGCTCGGGCCTCCCCGCCGTTCCGGTCGACGACGTCGAAATCCACCCGCGCGAGAACGACATCGTCCTCGGAACGCACGGCCGCGCGATCTGGATTCTCGACGACATCGCGCCGCTGTCGCAGCGGTCGACCGCGGCCGCGACGAACGACGGCGTCCAGTTGTTCGCCCCGCGCCCGGCGACCCTCTTCCTGTACCGCAACGACGTGCCGTCGATGGGCCAGGGGACGTTCCGGGCCGAGAACCCCGCGTTCGGCGCGAACATCGACTACCGGCTCCCCGGGGAGATGCCGGGCGGCGTCTCGATCGATGTGCTGGATCGCGCCGGACGGGACGTCCGGAGGCTCGAAGGCCCGGGCGAGGCCGGCCTCAACCGGGTCACGTGGGACCTGCGGCACGATCCGCTGCCGCACGACACGACCCGGTACGAGGTGCCCAGCCTGGACGCGGGCCCCGAGGGTCCGCTGGTCCTGGCCGGGACGTTCACGGTACGCCTGACCGCCGGAGACGAGACGCGCGAGCAGTCGCTGGAGGTCCGTCCCGACCCGGAACTGCCGGTGTCCGCGGAGGAGCGCCTGGCTCGCTACGAGTTCACCATGGCTCTTTTCGAGCTCCAGGGGGTGGCCTACAGACAGGGCAGCGAAGCCTATGACGTGGAGCGCCGCGCCTCCGAGTCGCTCGAAGCGCTGGAGAACGCCGAGGATGTGGCCCCCGAGGATCGCGAACGCGCCCGGGAGCTTGTGGGCGAGATCGAGGGGGTCGCCGACGAGTGGCGTTCGATCAACGGGGACATCCGCAACTGGTGGACCGGCCTGAGAGGCAAGTTCGACGGCGGTCCCTCCACGACCGGATCGCTGACGGGCCCCTCCGACGACCACCGGCGGCGGCTCGATCGAATCCGCACGACAGTGGAGGCCGCGTCCGCGCGGATGAGTGCCGCGGCGGATGCACTCCAGACGCTGCAGAACCTGGCGGGCGTCGGCGCCTCGCCCAACCGGGACGGATAAGAGGATGGATCAAAGACCGAAGATGTCCACGACGCGTCGGCTGGTGTGGCTGGCAGTGGCGGGAATCGCGGCGCCGGCCGCGCTGGAGGCGCAGGCCTGCCTCGGCTTCAGCGGCAACGGGTTCCTCAGCGGCTCGGGCGCCGTATGGCGCGAATCATCCGAGGACATCACAGGCCTTGGGGGCGCGGCCGGGTTCGACCTGGGTCTCGTGGCCGCGAGGGGCCATTACGTGAAGTTCTCCGGCGCGGACGAGTTCGATCAGGAATTCGACTTCGAAGACGCGCGCGCGAGCGTCGCCCTCAAGCTCCCGCTGCCCGTGCTGTCGGTATGTCCCCTCGCCACCGTGGGGGTCGGAGGCGTCCTGTCGAGGAACTTCGACGATCTCCCCTACAAGAGCGAGACCGTTTACGGGGTCGGCGTGGCCGTCGGGCAGCGCTTCGGCGCGCCGGGCTCCGGCCTCGCGATCATCCCTTCGGCGACCGTGAGCATCGAGAACTACTCGGTCGACCGGCTCTACGACGACATCGTGGAGGGGGACAGGGAGGTCAGCGCCGTTATCCGCGGCGGCGTCACGGTCGAGATCGGCAGCCTTCACGCTCGGCCGTACGTGGCGTTCACGACCGCCGATGACAGTTACCTGATCGCCGGAGCCCTGCTCGGGTTCACCTTCTGACGCCATCCGCCGCGATTCTGTCTCGCGGCCAGCGGCCCGGATAGCTTCCGCGCCATGAGCGAATCGAGTCCCGGCGGGCCCGAGCGGCGCGCCCGAGAACTGCGCAGGGCGCTGCGGCACCACTCGTATCTCTACTACGTCCGCAACCGGCCCGAGATCTCGGACGAGCGCTTCGACGAACTGTTCCGCGAACTGAGGGCCCTGGAGGCGTCGCACCCGGAACTCGTCACGCCCGATTCGCCGACCCAGCGCGTGGGCGCGGAGCCGCTCGACGCGTTCGAGACGATCGAGCATACCGCGCCGATGCTCAGCCTCGATTCATCCGCCGATGTGGAGCCGCTCGAACGGTTCGACGAGCGGATGCGCAAGGCGCTCGGAGACGACATCGGCTACGTCGTCGAGCCGAAGCTGGACGGCGCCTCGATCGAACTCGTCTACGAATCCGGCCGGCTCTCGCGGGCCGTGACCCGGGGCGATGGAATGCGCGGCGAAGCCGTCACGGAGAACATCCGCACGATCCACTCGGTGCCGCTGCGGCTGCGGACCGCGGATCGCGAGGTGCCGCCGCTCCTGGCGCTGCGGGCCGAGATCATCATGAGGGTGGACGACTTCGAGGCGCTGAACGCCCGGCTCCTTGAGCGCGACCGCGCTCCGTTCGCGAATCCGCGCAACGCGGCGGCCGGATCGCTGCGGCAGCTCGACCCGCGCATCACCGCGGCGCGCCCGCTCGACATCTACGTCTACGACATCCTCGCGATCGATGGACGGCCGCCGCCCACACAGCAGACCACGCTCGAAGCGCTGCGCGAGTGGGGCCTGCCCGTGAACGAGCGCTGCCGACCCGCGGCCGACGTCGAGGAGATCCTCGCGTTCCAGGCGGAAATCGAGGAGCGCCGCGACGACCTCGAATACGAGATCGACGGCATCGTCATCAAGCTCGACGACATCGCCGCGCGCGACGAAGTCGGCGAGACCTCGCACCACCCGCGCTGGGCGTTCGCCTTCAAGTTCCCGCCGCGGAAGGAGGTCACCCGGCTCCTTCACATCGTCCCCAGCGTGGGGCGGACCGGCGTCGTGACGCCGATCGCCTTCATGCGCCCGGTGGAACTCGGCGGCGTGACGGTGAGCCGCGCGAACCTGCACAACCGGGAAGAGGTCGCCCGCAAGGACATTCGCGAGGGCGACCGCGTGCGGGTGCAGCGGGCGGGTGATGTGATTCCACAGGTTCTGGAGCGGATCGAGGAGCCGGGCCGCGAGCGCGAGCCACCGTGGGTCATGCCCGCCGAGTGTCCCTCGTGCGCGACCGTCCTGGAGCCGCGCGGCCCATACACGTTCTGCCCCAACCTGTTCGCGTGCCCCGCGCAGCTCGCCGGGCGGATCCAACACCTCGGGTCGCGGCATGCCCTCGACATCGAGGGACTGGGGGAGGAAACCGCGAACCTTCTCGTCCGGGCAGGCGTGATCGCCCGCGTCCCGGCGCTGTTCGAACTCGAGGCGGCGACGCTGATGGAGCTGGAAGGCTTCGCCGAGAAGTCCGCCACGAACCTCGTGCGCGCGATCGACGCCGCGCGCACGACCGAACTCGCCCGCTTCATCTACGGCCTCGGCATCCCCGAAGTCGGAGTGACGGTGGCGCGCGAACTCGCATCGCACTTCCTGTCCTTCGAGGCGTTCCGGGAGGCGGACGAGGAGACGCTCCAGAATGTGGACGGGATCGGACCCCGGATGGCGGAGGAGATCACCGCCTTCCTGGTCCGCCCCGAGGTGGCGGCGGTCGTGGACGAACTGCGCGCCCGCATCGAGCCCGAGCCCCCGCCACGCGCGGGCGACACCCTGGCCGGGCTCCGGATCGTCCTCACCGGAGGACTCGAGTCCATGAGCCGCTCCGAGGCCGGGAAGAAGCTCGAGGCGCTGGGCGCGAAGGTCACGTCGTCCGTGAGCAAGCAGACGAGCTACGTCGTCGCGGGCGAGAACCCGGGCCGCAAGCTGGAGCGGGCGCAGACCCTCGGCGTCGAGATTCTGGACGAAGCGGGTCTCCTCGAACTCCTGAGCGGCGGACCCGGCGCGCTCTCCACGCCCGATGAGGCAGCGCCCTGATGGAGAACATCGAGATCGTCCGCGTCCTGGACGAGGTGGCCGACCTGCTCGAGATCCAGCAGGCGAACCCGTTCCGCGTCCGCGCCTACCGCAATGCCGTGCGCACGATCAACGCGCACGCGTCGCCGCTGCGCAAACTGGTCGAGCAGGGCGCCGACCTCACCGCGCTGCCGTCGATCGGGAAAGGGATGGCGGACAATATCCGCGAACTCGTGGGGAGCGGGCGTCTCGCGATGCTCGATGAGATGGCGGCCGAGATCCCCCCGGGGCTCGTCGAGTTGATGCGGCTCCCGGGGGTCGGCCCCAAGAAGGCGCGCAAGCTGTGGGACGAACTGGGCGTCGAATCGATCGACGACCTGGAGGAAGTCGCGAGCGAGGGGCGCGTGGCCGAACTGCCCGGTTTCGGACTCAAGACGCAGGACCGGATCCTCCGCGGCATTCGCAACTATCGGACGAACACCACTCGCTTCCGCCTCGGAGAAGTCGACGAGCTTCTGCCGCCGTTGATCGAACACCTGCGGGCGACGCCCGGCATCACCCGCCTGGAAGTCGCGGGGAGCTATCGACGTCGGAAGGAGACCGTCGGCGATATCGACATCCTCGTCCTCGCCGACGATGCGCGCGCCGCTTCCGACGCCCTCAGCGGGTTCTCCGGCGTGGAGAGCGTGATCGGAGCCGGCGGGACGAAGACCTCGGTGCGCCTCCGCAGCGGGCTGCAGGTCGATCTGCGGGTCGTGCCGTCCGAGAGTTGGGGAGCCGCGCTCATCTATTTCACGGGATCGAAGGAACACAACATCCGCCTGCGCCGCCGCGCGCTCGAACGAAAGTTGCGGGTGTCCGAGTACGGCGTGTTCACGATCCCCGAAGAGTCACTCGGCGATGCGCTCGGCGAGCGGGGCATCGCGTCCGAGGGAGCGATGGTCGCGGGCGCGACGGAAGAGGAGGTCTACCGGGCGCTCGATCTCTCCTGGCTGCCGCCGGAGGTGCGACGCGACCGGGGGGAGTTCGCGGCTTCCGATGCCGGGGAACTGCCCCGCCTGGTCGAGACGTCCGACCTGCGCGGTGACGTCCACATGCACAGCACCTGGTCCGATGGCCGCGTTTCCCTCGAGGAGATGGTCGGGGCGTGCGCGGCGCGCGGTTACGAGTACATGGCGATCACCGACCACTCGAAAGCGCTGGCGATGGTCGAGGGTCTCGATGCCGCCAAGCTTCGACGGCAGTGGGACGAGATCGCGGAAGTACAGGCCGCGCACCCGGAGATCCGGATCCTGCGAGGGCTGGAGGTCGACATCCTCCGCGACGGATCGCTGGACCTCGAGGACGAGATGCTCGAGCGGCTCGACGTCGTGATCATCTCGGTTCATTCCTTCCTCGGGCTGGACCGGGCGCGGCAGACGGCACGCGTGCTGAAGGCGCTCGCGCACCCCCGCGCGATGATCTTCGGGCACCCCACGGGACGGCTCATCAACCGGCGCGGACCGATCGATGTGGACATCGACGATATTCTGCACGCCTGCGCCGAGTTCGGCGTCGCCGTCGAAGTCAACTCGCACCCCCACCGTCTGGACCTGAGGGACAGCCACCTCTGGCGCGCGCGCGAACTCGGCGTACCCGTCGTGGTGGCGACCGACGCGCACCGGCCGGACCACCTGGATCTGGCGCACTACGGCATCGAGCAGGCGCGCCGCGCGTGGCTCACCCCGGAACACGTCCTCAATACGCGCGGCGTGGACGACTTCCTGACAGCCCTTCGGAGAAAACCGGCGAGTTGATCCCCCGTTGAGACCCCGTCTCCATACTCCCGTCGACAAGCGACCCCAGGACAGGGAGACTCGGGCACATGGCGCGTGGATGCGGACTTCCACCGTTCTCGCGGGATCATCACATACCGCTCCGCCGACAACTCGCGGCGGATTTGGAGGCCGGGATTCGGGATGGACACGTCCGGCCCGGGGCCCCGCTTCCGTCGGCCAGGGAAATGGCGCGCCGGCTCGGCGTCGACCGGGGGACGGTCGGCCACGCGCTCGCGCGGCTGCGACGGCGGAACCTCATCGAAACCGGGAAGAGGCAGCGCCCCCGCGCGTCGATACGCCCGCGCCGCCTCCGCCCAGCGCCGGCGGTGGAGATCGCGCCGAGGACGGCGGTGCTGGATCTGCTGAGGCGCGCGCACGCGGGGGGATTCTCACGTTGGCGGCTGCTCAACGAACTCGAGCGGATCGTGGGCGGCGCGCGGAGCCCGGATCCGCGCCTCGTGACGCTGTGCGAACCTCGCCCCGGGCTGCGGGCCGTGCTCGCCGCGGAACTGGAAGATGCCTGCGGAGTCATCGTTCGCGCCGTCGACTCCGCGCGTACGATACCGGATCACTCGCCCGTGATCCTGCGGCGCGAGTTGCAGTCACGGATGCGCCGATCCGGCACCGTCGAGTGCGTTCCGATTTCGCTCGCCGGGGGCACCCGCGAACGCGACCTCGTCCGACGACGAATGCGCCGCGGATTCGTCGTGCTGCTCTCCCGCAGCGAGACCGTGCGCGTGTTTGCGGCGGAACTCGCCGCCCGGGATTTCGCGCTCGGAATCAGCTTCAAGGCGCTCGATCCGCACCTCGACGCCCGGGCCGTGCGACGGGCCATAACGGCGGCGACGATCATCTTTCACGACCGGCTCGTCCCGATGGCTCGATATGCCTCCCGAACGGCTCCGGCGGTGCCGATTACACTCCTCCCGCCCGAAGAGACCGAACGGCTACGCGCCTACCTGTCCAGGACGGATCGGCCCGCGCGCGGCCGCGGATCCGATCCGTACGGGGTGCGACGCCCGGAGCGGCTGTAGCCCATGCGCCCATTCGCCCCTAAATTATGGGAGTATCTGCCGTCACCCCGCCGCGGAGTCGCAGGGATTGTGAATAAGAGGTTCTATCCGTCTATGGACTCTGACGACGAGTTATGATTGTGTCTTCAGCAAAGTTTGACCCCAGCGTGGTGGTAAGAGCGCTCCGCTTCCGAGCGAGACTCGATGGATTTCGGCTCGAACGCGGCCACTACATGGATCGGCCCGAAGATCGGGCGGACCGCTGGTACGCCGTACCGCTGGGAGACAGCGAAGCCTCGCGCTCCGGAGACGGTTTCCGAACGATCGCGGAGGCGGCCGATGAAGCCGAACGCCTCCGCAAGCTCCGCGACGGCCCCTCTTCCCGGGACTGACACCCGCGCAGCGGCCAGGGCGCCCCCGCGCTTGAAGCGCCGCCCCCCCTCAAGTATTATCGACGGCCCAACTCATTGGGACGTTGGCCCGTGGTGGAATTGGCAACACGTCTGGCTCTGGACCAGAAGATTCCAGGTTCGAGTCCTGGCGGGCCAATCAGCATGGCAGCACCCTGCGGAGGGGTGGCCGAGTGGCTTAAGGCGGCGCCCTGCTAAGGCGTTGACTCGAAAGAGTCTCGTGGGTTCGAATCCCACCCCCTCCGCCTACCTACCTCCGGCCTCACCCCGGAGGCTCCCGGACGGGTGGCCGAGCGGACTAAGGCGCACGCCTGGAGAGCGTGTGGGCAGCAACCCTGCCTCGTGGGTTCGAATCCCACCCCGTCCGTTAAAGCAGTTCCCACGAGGCAGTATGAACATGCCTGCCCGGCGCGGGTTCGAACCGAGCGAGCGGAGGAGCGAGCTCGGCGAGCCGCGCAGCGACCCAATCCCACCCCGTCCGTTAAAGCAGTTCCCACGAGGGAGTCGAACCGAGCGAGCGAAGCGAGCGAGGCGTGGAGTAGGCGAGCCAACCGAGCGACCGCAGGGAGCGAGCTCGGCGACCGCAGGGAGCCCATCCCACCCCGTCCGTATAGCATTCTCCCACGAGGCAGGCCGAAAGTTTGACAGCGGGAGCCCTCTCGGAGCACCTTCCCCGGCCGCGCCTACCGGACGTCTCGGCAGTTCCGCCGCACCCCGGTAGCCGGCATCCGGAGAGGTGGCAGAACGGCAATGCACCGGTCTCGAAAACCGGCGCCCTCACGGGCTTGGGGGTTCGAATCCCCCCCTCTCCGTTATCTTCCCCGGCACGCGCGGAGGCCGCCCGCGCCGGGGAAGGAGAGACGCTCAACCCACTTCCGCGTGGGCGCTCCAGCGGTCGAATACCTGACCGCGGGCATCGAGCCGGACGGGCATGCTCTCGCCCGACGCCAGATCGGTCGGGGTCGTCGGGCCGAGTTCGGTGCCGTTCGACAGGTGGACCTCGACGCGGACCCGGCGAATCACGCCGCTGGTCACGTTCTCGGCGGTACCGACGAACGCCTGTTCGGTCTCGTTCCATCGAAGGATGAGTCGCGCGCCGCCGCGCGTCTGGTCGAAGACATCGGTCTTCGTGAGCGAGGCGTTCGATTCCTCACCGGATTCGTCGTGTCCCCGCTCCCCGGCCTCCATCGGACCGTTGTCGCAGGCGGCGCTCGCCACGATGACGAGCAGGGCGGCCAAAACCATCGGAAATCGTCTCACTTCGTCCTCCCCTGGTTGGGTGTGTGAATCGGATGACTACACCGGTAGACGTTCGATGGGTGCAGATGGTCACACAGCCCGCCAGCGACCCGCCGCCGACCGCGATCGACGGTGCTCCTAGTGCAAGCCCGGGGTGCCACTTAAGTTGAGGAATGACCCGTGTGCGGCAGTGAACCGATGAACCTCGCATGTGTCGCGCTCGCGTTCACGGTGTGCTTCGGCACTCGCTGCTGGATCCTGGACGGACCGCGCGTCACCGAGATCGATGAAGCCTCCGCCGACACCCTTCAGGGCTGGTTCATCGGCGATTTCGGCGCCGATACGCTATGGGTCGGCGAGAGTGGCCGGATCGTCCATGCCATGAACCGGGAAACCGGCGAGCGCGCGACCATCGACCGGCTGCTCGTTCGGGTCACGCGTCATGGCAAAACGGATGCGCAGACCCCCGCCCGACCCCGGAGCCGACGCGACCCCCGCTAACGCCGCCGCTGGCGGACCCGATACGGGGCTGGATCCCGGGCGCCCGCCGCGGCGAACCCGGCGAGCCTCAGGCGACAGGAGTCGCACTCCCCACAGGCCGCGCCCGACGCGTCGGGATCGTAGCAGCTGCGCGTCATCCCGTAATCGACTCCCAGCGCCAGCCCGCGCCGGATGATCTCCGCTTTGGTGAGATCGATCAGTGGTGCATGGATCCGGAACGGCCGGCTCCCTTCCACCCCCGCCCTGGTGGCAAGGGCTGCGAGTCGCTCGAACGCATCGAGAAACTCGGGCCGACAGTCGGGATACCCGCTGTAGTCGACGGCGTTGACGCCGATGAAGATGTCGGGAGCCCGGAGCACCTCCGCCCAGGCGAGAGCCATCGACAGGAAGATCGTGTTTCGCGCCGGGACGTAGGTAACGGGGATGTCCTCGGAATCCGCGGGCCCGCGCTCGCCCTTGGGGACCTCCAGGTCATCGGTGAGCGCCGAACCCCCGAACGCGCGCAGGTCGACGGCGGCGACCACGTGTCGGGTCACGCTCATCGCTTCCGCCAAGCGACGGGCGGCGTCTACCTCCCGCTCGTGTCTCTGCCCATAGCGGAGCGTCAGCGCACACGGCCGATATCCCTGCTCCACCGCGATCGCGAGCGCGGTCGCCGAGTCCAGCCCACCGCTGAGGAGGACCACCGCCCTGCGGCTCATCCACACCTCCAGAAAGCGAGTTCACGATCGCGGAGTCCCGCCGCGAGGCCACTTGTAACACGATTTCGCACCGCGCGGCAATGCATGATAAAGTGAGGCCTGAAGCGGCTCTGGAACCTCGGTGCCCCGTCGAGTCGAGCGGGGATACCCGGAAGGAGAACCGATGCGGATCCGGTCACCCGGCCGGGGCGACGCACTGCTCACGGATCTCTACCAGCTCACGATGCTCAAGGCGTACTGGGAACACGGCCTGCACGAGACGGCCGTGTTCGAGTTCTTCGTCCGCCGTCTCCCTCCGAATCGCAATTTCCTGCTGGCCGCAGGCTTGGCGCCCGCCCTCGACTACCTGGAAGGCCTGCGTTTCGAACCCGACGAACTCGAGTGGCTCGGCGGCCAGCCCGGCTTCCCCTCCGCCTTCGTCGAGTGGCTCGCCGATCTGCGCTTCACGGGGGATGTCGACGCCATGCCCGAGGGGTCCGTCTTCTTTCCCGAAGAACCTCTGCTGCGGGTCACCGCGCCGCTCCCGGAGGCGCAGCTCGTCGAGACGCGACTCATCTCGCTGCTCAACTACTCTTCCCTGATCGCCTCGAAGGCGGTCCGCTTCAGGCTCGCGGCCCCGACCGCCCGGCTCGTGGACTTCGGTCTGCGGCGGGCCCACGGCTCGGAGGCGGGGCTTCTCGCCGCGCGGTCCGCCTACATCGCCGGCTTCGACGGCACCGCGACCGCGCTCGCCGGGCAGCGCTGGGGGATCCCGACCTTCGGCACGATGGCCCATTCGTTCATACAGGCGCACGATCGCGAGGCCGACGCCTTCATTCGCTTCGCCCGCGCCCATCCCCGGAACGCGGTGCTGCTGATCGACACCTACGACACCGAGGCGGGGGCGTCGAAGGTCATCGAGATCGCCTCCGGCCTCCGCGCCGAAGGCATCGAAATCCGGGCAGTGCGGCTGGATTCCGGAGACCTTGCGGCCCACGCACGGCGGGTGCGCCGGATTCTGGATGAGGGGGGCTGCTCCGGCGTCCGCATCTTTGCGAGCAGTTCGCTCGACGAGCACGATGTGGCCCGGCTGGCCCACGCCCCGATCGATGGCTTCGGAGTGGGGGCGGCCCTCACCGTCTCCGCGGACGAGCCGACGCTCGACAGCGTCTACAAGCTCCAGGAGTACGCCGGCCGGCCGCGCCGCAAGCGCTCGGAGGGGAAGGCGACGTGGCCCGGCCGCAAGCAGGTCTTTCGCACCTGCGAAGGCGGGCGGCTCGCGCGCGACATGCTGGGACTAGAGGACGAGGCGCTGTCCGGCGAGGCGCTGCTCCGGCCCGTGGCGCGCGCGGGAGCACGACTCCGGCCGGACCCCCCGCTGAAGGAGATCCGCGAGCGCGTGCGGGCCTCGCTCGCGACGCTCCCGTCCGAACTCCGAGCGCTCAAGTCGGCGCGCACGCCGTTCCCCGTGGAACCATCAGCCGGCGTACGCGAACTGGCCCGGGAGGTTGACCGCGGGTCCGACGGCGAGCAGGACGGCTAGCCGGAGGAGAACTCCAGCGTCAGCGAAGGCGTCTCGCCGGCGGTGACGGAGACGCGCTCGGATACCGTCCCCAGCGTGGGGTGCCAGGCCTCGACGTCGTAGTCCCCCGGCGGCAGCGTCGGGAGCGTGAACGTCCCGTCCTCGCCCGTGATGTCGAAGAACTCGTGCTCGAGGACGTGAATGGATGCGGTCATCCAGCCGTGGATGTCGCAGCGCACCTGAATCCCCACCTCCGGGGTCTCGAACGAGCGGGTGCTCTGGATCCCTCGAAGGGGCTGGCCGAGGTTGAATCCCGGGTTCGAGGCCGGCACGACCCGGACGTTGTGAAGGGTCGCGTCGCTGTTGCGGATGACGAGCGGCTGGCCCACGCGGACGGCCACCGCCCGCGGAGTGTAGAGGCATCCCTCCTGGTCGAGGAGGGCCTCGGCGTCGGGCGCCGTGCCCGCCGCGGGCGCGTTGACGATCCGCACGAGGACGTCCGCCAGGCCGCCGTCCGGATCGACGCGCACCGGACGGTCCATCAGGGTCTCGTCGTGCTGGTCTCGGCAGTAGGCGTCGGCGGACATGTCGATCTCCGCCCCGGCCGGCGGATCCCCGGCGAAGCGCACCTGTCCGCCGGCCACGACGATACGGCCCGTGACCGCTCCGGGTTCGGCCACCTCCGCCGCCGTGCGCTCATCGAACGTCCAGCCCGCCCCGACCGCAACGGTCGCGAGCGCACAGGACAGGAACGGGCCCCGTCCCCACCTACCAGCCATCGAACAGCCCTCCATCGAACCAGTCCCACAGGAAATAGACGAGGAACTGCGTGCTCCTCACATCGGCGTCGGTCAGCGGGAACCGCACCCCGACGTTGAGCATCACGTGCTGCCGCGTGTTCAGGGTCACCTGCATCTGCGGCACGAGGTCCCACTGCGTCCGCGCACCCCCAGTCAAATGCGTGCTCCCCAGCACTTCGACCATCGGGGACCACGAACGACCGAACTCCCCGCTCGTGAACGTGCGCCCGAAGACGGCATGAAAGAACGCTTCTCGCACGTCTTCATCGTGCTCGGCTGTGCCGGCGAACTCCCGATGCCCGCGCGAGAGGAGTCCCCCGCCGGCCTGCAGATGGATGAAGGCGTCGCCCGGAAGGATCTGTCCCAGCGCGAGAAACGGTTCGATCTGGAACTCGGCGCTTCCGATGCCGCGCTCCGAGTCGCCGGTCGGGAGCTTCACTTCCGTGCCGAAGCTGAAGATCGTCTGCAGGTTGTGGAGCAACGCGCGCTTGTAGCCGATCTCGATGTCGCCGAGTCCGACTCCCCAGTCCGACGCCGGCCCCCCGTCCCTCGATGCCGGCGTCGAGGAGTCCTCGGCGAAGCCGAAGGGAAGCGCGATCTCGACCTGGTTCCGGGAGCCGAAACGCTTCTCGTACAGCAGTTCGTTGACGATCGCCCCGGGTCCCTCGGCGTTCGCGCTCGTCGTCCACACCCACTCGTCTTCCGGATACGCCTTCTCGGTGAAGAGCGGCCGTGGGAGGTTGAGTTCTCCCCGCGGCCAGGCGCGGTCCGTGCAGAAAGTCCGGATGTGGTCCATGACGGCCTGCAACTGGTTGTCGTCGAACGCCTCGCCGAAGGCGGGCATCACGTCGCTGAAGCCCCGGACCGGGCCTCCGGCCTTCGAGACGATGATCCAGTCCGCGTCCGGCTCCCGCGACGCGAAGCTGCAGTCCGTGAGGTCCGGCAGCGGGTCGTCGAACGCGATCCGGTCGGCCGCCGCGCCCCGTCCGTCGGACCCGTGGCAACTCGCGCACCCCGCCTCGTACAGCGCCATCCCGTCCGGGGCCCCCTGCGCAGCCTGCGCGCCCGCGAGCGATTGGGGGGTGGAAAGCGAAGCCAGCGTCGAAGCCAGCACGACCAGACCCGCGGCGAAGCAGACGCGGAGACCGGACAGCCTGTCGTCGGGTGCGGTCAAATCCGTGGTTCCTCGCGGTCAGGGGGTCCCATCGGGCGGACGATGTCGTAATCTGCGAATGTGTCCGACATGTCGGACGCGCCCTGTGAATACCAATAATCGTTATTGGGGTCAAGGTCGTCGTGGTCACGGGCGACCGTGCCCGAGGAGGTCGTATGAGACTCGCCACACGGTCCCTGGGATTCGCCCTCGCCGGGTGCGTCGCGGCTCCCTTCGCCGCGGCCTCCTTCGCCGCCGCCGGCGAGCAGGCAGCGCAGGCCGGCGCCACCGCCTTCGTCGACGTGAACGTGATTCCGATGGATTCCGAGCGGGTCCTCACCGGACACACCGTCGTCGTGCGCGGCGACCGGATCGTCGCGGTCGGGCCGTCCGCCGACGTGGACGTGCCGGCCGGCGCCCGCCGCATCGACGGCGCCGGGAAGTACCTGATGCCGGGGCTGTCGGAGATGCACGGACACACCCCCGGCGGATTCCCGACCGACACGTTCCGCGAGCAGGTGATGTTCCTTTACGCCGCGAACGGCGTGACGACGGTGCGCGGGATGCTCGGCCTGCCCGGCGACCTCGAGTTGAAGGCGAGGACGAACACGGGCGAGATCTGGGGGCCGACGCTCTACCTCGCGGGTCCGAGCTTCAACGGCAACTCGGTCACGTCGCCGTCGCAGGCGGCGGATCGCGTGTGGGTGCAGAAGGGGGAAGGGTGGGATCACCTGAAGATCCACCCCGGACTCACCGTGCCGGAATACGACGCGCTCGCCGCCGCCGCCGCGCAGGCCGGCATCCGCTTCGGAGGCCACGTCCCGGCCGACGTCGGGATCCGGCACGCCATCCTCATGGGGCAGGAGACCTTCGACCACCTCGACGGCTACATGGAGGAGGCGGGAGGCATCCGCGGCCCCATGGACGCGGCGACGATGGAGGAGCTGTTCGCGCTGACGATCGGCGCCCGGGCCTGGGTCGTGCCCACGATGGTCCTCTGGGAAGTGGGCGTCATCGGCTTCGGCGACCCCGACGCGCTCGCCGCCTATCCGGAGATGCGCTACTGGCCCCCGGAGGGCGTCCAGGGCTGGAAGGACCGGCTCGAGGCGATCCAGGCGCGCGACGCCTGGGACGTGGAGCAGGCGCGCGTGCACGCGAGCAACCGGACGCGGCTCCTCGGCATGATGAACGAGGCCGGCGTGGGCATCCTCATGGGCACCGATTCGCCGCAGATGTTCAGCGTCCCCGGCTTCTCCCTCCACCGCGAACTCGCGGCGATGGCCGAGGCCGGGATGTCGCCGTACGAGATCCTCGTCAGCGGCACCCGAAACGTCGGCGACTACTTCCAGGCCTACGACACCTTTGGAACGGTGGCCGCGGGCCGGCGCGCGGATCTCATCCTCACGAACTCCAACCCGCTCGACGATGTGGCGAACGTCGCGGACCGCGCCGGCGTCATGGTGCGCGGCGTGTGGAAGTCCGAGGAGGAGATCCAGCAGGGCCTGGCCGAAATCGCCACCAGCTTCGGCAACTGAGCAACGGATGCGCCCGGCGAATCTCAGGCATCCGCCCGGGCGAGACAGTCCGGGCAGTGGCCCAGTAGCTGCACCATCGCGCTGCGGATGGACTCGGCCCACGGCCCATCGATCGACAACGCCGCGGCGATCTCCTCCTTCAGACAGGCCACCCGGCCGCAGTCCTCGCACAGGAAGTGCGGGTGGCGATGGGCGTCCTCGTGGTCTCCCGCGAGCGCGTATCGATCGATGCCGTCCACCCGACTCACCACGGGAGCGAGGCCGGCCTCACGCAGCTTGACCAGGTTGCGGTAGATCGTCGCCTGATCCCAGTCCGAGTCGCCTAGCAGGTCGAGCACCTGTGTGAAGGACATCGGACCCTCGGCGTTGGCCAGGATGCCGAGCACCGCAAGGCGCGGCGCGGTTACGCGCAGGCCGCGCTCGCGCAGCCTCCGACGGGCCTCGTTCTTCGTGATTCGCATGGGCCTTCCCCCGCGCGGCAGGACTGAAGTTCGAAAACGCTAGGGACAAGCACTTGCACATGCAAGTCACTTGTGTATTTTCCTGCACTCGCAAGCCGCTTGCAGGAGCATTCCGCAACAAGAAGTGTCCGAAAAGGAAGTTCGATGCGCACCGATCCAGGCACCGTTACCCGTGACGAGCGTCTCCCCGTCACGGTGTTGTCCGGCTTCCTCGGAGCCGGGAAGACCACCCTCCTCAATGAGGTTCTGAACAATCGGGAGGGACGCCGTGTCGCGGTCATCGTGAACGACATGAGCGAGGTCAACATCGACGCGGCCCTGGTGGCACGCGGGGGCGCCCAGCTCTCGCGGACCGAAGAAACGCTCGTCGAGATGACGAACGGCTGCATCTGCTGCACGCTCCGGGAGGATCTGCTCGCCGAAGTCTCCCGGTTGGCCCGGGAGGGGCGTTTCCATTACCTGCTGATCGAATCCACGGGGATTTCCGAGCCCATCCCGGTCGCCCAGACCTTCACCTTCGAGGACGAGGACGGTGTGAGCCTCGGCGACATCTCGCGCCTCGACACGATGGTCACCGTCGTAGACGCCGCGAGCTTCCTGAAGGACTACAACGCCGCCGAGGCCCTGCAGGATCGCGGTGAGTCGTTGGGCGAAGAGGACGAGCGGACGGTCACCGACCTGCTGATCGACCAGGTCGAGTTCGCCGACGTCATCGTGCTCAACAAGCTCGATCTCGTCGCCGAGGACCATGCGCGTGAGGTCGAGGCCATTCTGCGCGCGCTCAACCCCGGCGCGGAGATTCACCGGGCGACACATGGGCAGGTGCCCCTCGAGCGCGTGCTCGACACGGGCTTGTTCGACTACGACAAGGCGGAAAGCTCGGCCGGCTGGATCCGTGAGCTCGAGGGAGACCACACGCCCGAGACGGAAGAGTACGGGATCTCGAACTTCACCTATCGGACTTCGGCACCATTCGACGCGGAGAAGCTGTGGGCGTTCCTGAACGACGATGAGAACTGGCACGGCGTGCTGCGGTCGAAGGGCTTCTTCTGGGTCGCCGCCGATCACAAGGTCGTATACGAGTGGGAGCAGGCCGGGGGTGTGAGCTCCGTCCACCCCATGGGCATGTGGTGGGCCGCGATGCCGAGGGAGTACTGGGACCACCCGGACGGCGAGCGACCGGACCAGCAGCCGAGCTGGCACCCTCGATTCGGGGATCGTAACCAGGCACTCGTCTTCATCGGTCAGCGGATGGATCAAGCCGCATTACGCGCGCGACTCGACGCATGCCTGCTCGACGAAGCCCTTGCCGCCGCCGACAACAGCGCCTGGGAGGGACGTCCCAACCCCTTCCCCGAGCTTCAGGTCGTCGAGGAGGTGGCCGGATGAACAACACTCCGGCTCCGGACGACCTGCTCGATGTCGTCATCGTCGGCGCGGGAGCCGCCGGTGTGGGCGTCTCGGTCGCACTCGCGCACGCGGGGATCGAGAACTTCGTCGCGCTCGAACGCCACTCGGTGGGCGCCTCGTTCGCCCAGTGGCCGGCCGAGACTCGCTTCATCACACCTTCGTTCCCGACGAATTCGGTCGGCATGCTCGACCTGAATTCCGTCGTGATCGGGACCTCGGCCGCCTGGTCCCTGGAGGTCGAGCACCCCACGGGGAGGCAGTATGCGGCCTTCCTCAAGGCGATCGCCGACCACTTCGAGTTGCCGATCCAGGAGGGTGTCGACGTGCTTCGGATCGATCGGAGCGGCGAGGAGTTCGTGGTCGAAACGACAGCGGGGCCTGTGCGTGCCCGGCACGTCATTTGGGCTGCAGGCGACTTCCAGTACCCGCGCTTGAACAGCTTCGAGGGCAGCGAGCTGTGCCTGCACACGGCTCTGCTCCCCAGCTACGCCGAGCTGGATGGGGACGATTTCATCGTCGTCGGCGGCTACGAAAGCGGCGTCGACGTCGCCAGCCACCTGGCCGAGCGAGGCAAGCGGGTGCGCCTCTTCGACCTGGGGAGTCCCTGGGCGTCCGAGAGCTCCGATCCCAGCGTCGCGCTTTCCACCTTCTCGCTCGAGCGTACACGACGCCCTTCGTACACGGAGCGCGTGGAGCTCTTTCCCGACACCGCCGTCACCGCCGTGGCTACCGCCAATGCCGGATTCGAGGTCGCCACGGCCGACGGGCAGCGCTTTCGCACGCCCGTACAGCCCCTCCTCGCGGGCGGGTTTGCGGGAAGCCATCCGCTCGTGATGGACCTCTTCGAGTCACGAGAAGACGGATTCCCGCTCCTCAACGAGCACGACGGATCGACGATCGTCCCCGGGGTCTACCTGTGCGGCGCGGCCGTGCGCCACGAAAGCCACATCTTCTGCTTCATCTACAAGTACCGGCAGCGGTTCGCGGTCGTCGCCAAGGCGATCGCGACCTCGCTGGGCCTGCCCGCCGAGGAGCTCGAGATGTACAGGATGTGGGGTATGTACCTCGACGATCTCTCCTGCTGCGGACAGGAGTGCGTATGCTGACCGACCATGCCGAAGTCCCGGCGCCCGCAACACCAAAGCTGACACCGAGCCTGACACCGAGTCTGACGCCGAGCCTGACTCCGAAGCGCAGGCGACTGGCGCCGGTGCTGCATCGGGCGATGCGTGTCGAGTGGGCCGGCCAAACGGCCGCCAGCCTGTGCTGGATCGCCAGCGTGCTCGCGTACGGGATCACGTCCCGCGGCGACTGGCTGCAGCTCTGCGCCGCGTCCGCCTGGCTACTCGCCAACACCGTCGCGCTCGCGAAGGCCAAGGGCGACTGAGCCCCCCGCAACGGTCTGGTTTCGTTCGTCCACAACCCCTACTTCTCCTGGCGGAGGTGCGCGATGGACGGAACCAGACAGACGCCGGGGCGCGTGGAGCGGCACGAGGGGATCATCACGGTGCGGGGCGGCGGCAGGCACCGGGCGTGGAACGGGATCGAGTACAAGACGGGGATGTGGGCGGAGAACGTCG
Source organism: Candidatus Palauibacter irciniicola (assembly GCF_965208695.1). Classification (GTDB taxonomy): domain Bacteria; phylum Gemmatimonadota; class Gemmatimonadetes; order Palauibacterales; family Palauibacteraceae; genus Palauibacter; species Palauibacter irciniicola. The sequence continues at coordinate 86,937 of NZ_OZ242352.1, forward strand.
GCTCGGGCGCGCTCTCCATGAATGTGGCGATGATCCCGCCGGGCGGCGTCGCCAGGGCGCACATCCACGTGGATTTCGAGGTGATGCTCTACATCCTCGAAGGACGGGTCCGGCACGAGTTCGGGCCGCGGCTGGAGAAGACGCTCGACAACGAGGCGGGCGACTTCATCTTCATCGAGCCCGGGGTGCCGCACGAGGTGTTCAACCTCAGCGATACCGAGCCGGTCGTCGCCGTGGTCGCGCGCTCGGACGCGCAGGAGTGGGAGAACATCGTCGACTTCGAACGCCCCGCGTCCGGTTAGGCTGCTCGGCCCCTCAACGGACCGGTGCCAGCGATTCCAGGGCGGCCAGGGCGTCGGCCCGGCCGTGCGCCTGGGGGAGGAGGTCGAGGGCGAGGGCGGCGATGCCGGTCGCGTTCGCCACGGCGAAGCTGATCCCGTTGAGGTTGCGGGTGGGCGGGACACCCGGGATGGGCCGCGGGTAGCCGGACGCGTACAGGACGCGCCGCCCGTCGCGGCGGCCGATGCGGACGCTGTGCCGCGGCAGATCCCAGTCGAGGCACACGCCGAGCGCGCCGGGGAGGCTGCCCGGTAGCTGAAGCTCGCCTTCGTGCGAGTAGGCCGCGATGACGAGCGTTCCGGCCCGCGCGGCCCGCTCGACGGCGGGCTGCAGCACCTCGATGCGGCTCTGGCGGGGCGTTCCGAGGCTCAGATTCGCCAACCGGCAGCCGCGCTCCGCGGCCCAGTCGATCGCCTTCGCCAGCGTTCGGGCGCTCGTCGCCAGCTCGTCGTGAAAGACGCGGGCCACGTGGACCCGCGCGCCCGGCGCCTTCTCCTGGATGGCCGCGGTGACGGCGGTCCCGTGGCCCAGCCGGTCCGTCAGGTCGTCGTGCTTGCGTCCGTCGGGCGTGAACGCGACCCCGTCCGCCAGGAGCCCCAGGTGCGGATGGTTCGGGTGCGCCCCGCTGTCGACGACCGCGATGGAGACGCCGCGGCCGGTTCGGCTCCGCAGCGGCTCCGAGCGCATCCGCACGACGGACGGTGCCGCGGGCGCTCCCGCCGCCGACGCGGTCACCCGGCGAACAGGGTGCGGAACGCACCCGGCCGACCGTCGAGTTCCGCTGGCCGTCCGTCCTGCGCCACCCGCCCGTCGCGGAGCACCACCACGCGCTCCGCCCGCCGCGCGAGTTCGGGGCGGTGCGTGATGAGCACGGTGGTCCGTCCCCGCATCAGGGCCGCGTAGCCCTCGAGTACCTGCGCCTCCGAGGCCGGGTCCAGCGCCCCCGTCGCCTCGTCGAACACGAGCACCGCCGGGTCCGCCAGGAAGGCCCGCGCCACCGCCACCCGCTGCCGCTCCCCGGCGGAGAGCTGCCGGCCCCGCTCCCCGACGACCGTCCCGGCCCCCTCCGGAAGCGACGCGAGCAGTCCGTCGAGCGCGGCCGCCGCGAGCGCCCCGGTGACTTCCAGGTCCGTGGCGTCGGGCTTGGCGTAGCGCACGTTCTCGGCGATGGAGGCGTGGAAGATGAACGGATCCTGCTCCACCACGGCCACGTTCCGCCGCACGTCGGCCAGCGCGAGCACCCGCAGGTCCCGGCCGTCGAGCAGCACTCGCCCGCCGTCCGGGTCGAGCTGGCGCGAGAGCAGGTCGGCGATCGTCGACTTCCCGCTCCCGCTCGCGCCGACGAGCGCGATCACCTGCCCGGCGGGCACCTCCAGCGACACGCCCTCCAGCACCTCGCCTCCCCGCCCGAAGCCGAGCCGGACATCCTCCAGGACCAGCGCCCCCGCCGCCCGCCCCAGCCGCTCCACCGCGTCCGCCTCCACCACCTCCAGCGGCGTGTCGAACAGTTCATGGACGCGCACGAGCGACGCCCGGGCGCTCGCGAGGTTCGCGTACAGCCCCATCAGCGCCTGCACCGGGAAGAGGAGCCGCATCTGGTACGCCATGAACGCGACGAACGTCCCCAGCGTCGTCGCCTCCGTGATGACCCGGTAGCCCCCGTACAGGAAGACGGCAGCCGTCCCCGTCTGGAGCAGCACCCCGGGCAGGCCTCCCGCCAGGTACGTGTACCGGCGCATCGACAGCAGAGCCCGGACGAACCGGTCGTTGTGGCGCCCGAACCGCGCCGCCTCCCGCTCCTGGGCGTTCGACGCGACCACCGTGCGCACCCCCTGCAGCGTCTCGATGAGGAAGCTCCCGATGTCCGCGCTCCGCTCCCGCAGGTGCCTCACGCGCCCTTCGAGCCGGTTCCGGTATCTGACCAGCGCCCACAGGCTCGGCGGCAGCGCGACGAGCCCCGCGAGGAAGAGCCGCGCATCGAGATAGATGAGCATCCCCACCGTCCCGATCAGGAAGAGCACGTTCCCGAACAGCCCGAGCGCCGCGTCCGCCGTCACCCGCTGGATCTCGCCGATGTCGCTGTTGATGCGCGAGACGATGTCCCCGAACGGCGTCCGCGCGTAGAAGCGCGGCGAGAGCCTCTGCAGGTGGCGGTAGAGCGCCAGCCGCATGTCGAACAGGATGCCCGCCGACACCCGCGTGTACCGCATCCCGCTCGCGACGTTGGCCCCGAAGCCGAGGATCGTGATCCCGATGAAGAGGCCGACGATCCGCAGTAGGAGAGGGAAGTCCCCGCCCAGGATCGCGTCGTCGATCATCGCCTTCGACAGGTAGGGGAGCGCGAGCCCGAGCGCGGTCCCGGCCGTGGAAAGGAGGACCACGGGAAGCAAAGCCCCCGCGTACGGTCGAACGTAGGCGAGGGCTCGGCGAAGGTGCGGGTCCCGGATCACCCGGACCTCACGGGATCGGGCGCCGGATCGCTGCCGGAATCAGCCCGGATCGGGCACCACGACGACGCTCGTCATGTCCGCGTCCAGCGTGACCGTCCGCAGGAACTCGAACGTCTCCTCGTCGTAGATGTCGATCGTGCTGCCGGCGTTGTAGATGTAGAGCTTCGTGCCGTCGGCGCTCGGCATCAGCGCCATCCGCGGCCGCCCCGCGAACGTCGTGCGCCCGGCCACCCGCCGGCCCTCGAGATCGAACTTCCACATCTCGTAGTGCCCGATCTCGGACTTGAGTCCGTATCCCTTCGTCCCGTCCGGAGAGAGCACGAACGACACGCCCTCATCGGGGCCGATGGGGTGGAACTCCACGTCCTGCCCCGCCAGGTCCACGGTCGCGATCCCCATGAGACGGCGGTTCTGGAGCGGGTCCGTCATGCGGAAGAGGCCCGTGTAGACGCCATCCTCCTCCTGGTAGGGGCTCCGGCCGAAGGGAAGCCTCATCTCGCCCAGTCCCGGCTCCAGCGGCTCCGTGATATCCCAGCGGTCCACCTCCTCGAACGTCTCGGAGTCGAGCGCGATGAGATCGTCCGTGAACATGTACAGGAGGTCGCCGTCCGGAGAGAAGCGGAAGTTGGCGGAGCGGCGCGACTCGTCGTCCGGCCACGGGATCGTGTCGGTCACCTCGTACGTCGTGAGGTCGAAGCGCAGGATGGTCGGCTCGTCGATCCGGTACCGGTCCGCGAGCTTCGTGCGGCTCTGCACGAACATCGCCATCCACTCCTGGCTCGGATGCACCTCGAAGGAACGGATCCACGTCCGCGTGGCGTCCTCGCTCAGGGTGAACTCCCCGATGGACTCCTTGGAGGGGAGCGCGATGATCTCGATCGTCTCGAAGAACGGGTCCATCACGTAGAGCCGCGACCGGTCCTCGGAGACGCCGAGACGAAGGGAGATCGCACGCTTGACCGGAATCCGGTCCACGACCTCCTCGGTGGCCTCGTCCCAGACGATGACTTCATTGCTGTAGTTGCCCATGTACCAGTGGGCGTTTCGGCCGTTCCCCTGCGCCTCCACCGCCCGAACCCCGGCGAGGGCGCAGACGAACGCGACGACCGCGGCGATGCCCCGCATCCGGCGGCTCACGGGAAGACGAGGTCCAGCTTCCGCCAGTCCTTCTGGGCCGACGCGCACTGCGACGTCCAGTCCGGCGAGTGATTGAGCTGGTCGGGCACGTGCGCCGGCCAGAAGCAGGCGAGGTGGCAGTCGAACAGGTCCCGTTCCACCGGCTGGCACAGCCCGGCGGTGCCGCCGGTCGAATCCACCTCCCAGCCGGGCGAGAACACGAGCGAGCAGCCCAGCGGAATGTGCGGCCCCTCCGGCCGGCTCTCCAGGCCCACGACGTCCATCTCTTCGCGGGCCACCTGCGCCTCGATGCGGCCGGCCTTCTGGTTGATCGGCTTCAAGTGTTTCAAGGCTTCCCCCCTCGCATGCGAAGGTCGGCCGGGCCCGCGCCCGGCCGCGTCAATGGTCGAAGCGGGCCAGGTACTCCGGGTTCCGTTCCGACAACTCTCCGTAGATCTCCAGACACGTGTGCGTCCACGTCCGCACCCAGGTGCAGAAGTGCAGGTTGGGCGCGGTCGTCTCGCCGTGTCTCGTGTGCGCTTCGTGATAGCAGCCGCCCGAGCAGATCGGACGGGCCCAGCAGGTATGGCAGTCCGTCTTGTTCTTGATGTGGTGATCCTCGAGGAAATCCTTCTGCCGCTCGCGGTCGATCCCCTCCGCCACGGTTCCGAAGCTGTGGTCGTTCGAGTAGGCGAAGCGGTGGCAGAGGGAGACGTCGCCTCCCGTCGTCACGCCCATCAGTCCGAGCCCGGCCCCGCACGGATACGCCTTGCTCACGCCCTTGTGGATCTCCTCCAGCGTGTCCTTCACGTTCGAGAAGCCGTGGTGCCGGTTCTCCACCGCGTGATCCAGCCAGTCGCGCGCCAACTCCCCGAACTGACGCAGCATGCGGTCGTATCCCTCGTCTTCGATCTCGTAGTCGCGCCCGGAGGAGGTCGTGACCGGGGCGAAGCCCACCTCCCAGAACCCCATCTCCTCCGTCAGGTGACGGTAGATGCGATGGATGTCGAGGTTCTCGCGCGTGAGCGTGACGCGGGCGCCGATCGGACGGGACTTGTGCCGCTTGAGCAGTGCCTTGATCCGGGGCTTGACCGTCTCGTAGGAGCCCTTGCCGCTGTGGAAGACCCGCATGCGGTCCTGCATCTCCTTCGGTCCGTCGATGGAGACGGTCACGCCGATCTCGTTGTCCGCCAGCCACTCGATGATGTCGGGGCGGAGCAGCGTCGCGTTCGTCGTGAGGCTGAACTCGATCCGCTTCCCCTCCTCCTCGGCGCGGCGGCGGGCGTAGGCCACCGTGTCCTGGAGCACGGGGAAGTTGAGCAGCGTCTCGCCGCCGAAGAAGGTGAGGTGCGCGACCTCGATGGGGCCGGACTCCTTGAGCAGGAACTCCACGCTCTCCCGCGCGGTCTCGTCCCCCATGAACTTCGGGTCGTCCGTGCAGGTGGTGTCGACGATCTTGTCCTCGCCGTACTCGTAGCAGTACGTGCAGGCGAGGTTGCACTTGTTCGTGACGTTGAGGACCATCGTCGTGAGCGGGAAGCCGTCGGGCGGCAGGTCGTTCACGACCTGTTCGGCGGGGGCCCCCGCGTCCCCGATGGCGCGGATCTGCCGGAGTTCCCGCAACCCGTCGTGCACGCGGTCGGCGGAGTACCGGTCCGAGAGCGAGTTCACGACCTCGCCCGGCGCGCGCGGCCCGTAGCTGAGCAGATCGAGGATCGCCGAGGACGCCGCATCGATCCGGAAGATGCCGGCCGAGGGGACGAGATAGAGGAACCGCTCGCCCGCCGCCTCGAAGGCGTGGAATTCGCGCAGCGCCAGTTGGCCGACCGGTTTGATCATGGCACCAGCCTTCCCGCCGGAACGCCCTGCCACGGGTCGAACTTGAGATACAGCGGCACCGTGACGATGAGGTGGGCGCGGGCGCGGAGGCTGCCGCCGCCGGCCGCCGGCGAGTCATGGGTCGCGACGACCCACACGTCGCCGATGTTGTTCCGGTTGCCCTTGCGGTTGGCGTTCGGACCGTCGACGGCGGGGGTGAAGATCCCGTCCGGCCCCAGCGCGCCGACGTACTGGATGTCGTCGTCGTCGAAGGTGGCCGTGTACTCCTCCATGCTCCAGGTCACCGGCACCCGCCCGAGCCGGAGGTCGTCCTCCGTGTTCGGCTCGCCGTCGGGGCCGTCGTCCCACCCGATCGCGTCGTAGGGCTGATACCCCTTCGGGAAGGCGGCGCCGCCGATCCGGGCCATGCCCGCGCGCGGCGTCACCTCGAGGCGGTCCACGCCGTCATGGACCTGGATCGCGTCCGCCAGGCTCACGCCGCCCACGAAGAGGTCGCGTCCGCCGACCGCCGCACCCTCGTCGACCGAGACGCGGAGGGTGACCCGGCTCCCATCGCCGCCCTCCGCGGATTCGACCCGGACGCCCGGTCCGAAATCGAAGTCCGCCGCGTCGGGACTCGCCGGCAGGTTGAGCCCGTGCACCCGGACTTCCGCGGACGTGGCGCCGGCGCGGACCGCCGGGGGATGCACGCCCGACACGACGGGGCCGCCGCTCGCGCGGGTGAGCGTCACGTCCGGGCCGAACTCGTCGTAGGCGCCCGAGAACCAGCGGCCCGTCATCTGCTGCCAGCCGCGGTCCACCGTCATGACTTCCCTCAACTCGTCCGCTCCGCCGGGATTCGATCGTCCCCGCCACTGATAGCCGGTATAGACGATGGACTGCCCGCTGCGGCTCACCTCCTGTCCCGACTCCGCGTAGGTGTACGAGGCGCGGGAGCGGAACTCGTCGGGCGCGTCTCCGGCGGAGATCTCCACCGTGCCGAAGATCCGGCCCTTCCCGGGCTCGAACCCCGCCAGCGCCCAGGTGCCGGCGAGGCGCGGCGTGCGCATCGAGGCCGACCACGCGGACCATTCGGGTGTCTCGAGGGGGAAGACCTCGGAGAGGTGGTCGATCGCCTCGTCCACCGGCTGAGGTCCGTCGCCCCCGCGCTGGAACCCCTGAAAGTCGACGAGCGGGTAGAGTCCGCGGTGCGTCGCCATGAGGAGTTCCCACTCCTCGCGCGTGCGCCGCTGGGTGATGACCCGGCCCATGCTGTGGCACTGGATGCAGGTGTTCTCGACGTCGCGGTCCGCCTCGTAGACGTGTTCGATCAGACGGCGCTCGACCTCGAAGCGGCCGGGCTCGAGTTCCTCCGGGGCGAGACCCTGCCGGTTGGAGAGGTAGCGCACGACCTCGCGCGCCTCGTCCGGGCCGAGGGCGACGTCGTTGAGCGCCACCATCCGGCGGACCGACGTCTGCCACCCCTCCGGCGTCTTCCGCTCGTAGGAGATCCGGGTCATCCGCCCCTCGTCATCGCGCTCGTGACAGCGTTGGCAGCGGCGGATGATGATCTCGTGGTCGATCGGATAGCCGTCGTCTTCGACCTGCGCCGGAACTCCGGCGGCGCTGGCGAGCGGGGCCGAATCGAGGTCGGCGGTCGGGGCCGGGGGCATGCCCGGGACCGGAGGAAGCGCGCGGGCGCCGAGAAAAACCAGCGCGCCGACGGCCAATCCGGCCGCCGGCAGTCGGTCAAGTGCCCGTCGCGTAGTCGCTTCGCGTCTCATTCATCCTCCATTCCGAACCGGTCAATTGTGCGCCAATTGCCATGATCGCGCCACCCCGAAGAGGGTCGTCCGCGCGCCTCGCGGCCGACCGTCACGAGTCCGCCAGCTCGAGGAAGCCTGCGCCCACCGCGAACGAGAGGGCGGCCAGAAAGTCCGGCAGCGGCACGGCCGTCCCGCGCCGGTTGTACGCCTCGAACAGGTCGGGGACCTGATCGGAGTCCGGCGCGATCTCCGTGAGCCGACGGAGGTCGACGTTGCGTACGTAGCGCGCGCCGTCAGGAAGCCGGTCGGAGATGAGGCGAGCCTCGAGGGCGATCCGGTCGTCGACGACGGCGGGGCGGCGCACGCTCGATAGTCCCGGCGCCGGGTGGAGCCGCACGGCCGGCAGCGAGCGGATCGTCTCCCACGCCGTCCGGACCTCGGGGCGCGCCAGGAAGGCGTCGGCCCGGCGTTCTGCGAGCGAACGGTCTCCCGGTTCCGATACCGCGGGCGTTCCGGTCACGGGGGCGGCCCCCGGGATGTCGGCGCCTGCTTTCCGGGCCGCAGCCAGGCGAACGTCCCAGAACGCATGGTCGTTCACGGCGGCGGCCTGCTCCAGGAAGGGGACGGACAGGGCCCGATAGGTGCGGTACACCTCCCGTTCCCGGTCGTCGTACAACTCGCAGGCGGGTCCGGCCATGGCGTCGTCCTCGAGCCCCGTATGCGTCACGATCGCGGCGAGCCAGGCGGAGGCGAGCGCCTTCTTGACGCCGTACGAGGAGAGGGGGTCGATGAAGGAGCCGGCATCGCCGACGAGAAGCAGGCCCGGCCGGCCATGCGAGGTCGCGCCGTAGAGCGACGCGGGACATGCCCGCACGGGCCCTTCGAGCCGGCCCTCTTCGAGGCGCCGGCCGAGCCGCGCCGCCTTGGCCAGTTCGGCGCGCCACATGCCGTCGAGGCCCTGCTCGCGCGCCAGGTGCGTGCGGCGCGGGTCGACCATCGCCGTGACGCAGCGGGTACGCGGCGAGGTCGGCACCGACCAGGCCCACCCGTCCCGATAGCTCTCGATCAGCGTACAGCCGGGGTCCGGCGGAGCGTGGCCGCGATCCGGGGTCCAGCGGCCGACGAGCGCGAGCGTGGCGATCCCGCGCTCGCGCGTCCGGCGCCCGCGCCGGGCGAGCACCCCGGCCCGGCCGGAGGCGTCGAGCACCCAGCGCCCCCGGTAGCGCGCGGCCGAGGTGGCCACGCGCCAGCCATCGGGCTCGACGGCCGTCTCGATCACCGGCCCGTCCGTCACCAGGCGCGCGCCCGCCTCGCGCGCCACCCCGTGGAAGGCGGTCTCGAGCGCCGCCCGGTCCGCATGGAAACCGCGCTCGGGCTCCCCGAACCGTTCGTCGCGCCGCGGCTCGCCGGCCCACCACACGGTGTTGCCCTCGTTCGGCACGAGGCCCGCCGCATCCAGGGCGTCCAGCGCTCCGACGCGTTCGAGGAGCTTGCGCGCCGAGTTGGGGATGGACTCGGCGAGCCATTTCGCCGGCGGGGCCGGCCGCGTGATCAGCGCGACATCGTGCCCGCGCCGCGCCAGCGACGCCGCGGCGGCGCAGCCCGCCGGCCCGCCGCCGACGATCAGGACATCGTAGACGTGTCGGTGCGGCCGGCTCAGTTCGCCCGCTGGCGCAGCGCGAACGCGCCTGCGCCGCCCGGTCCGTCCGTGGCGAAGCAGTAGAAGCGCCCGTCGCCGCCCGTCCCGCGCAGATCCTCGAGACTGCAGCCCCGCGACCCGTGCGCCTCGTTCCACGAGGTGGGGTTCTGTCCGCCACCTGTGCGGTCGTGGTGCCCGACGAGCGCGCTGCCCTCGCCGTTCGACGTCCAGTTGCTGCACGTCGTGTCGCCGTCCGCGCCCGAGGCCATGCCGTTCATCAGGGTCCCGGTGAGGATGTCGTGCTGGTTCGGCTGGTCGCCGCGGCCGTTCACCTCATCGCCGTTCTCCGTGAGGATCGTCGCCTTGGTCAGGTTCGGGCCGTTGCTGTGCAGGTGCGCGACATCCCGGGCGATCATCGTGCCCGCGTGGTTGAACCACGGCCCGTCTCCGATCCGTTCGCGCGCGTTCACGCCGCCCGTGCCCGTCGTGCTGAGGTAGGCCCGCCACATGCGGTCGGGCAGCCCCGCCGCCTCGGCCAGCGTCTCGCAGTAGGCGTCCGCGCCCTCGAGACCGCCGAGATCCGCGCCGTCTCCCGGATTCGAACTGGTGATGAAGAAGCTGATGTTCCCGTCCTGCGCCGCCGCCCCGCTCGCGCCGAACGCGAACAGAAGGGCCATGAAACCGATCGTGCGTCTCATCTTCGACTCCCGTGCTGGTTGCTGCCGACTTCGCTAACGCCCTCCGCTAACGGCGAATGTATTTTCTCATCTGTCGGGGTCCGACCTCGGCCCCGTAGAGGTTGCCGTGCGCGTCGACCGCGATCCCCTCGGCGCCGCTCGTGCCGGACGCGTCCTGATTGGGCTCCGGATCCGGGATGAAGGTCGTCACCCAGCCGGTCGCCGCGTCGCCGATGTAGATGCCGCGGAGCCACCCCTTGTTGCGGCGCGCGTTCGACTCGGAGTCCGTCGAGTAGAGGACATCCTCCTCGTCGATGAACAGCCCGCTCGGACGTCCGAACTGGTGCCACGTCTCGAGGTGGTTCCCCTCCTGGTCGAAGACCTGGACGCGGCTGTTGCCGCGGTCGCCGACGAAGAGTCGGCCCTGCGAGTCCATGGCGAGCGCGTGCGGGTCGCGGAACTCACCGTTCGCCGTGCCCGCGCGCCCCCACTCCATGAGGAAGGTGCCATCGGGCGCGAACTTCACGATGCGGTTGTTGCCGCCCGCGTCGTGCCCGTCCGCAACGAAAATGCTGCCGTCCGGCGCGATGAGGATGTCCGACGGCTTGTTGAAGTGGCTCGCGCCGTCCCCCGCGACGCCCTTCTCGCCCAGCACCATCAGGACCTCGCCTTCCGGGCTGAACTTGTAGACGACGTGTCCCCAGCCCTCCGGTACCGGCGCGTATCCCACCGCGTCGGCCACCCACACGCTGCCGTCCTCCTCGACGAACATTCCGTGCGGCCACGCGATGAGTCCCGAGCCGAAGCTGCGCACGACATTCCCCTCGGTGTCGAAGAGCAGGATCGGGTCGACGTCGCTCTCGACGCACAGGTTCGCGCCGCACCGCTCGCCCACCCAGATGTGCTCCCCGTCCGGGGCCGGGTAGACGGCGCTGGTCGCGCCCCACGACCGTCCGTCGGGAAGCTGCCCCCAGCCGTCCATGGCCCTGTACGGGTTCGGCGCCGTCAACTGCGCCGCGAGCGCGCCGGCGCCCGAGGCGACCGCCGTAAGCCCGAGCATCGCGATAAGTCCGATTCGCCTGGTGCCTTGCATCCGTCCTCCTGTGCTTCCGGTCCGCGCCGTCCGCATCGTTGTCGGAACAAAAACGATGGGACGTCACCGGCAAAACGGGCAAGCGGGCGGGCCGGAAGGGGCTACTCCGGCAGGGCGGCCCGGCCGCCGCCCTTCGCTTTCGCCGCCAGCCGGCCGAAGGGTCCGCTGATCGCCCACGCCGCGCCTACGACGATGAGCGCCAGCGCCCCCCAGCGCATGAGCGCGGCGGCCAGCGCTCCGTCGAAGGCGGGCCACGCGAAGCGGTAGGCCAGCAGGTCGGAGCCCCGGTCCGTCATCCAGTGCCAGCCCGTGTGCGCGAGCAACGCCGACCCGATGATCGTCCCCATGCGCTCCGCCACCACCTTGCGGAACAGCACTTCGACCACCGGCACGGCGACCGCGACGACGACGAGTTGTCCCAGTTCCACGCCCACGTTGAAGGCGAGCAGGGAGGCGAGCAGGTGTCCGCCCGCGAACTGCAGCGACTCGCTGAGCGCGAACGAGAAGCCGAACCCGTGTACGAGTCCGAACCCGAACGCGAGCAGCCAGCGTTTCCGGGGTTTCGCCCCGACGATGTTCTCGAGCGCCATGTAGACGATCGAGAGCGCGATGAGGGTCTCGATCAGCGGCGGGAACCAGAGCGCCCGCGGCGCGATGCCGAAGGCGGAGGCGATGAGCGTGATCGAGTGGGCGATGGTGAAGGAGGTGATGACGGGCACGAGGCCCCACAGCGTCCGCAGCGGGATGACGAGACAGAGGAGGAAGAGGAGGTGGTCGATCCCGTCGAGGATGTGGGTGAAGCCGAGCGACACGAAGCGCAGCGCCGCCTGGTGCCAGCGGGGGTCGAGCCGCACGAGCCCCGGATCGCCGACGTACTGGAAGGCGCGCTCCGGCCGGTCCGGCGGCCGCAGGCGCAGCACGGTGACGGTGCGCAGGCCGAGGTGCGCGAAGCCGGGGTCGATGGAGAAGCGGGACTCGTCCGACTCGATGTCGTATTCGAGCAGCACGTCGAGCAGCGCCTGCCGCCACGGAAGTTGGAGTCCGGGGTCGAGCGGCGGGTCGTCGAAGTGCGCCAGCGCCGTCTCGTAGCTGGCGAAGGACCGGTCTGAGGGGAGCGAGACCCGCGTCGCCACGATGCGGGGCGCGGCCAGGCGCCGGTCCTCCTCGTAGAACGTCACGTAGTCGGCGAGCCAGAGTTGCGCGGCGTCGCGGAGGAACGGGTCCGCCGCCTCCAGGTCCAGATACCCGAGTCCGTACTGGGGGAACTCGATGTCCCGCATCGCCTCGAGCGGCGCCCGCACGAGGAAGCGGAGGCGGGAACCCTCCGGCGTGACGAAGGCCTGCACCGTGACGTCCGCCGGAATCTCGTGCGGCACGGCAGCGACCGCCTCGGTCGCCGGATCCGGCGCCGCCCGCGCCGCCCCGGCCAGACTCGTCAGACCGTAGAGCGCAAGCACGCACCCCATCAGGGTCGCGGTGCGCCGGGTCGGACCGCGCGTCTTACCTCGTTGTTTCATCCCGTCACGATGGCGCGGCCGGCGCGCGCCGTCGACCCCGGCCGATCTCTGGACGAACGCGGACGGCATCGGTAGCGTGAATCGATCGGCAAGCGTCGGAATCGGGCGACCCGGGAGCGACTCAGGATCCGCAAGGAGAGACGGCCATGAACGGAAAGCGGCGAACCCTCATCTTCGGCGTGGTCGCGGGCATCGCCCTCGCGCTGGCGTGCGGCCAGGCGGCCATGGACGACGGGGCCCAGGCGAGCGAGGGACAGGGCGTCGAGGCGCCGATGTTCGAGGTGGACCCGTTCTGGCCGAAACCGCTGCCGGACCACTGGGTGCTCGGCTCGGCGATCGGCGTGGGCGTCGACTCGCGCGACCACGTCTTCATCGTGCACCGGGGCAACCTCACCGAGCGCACCGAGGGCGGGGCCGACGCCGACCCGCCGATCGGCGAGTGCTGCCGCGCGGCGCCCCCCGTGCTCGAGTTCGACCCCGAAGGAAACCTCGTCAACGCCTGGGGCGGCCCCTCCGAGGATTACGTGTGGCCCGGCTCCAACCACGGGATCACGGTCGACCACATGGACAACCTGTGGATCGGCGGGAACGGGCCCAACGACACGCACATCCTGAAGTTCTCGCGCGACGGCGAGTTCCTCGCCTCCTACGGCGAGCCGGAGGCGGGACCGGAGCCCGACAGCCACAGCGAGACGCGCTTCAACCGGGTCGCCAAGCTCGCGTTCGACGCCGCGGCCAACGAGGCCTACCTGGCGGACGGCTACGGCGGTCGCCGCGTCGCGGTGCTGGACGCGTCGACCGGCGCCTTCAAGCGCTACTGGGGCGCCTACGGCAACGCGCCCGACGACACGCGGACGCCGCCCTACGATCCCGACGCGCCCCTCATCGAGCAGTTCCGCACGCCCGTGCACTGCGCGGAGCCTTCGCTCGATGGCCTCGTATACGTGTGCGATCGCCCCAACGACCGCATCCAGGTCTTCCAGACGGACGGCACGTACGTCGATGAGGTTCGGATCGCGCCGCGCACTCTGGGCGACGGGTCGACGTGGGACGTCGCCTTCTCGCGCGACGCGGACCAGAAGTACATGTACGTCGCCGACGGCAAGAACATGCGGGTCTACATCATGGACCGCGCCTCGCTCGAGATCCTGACCAGCTTCGGCGACGGCGGCCGGCAGCCGGGCCAGTTCTTCGCCGTCCACAGCATCGCGACGGACTCGAACGGCAACATCTACACGACGGAGACCTACGAGGGGAAGCGCGTCCAGAAGTTCGTGTACATGGGCATGGGCCCGGTACCGGCCGAGCACCAGGGACCGCCCTGGCCGCGCGGCGACCAGTGAGGCGGCGAACCCTCATCGGCGGTGTGGCGGCCGGCGCCGTCATTGCGCTCGCCTGCGGGCAGGCCGCGATGGACGACGCGGGCTCGGCCGACGCGACGGGACAGGGCGTCGAGGCGCCGATGTTCGAGGTGGATCCGTTCTGGCCCAAGCCGCTGCCGGAACACTGGCTTCTCGGTTCCACCGTCGGGGTCGGCGTGGACTCCCGCGACCACGTCTTCATCATCCATCGCCGCGCCTCCATCAACCCCGGAACGGAACTGGGACTCGACGCGGATCCGCCGACCAGCGAGTGCTGCCGGGCGGCCCCGGAAGTGCTCGTGTTCGATCCCGAGGGCAATCTCGTGAACTCGTGGGGAGGTCCTTCCGACGACTACGTGTGGCCCGAGTCGAACCACGGGATCACCGTCGACCACATGGACAACGTCTGGATCGGCGGAAACGGGGCGAGCGACTCGCACATCCTCAAGTTCTCGCGCGACGGCGAGTTCCTCGCTTCCTACGGGCAGCCGGCCCTGGGGCAGGAGCCCGACAGCCACAGCGAAACCCGCTTCAATCGCGTGGCGAAGGTCGCCTTCGACGCCGAGGCCAACGAGGCGTACGTCGCCGATGGCTACGGCGGGCGCCGCGTGGCGGTGCTCGATGCGTCGACGGGCGCCTTCAAGCGCTACTGGGGCGCGTACGGCAACGCGCCGGACGACACCCCGCCGCCCCTCTACGACCCGGACGCGCCCCCCTCCCCGCAGTTCCGGACGCCGGTGCACTGCGCCGACCCCTCGCTTGACGGCCTGATCTACGTCTGCGACCGCGCCAGCGACCGGATCCAGGTCTTCCAGCGTGACGGGACGTTCGTCGACGAAGCGATGATTGCGCCGCGCACGCTGGGCGCGGGTTCGACCTGGGACCTCGCGTTCTCGCGCGATCCCGAACAGCGGTACATGTACGTCGCCGACGGATCGAACCACCGCGTCTACGTCATGGACCGGGCCTCGCTCGAGGTGCTGACGATGTTCGGCGACGGAGGCCGCCAGCCGGGACAGTTCATCGGCGTCCACAGCGTCGCGACCGACTCGAGGGGCAACGTCTACACGACCGAGACGTACGACGGGAAGCGCATCCAGAAGTTCGTGTACATGGGCATGGGCCGCGTGTCGCCCGAGCAGGGCCCTCCCTGGCCGGACTCCGGGAGCCAGCCCTGACCCAGCCCCGGGTCGGCCCGGCTAGCTAGGAGATCTGCAGGCGCGCGTACAGGTAGCGGCCGTTGAACCCCATCGCCGAGAACGAGCGGTAGGGGAAGATCCCTCCGAACGCGTCCACCCGCGTCGGGAAGGCATCGAAGAGGTTCTCGCCGCCGAACGTGAGGCGCCACGCTCCCGCCAGGTCGACGTGGACTCCCGCATCGAAGGTGACCTTCGGCTCGAGGAGCCGGATCCGGTGGGGGTGCTCTCCCACGCCGAGCGCGCGCAGTTCCTCCTGCGCCCCGTAGACGTTCGCCCCGAGGCCGAACTCGAACGCGCCGCTCGTGAACCTCGTCCCGAACCTGCCGCGCCAGTCCGGGCGCCCCTCCTCGAGGAAGTAGACGTCGAATCCGTCGTAGATTCTGAACGATTCGTCCCGCAGCGCCTCGTTCTCCTTCGCGCAGGCCGCGATATCGCCCTCCGGGCAGCGCCCGCGCACCTGCCCCCAGCCCGCCGAGGCCCCGAGTTCGAGGCGTGAGGCGTCCCCGAGCCGCCGCCCCCACGTGAGCGTCGCGTCGATGCCGTACGAGCGCAGGTCGATCGCGTTGGCGAAGAAACGGACCGATTCCGCGGCGAAGCCCGCCAGCAGGTGATCGACCAGGCCGCTGGCGCCTTCCGCGAGCGGGTTGGAGAGGAGGATCGCGTCGTCGACGTCCGTCGCGTAGCCGTCGACCGTGAAGTGCAGATCGTCGACCGGCGCGACCACGAACCCCGCGCTGAGGGAGCGCGACGTCTCGCCTCGGAGGGGCGAAGCGCCGACCGCCCCGGCCTCCGGAGCGTCCACCGGATACATGCCCGCCTCGAACCCGGCGATCGCGCCCGGCTCGTCCGGGTCTTCGCGACGCCCCGCCGAGACGTGTCCGTAGTGCGACTGGCTCAGCGCGGGCGGCCGGAATCCCGTGGACGCGCTTGCCCGGAAGGCGGCGGCGTCGGAGAGGGCCAGGCGCAGCCCCAGCTTCCCGCTGACCGCGCCGCCGACGTCGCTGAAGCGCTCGTAGCGTCCCGTCGCCGAGAGCAGGAGCGGCCGCAGGAGCGGCGCGTCGATCTGGCCGTGGAGGCTGAAGCTCGACCGGTGCCAGATCCCGGTCTCCTCCGGCCGGAAGCCCGTGAAGCGCTGAGAGCCCGCCGGCGCGATGCCGCCGCTCTGGGTCGGGTGGAAGCCGTCCACCCTCGACGCGGGTTCCCCCGCCAGGATGCGGTAGCTGTCGAGGCGGAACGTCGCCCCGAGGGCGACCCTTGCCGGCCCCGCGCCGAGTCCCGTCTCGATCCGGCGCCCGATGTCCGCGTTCGCGAGCAACTGGTGGTTCTCGAGCGCGCCCGTGGAGAACCGGGTCCGGTTCGGAATCCCCGGATCGTCCGCGGTCCCGGGGATTCCGTCCGCGCCGGGCGCGCACGCCGATTCGAGGCAGGGCCCGAGCGACGGGTTGAGCGTGTCGAACAGGTCGTGGTCGACCCGGTTCGAGCCGTACTGGGCGCTCAGGTCCCAACTCCAGCCGGCCCCCGCGTCTGCCTCGGAGCCCCGCCGGAAGCCGGTGACGAGAGACACGTCCCGCGTGTCTGCGTCGAAGCGCGGCAGAAAGCCGAGCGGATGGATCCGCGGCCAGTTGCGGTCGTCCATCGAGCGCACGAAGAAGCCGGCGTGCCGGTCCCGGCGCCGGGTGTAGCCTCCGAAGGCGTAGAGCTCCGCGCCGCCGGGGCCGTCGCCCGCCGCCGCGAGGGGGAGTTCGAAGTTGGCGAACACCATGAAGTTCGAGGACTCGCCGTCTCCCCACAGGTGGTTCGGCTGCGCCACCTCGTTGTGCTTGAGGATGACGACGCCCCGGTCGACGAAGTCCGCGTCCCCCGGCAGGATCTGGTCGCGGCCGTCGGCCCCCGCGCGGTTCGTCGGCTCCCGCCGGCTGAACGCGCCGGTGAGGTTCAGGACGCCGCCGCGGCCGACGCCCAGCCCCCAGTTCCCGGAGAAGTCGTAGCGAAGCCCGTCGTCATCCCATTCGTCCGGGAAGTGGTGGCCGACGGAGGCGATGAACTCCGGCGCCGAGACCGCGTTCCGGAGGCGCAGGTCGATGACCCCGGCGATCGCGTCGGCGCCGTGCCGCGTCGTGCCCCCGCCGCGCGCGACCTCCACCCGGTCGATCGCCTGCAGCGGGAAGGCGTTCATGTCCACGCCGCTCGCTCCCGTAAAGGCGCCGGCGCCCAGCGTGTGCACTACCGCCGTGGCGTGGCGGCGCTTCCCGTTCACGAGGACGAGCGTGTGGTCCGGCGACAGCCCGCGCAGCTGGAAGGGCCGGACGCCCGACGTGAGGTCCGCGACCTGCCGGCGCGGGAAGTAGGCGGACGGCAGGAGTTCGTTGAGGGCCGAAGCGAGTTCCGCCTGTCCGGTCTCGAGAATCTCGGCGCGGGAAAGCACCTCGACGGCCGCCGTCTCTCGCTCGTGGGCCGCCCGAGCGAGAGTGTCCGGGGGTGTGCGCCCCGCCTGTCCGGCCTGCGCCTCGGCGGCGCTGGGCGCGGTGGCCGAGTACGTCGCGGCACCGGCGAGGAGCAGCGTCCCGAGCGCGAACCGCGCACCGTTCGAACGGTCGGTCATCCCGCATGTTCTCACGCGCTCCGGCCGAGCGCCAACATGCGGCACCGGATCCGGGCGGCGGCGCCACCCACCCACCCCGCGCTGTACGGCGCGTGGGCGGAGCGCAAGATTCGATGCTCGGCCGCACCGGACGACTCCCGAAGGATACGGCAACCCGTGGCAGAATCCCGCATGGCCCGACTCCGACCGACGACCCGAATCGTATGGACCCTGCTCGCACTGGCGCTGCTCGGCACTTCCGCTTCCCCGGGCGCCCGCGCCCAGCCCGTCGACGACGCATGGCTCGATCTCCTCGAATGGCGCTCGATCGGGCCCACCCGCGGCGGCCGCGTGCTCGGCGTGGCTGGCCACCCCACGGACGATCTCGTCTTCTACCAGGGCACCGCCGGCGGCGGCGTCTGGAAGACCGGGGACGGCGGGGCGAACTGGCGGAACGTCTCCGACGGCTACTTCGGCACGGGCTCCGTCGGGGCCGTCGAGGTCAGCCCTTCCCACCCCGACATCGTCTACGTCGGCATGGGCGAGACGTGCTTCCGCGGCAACGCCTCGCACGGCGACGGCGTCTACCGCTCCGACGACGGGGGCGCGAGCTGGCGGCACCTCGGGCTCGCGGAGACGCTTCAGATCGCCCGCGTGCGCATACATCCGGCGAACCCCGACATCGCCTGGGTGGCGGCGCTCGGCGACTCATGGGGTGCGAGCGAGGCGCGCGGCGTCTACCGCACGCGCGACGGCGGCGCGACCTGGGAGAAGGTCCTGTACCGGGACGAGAACTCGGGCGCGATCGATCTCGTCCTCGATCCGGCGAACCCCGACATCCTGTACGCGTCGCTTCTCGAACTGAGGCGCTTCCCGTGGGGCTTCCGCAGCGCGGGCCCCGGCACCGGACTCTTCAAGAGCACGGACGGCGGCGACACGTGGACCGAACTGACCGACAACCCCGGCCTCCCGTCGGGTCTCAAGGGAAAGATCGGCATCACCGTCTCGCCGCGGAACTCAAGTCGTCTGTGGGCGATCGTCGACGCGGCGCGCGGAGCGAAGGGGATCTTCCGCTCCGACGACGCGGGTGAGACGTGGACGCGCGTGAACGAGGACGCCAACCTCCTCCAGCGCCCGTGGTACTACCACCACATCGTCGCGGACCCCGGCGACGAGAACACGGTCTTCGTCCTCAACGTCTTCCTCTGGAAGTCGACGGACGGCGGCGAGACCTTCGAGCGCGTGTTCACGCCGCACCCGGATCACCACGACCTGTGGATCGATCCCGCGAATCCCCGGCGGATGGTCAACGGGAGCGACGGCGGCGCCTCGGTGAGTTTCGATGGCGGCCTCTCGTGGTCGAGTCTTCTCAACCAGGCGACGGCGCAGATGTACCACGTGACCGCCGACCACCAGACTCCGTACCGGCTCTACGCTTCCCAGCAGGACAACACGTCGATCTCCGTCCCCGTCCGCTCGGACTTCGGCCGCATCAGCATCGAAGACTGGTACACGGTGGGTGGGGGCGAAGATGGCTACATCGCCGTGAACACCGAGGATCCGAACATCGTCTACGCGGGGGATCATCACTGGGTGTACCGGTACGACCACCGCAACCGGCAGGTGCGGGACATCTCCCCGAACCCCGAGACGCACTACGGCTGGGGTTCCGCGGACATCAACTACCGGTTCTGGTGGACGTACCCGGTGATGACGTCGCCCCACGATCCGGACATCCTCTACGTGACCTCGCAGCACGTCCACCGGACGACGGACGAGGGTCACAGCTGGGAGGTCATCAGCCCCGACCTCACGCGCGCCGACCCGAGGACGCTGGAGCCGACACCGGCGTACGAAGATGAGGAAACGGGAGAATACTGGGGGCCGATCACGCGGGAGGCCTACGGTCCCGAGTGGTACGCGACGATCTTCGCGTTCGCCGAGTCGCCGCTCGAGCCGGGGCTCCTGTGGGCAGGATCGGATGACGGATACATCCACGTGTCGCGCGACGGCGGCGCGAACTGGGAGAACGTGACGATCCCGGATCTGCCCGAGTTCGCGCTGATCTCCATCCTCGAGCCGTCGCTGCACGATCCCGCGACCGCATACGTCGCCGCGACGCGGTACAAGCTCTCGGACCACGCGCCATATCTGTACCGGACCACCGACTACGGAGGGACGTGGACCCGGATCGTGACGGGAATTCCGGACAACGACTTCACTCGCGTGATCCGGGAGGATCCGGGCCGGGCCGGGCTCCTGTACGCCGGCACTGAGCGCACGGTCCATGTTTCGTTCGACGCCGGGGACTCCTGGCAGCCGCTGAGCCTCAACCTCCCGGTCGTCCCCATCCACGACCTCGTGCTCCGGGACGGGGATCTCGCGGCGGCGACGCACGGGCGCTCGTTCTGGGTGCTGGACAACGTGGACCTGCTCCATCAGCTCGCGGCCGGGGAATCGGCGCGCGAGCCGAGGCTCTTCCGTCCGCCGGCCACGACCCGCTTCAACCCGGGCGCCTCGCCCGCCGCCATGTTCTCGACCATGGGTCGGCCGGGCGCGGGCGATCCCGCGGGCGCAAATCCGCCGGACGGCGTCGTGATCCCGTACTACCTGCCGGAAGCCGTGCCGGGCGGAGTGACGCTGCGGGTCCGCGAAGGAGAAGCGCTGATCCGCGAGTTCTCGAGCGAAACGGCGCCGGCGTCGGCGGGGATGGACTTCTTCGGCCTCGGCGGCGCGGGCGCGAGGCTATCCGCCGATGCCGGCGCGCACACCTTCGTGTGGGACCTGCGCGTCGAGCCGGCCGACGTGCTCGACGACGCCGTCTTCCAGGGAAGCGCCCAGGGTCCCCGCGTGCCGCCCGGCGACTACACCGTCGAGCTCGACCTCGGCGACCGTACACTTGCGCAGCCGTTCACGGTCGTACGCGACCCGAGGGTGGACGTGACGGACGACGAACTGCGCGCACAGTTCGAGTTCCTGCTCGAAGCGAGGGACCGGCTGACCGAGACGATGGAACTCGTGGCGAGGATCCGCGACCTGCGGACCCGGGCCGAACAGGCCGTGGAGCGCGGCGGGGGTGGAGACCGCCTGCGGGCCGCGCTCTCGGAGTTGAACGGCGAACTATACCCCGTCGAGGAACGCCTCGTGCAGTACCGGGCTCGCGCCGGTCAGGACCTCATCGCGAACCCCACCGGCATCGACAGCAAGCTGGCGCGGCTGATGGGATTCGCTTCAATGGGAGATGGCCCGCCCACGCAGGGACAACTCGACCTGCTGGCGCGGCTCGCCGCCGGCATCGAGGCGCGCGCGGCGGCGGTGGACGAGATCGAGCGGACGACGTGGACGGATCTCGTGCGGCTCGTGCCCTGAGCCGCACGAGGGTGGCGGCGATGAGTCGCTAGCGGTCTCGCGTCGTAATGGCGATCGCGCCGACGAAGCCGTCTCCGCCGTAGCGCGCGGACGCCTCGGTACGCGTCAGGATCTCGATCCGGCTGATGTCATCGATCGACAGGTCGCGGATCGCCCCGATCGCGTCGGGTTCCCGCCGCTCGTTGATCCTCAGTTGTACCGACTGCATCGAGCCGGCGCGGGCGCTCGACGTCGCGGCCATGAGCAGGATCACCTCCCCCACGCCGCTCACGCGCTCGAACCTCAGAAGCTGGTGCCGCCGCAGGAGGTCGTACACGCTCATTTCGGGCAGGTCGAGGAGATCGTCGGCGCGAATGATCTCGGAGCTGAACGCCCGCCCGGAGCCCCCGCTCCCCCCTCCCGCGAGCGATCCGACCTCTTCCCTCACGTCGGGCTCGCCGGTGAGCGAGATGAACAGGTCCTGCTGCGCGAGCGCCGCCGCCGTCCCGTAGGCGACGGCCTCGCCGCGCCGGTCGCCGAGGAGGGCCCGCAGCGAGACCTCCATGTCCTTCGGCAGACCGCACATGATGTAGAGGCCTTCCAGGTTGGTCTGGACTTCGATGCGCTGCCTGGCATTGTCCTGCACCCAGCTGGCGGCGACGGTCGCGCCGGGAACGACGGTCTGCGCCTCGGGATCCGTCAGGTAGCCGACGACGGCCGCTTGCGTCGCTTCGTCGCCGCCCGGACAGAAATCGGCGAACGACTGGGCCGCCGCCGAGTTCGCGATGACCAGAAACAGGACAGGCCCCGGAAGGCGCAAGAGCAGGTGCCGCATGTCGATCTCTCTCCTCTCCGATGGTTCTCTCCGCCGTCGCACGCAGGTAGAATACTCCCCGTCCGATTCGCGTTGAATCCGGGGGCCGGTCCGAAAGCCGGCGACCCCGATATTCGCTGATACTCCGCAACATGCCGCGGGTGCCGCCCCGGGCGTCACGGAGGAACCGCTGAACAATATGGATAGACGAGACTTCGTGCGCCGCGCCGGACGGTGGGCCGGGACCGCGGCGCTCGCGCCTTCGCTCGCGGGGCTCGCGGCGCGTGCCCGGCCGGCGGCCGCGTCCACGCCCGGGACGGCGCGCGGATCGGCCGCATATGGACCTCTGCGCCCCGCGGGTCCGGAACTCGCCCTCCCCGAAGGGTTTTCCTACGTCCTCCTCAGCGTGGAGGGCCGTCCGATGTCCGATGGCCGGCCCACGCCCCGCGCGCACGACGGAATGGGGCTCTTTCCGGTGAGCGACGAGGTCGTCCGCCTGGTGCGAAACCATGAGGATCAGGACCCGCCCGGCGTCGCGGTCCCGCTCGTGTCCCCCGAACTGGCATACGACCCGCTCGCGGGCGGCGGCACGACGACGCTGGAGGTCCGGCTCGAGGCGGATGGGCGTGCGGTCCTCGTGCGCGACTTCGTGAGCGCGGGGGGGACGATGATCAACTGCGCGGGGGGGACGACGCCCTGGGGCAGTTGGCTGACGTGCGAGGAAACGACGTTTGGACAGGGTCGCGGCTGGACCCTCCCGCACGGGTACGTGTTCGAGGTCCCCGCCGACGCGGACGAACCGGTCCGGGCCGAGCCGCTGCGGGACATGGGACGGTTCACGCACGAGGCCGTCGCGGTGGACCCGGTGACGGGGTTCGTCTACGAGACGGAGGACTACAACCGCCGCTCCGGGTTCTATCGCTTTCGGCCGCATACGCCCGGCGTTCTCCGGGACGGCGGCGTGCTGGAGATGCTCGCCGTGCGGGGGGCGCCGCAGGTGGATCTCCGCACCGGCCAGCGGCCGGGCGAGTGGCGCGGGGTCGAATGGGTGCCGATCGAGAACCCCGACCCCCCCGAAGCCGAGCGCAGCGCGACCACGGTGTGGCTGGAGGGATTCGAGGCTGGCGGGGCGCGGTTCTCCCGGCTCGAGGGCTGCTGGCACGCGGACCGGAGCATCTACTTCCACGCGACGAACGGTGGCGACGCCCAACTGGGCCAGGTCTGGCGGTACGTGCCGGACGAAGAGGCGCTCGCGCTCGTCTTCGAGTCGCCGTCGGAAGATGTGCTCTCCGGTCCGGACAACCTCACGGTGAGTCCCCGCGGCGGGATCCTCATCTGCGAGGACAACTCGGGCGAGACGCACCTCCGGGGGTTGTCGCCCGCGGGGGAGATCTTCCCCTTCGCCCGGAATCTCCTGAACGCGCGCGAGTTCGCCGGCGCCTGCTTCAGTCCGGATGGCCGGACGCTGTTCATCAACCTCCAGGGAGACACGATCTCGATGGGCCCGGGGCATCTCGGCCAGACGTTCGCCATCTGGGGGCCGTGGGAGCGAGGGCCGCTCTGAGCCGGCGCGGGGCGCTCGGCGTGGCGCTGGCCGCCGCGCTCTCCGGCCAGGCCTGCGTGTGGTCCGTCCCCCTCGCGACGACGCCGTCCGCCGACCCGACCCCGTCCGCCGACCCGTCGCTCTACGCCGTCGGCTGGACGCAGACCGGCATCGCCTCGTGGTACGGCGAGCCGTTTCACGGTCGGACCACGGCGGCCGGCAACACCTACGACATGGATGCCATCTCCGCCGCCCACCAGACGATCCCGTTCGGGACCCGGATCCGGGTAGACAACCTCGACAACGGGCGCTCCATCGACCTCGACGTGACCGACCGCGGCCCGTTCGTAGCCGGCCGCATCCTGGACCTTTCCCGGGGGGCGGCGAGGGAGCTCGAGATGATCGGGCCCGGTACGGCGCGCGTCCGGATCACCGTCATCGGGACGGCGACCCCGGTCTCCGCGCGCGGCGGCTGCGTCGTCGTCCAGGTCGCCTCCTTTCGGGAGCGCCGGAACGCCGAGGCGAAGCGGCAGGAGGTCGTGCGGGGAGGGTTCGAAGCCTCGATCGAGCCGTACGAAAACATGTACCGCGTCGTGGCCGGCCCCTTCGCCGATGAGCCGGCCGCCGGCCGCGCGCGCGACACGCTGGGCGGGTTCATGCGCCGCTGCTGACGGTTGGCAGCCCTGACTGCCGGGGGAGGCCGCCTGCCGGTACGGCCGTGACCTCGCCCCCACTTGAGTCGTGCTAGTGCGGAATAGCGAAGGTTGGGTGCCTCGGGTAGCTTTCGGCACCCCCTGACTGCTTGCCGTCCGCGAGGCGGCACGGTCTCCCGGGGTCCAGGAACCCGGGAAGGCCGGAGGCAGCGGTCTCCTGGTGGAGGATGTATGCTTCGCAGAACTCACGCGCTCGTCGCGCTCGCCGCCCTCGCGGTCTTCTCGGGTCCCGCCGCCGAGGCGCTGGAGGGGCAGGCCGGCCGGTATTTCGGCCGGAACAAGGTGGTCTACGAGTCGTTCGACTTCGAGGTGCTCAAGACGCAGCACTTCGACATCTACTACTACGACGAAAGCGCGGCCGGCGCGCAGATGGTCGGCCGCCTTGCGGAGCGCTGGTACGCCCGCCTCTCCCGGGTGCTCAATCACGAGTTCCGCCAGCGCCAGCCGATCATCCTCTACGCCGACCATCCGGACTTCGAGCAGACGAACACCTCCGGCCAGTTCATCGACGAAGGCACGCAGGGCTTCACGGAGATCCTGAAGCGGCGGCTCGTCATGCCGATGATGGTGTCGCTCCACGAGACCGATCACCTGCTCGGCCACGAACTCGTGCACGCCTTCCAGTTCGACATGACGGGGCAGGGGACCGGGGGCCCCGGGCTGGACGTGCCCGGCGCGATCCGGCTCCCGCTGTGGTTCATCGAAGGCATGGCCGAGTACCTCTCGATCGGACCCATCGACCCGTTCACGACGATGTGGATGCGGGATGCCCTGGATCTGGAAGACGGGTTCCCGACGATCCCGGAACTCGCGGACAGGCGGTACTTCCCGTACCGGTACGGCCACGCCTTCTGGTCCTACATCGGCGGGGCGTTCGGAGACGACCGGATCGGCCGGATTCTCAACCTCGCCGCGCGCACGGGGAACGCGCTGGCGGCGATCGAAGCCGTCCTCGAGGTGCCGATCGGAGAGCTTTCGGACCGCTGGAAGAACGAACTCGAGACGTATTTCGCGGACGCGCGTCAGGAGACGCGCTCCCCGGACGACTACGGTCGCCGCGTCGTCTACGAGCCGCCCGATGAGGGGAAGCTCCACCTGGGCCCGGCGCTGAGTCCCAACGGCCTGGACATGGTCTACGTCTCGCAGAGCGACCTCTTCTCCATCGAGATGTTCGGGGCCGACGCGCGCACCGGAGAAGTGAAGCGCCGCCTCACGAACAACGCGGTCGACCCGCACTTCGAGAGCCTCCAGTTCATCCATTCGGCCGGGGACTGGCATCCGAACGGCCAGCTCTTCGCGGTCGCCGGCATCAAGACGGGGAATCCGCTGCTCACGATCATGGAGGCCGAGAGCGGGAGCATCGTCGGGGAGATCCCGATCGAGGGGTTTCAGCTGGGCGCGATCTTCACGCCGAGCTGGTCGCCGGACGGGTCGCACATCGCGTTCAGCGGCCACTCCGGAGGGTTCACGGACCTGTACGTGATCAACATCGAAACCGGGCAGCTCCGGCGGCTCACGGAGGACCCGTACGCCGACCTCCAGCCCGCCTGGTCGCCCGACGGCCGGTCGGTGGCGTTCGCGACCGACCGCTTCACGACCGACCTGGAGTTGCTCGTCCCGGGGACGTACCAGGTCGCGCTGCTGGATCTGGAGAGCGGGGACATTGAGCCGCTGCCGGGCTTCGACGACCAGTTCCGGAACTACAATCCGCAGTGGTCCCCGGACGGCCGGAGCCTGTACTTCGTGTCGGACCACGACGGGATCGCCAATCTCTACCGGCTCGACCTCGAGACGCGGGAGCGGTACCTGGTCACCGACCTGTGGACCGGCGTGAGCGGCCTCACGGCCATCAGCCCGGCCGTGTCCGTGGCCCGCGGCACGGGCGACGTCGCGTTCAGCGTGAACAAGGGCGGGCCGTTCAGCTACGAGATCTACGTGATCGACGACCCGGACGTCCTGGCCGGGGTGCCGGCGCCCGAGATGCTCGTGGGCGTCGACGCCTCGATCATCCCGCCGCGCGAGCGGTTGTCGACCGCGCACGCGGAACTGCTCGACAACGCCCGCCTCGGTCTGGCCGACCCCATCACCTTCGAGGACGCCGAGTTCCGGTCCCCGCTGTCCCTCGATTTCATCTCGCAGCCCACCATCGCCTTCGGGGCGAGCGACTTCGGGGTCTTCTTCGCGGGTGGCGCGTCGATGTTCTTCTCGGACCTGCTCGGCAACCGCACCCTCCAGACCATCCTCCAGGTCAACACGAGCTTCGGGGATCTGCTTCAGGGCACGGCGGCCCTCGCAGGCTACGAGAACCGGTCCAGTCGCTGGAACTGGGCCTTCATCGGGGGGCAGGTGCCGTTCGTCACGCGCCAGATCGGGTTCCAGCCGGTTCTGGCCGGGGGCAGGGCCGTGAACATCATTCGGGACTTCCGCTGGTTCGAGATCAACCGGGAGTTGACAGGGATCGTCGCCTATCCCTTCAACCGGAACTCGCGCGTCGAGTTCTCCGCCTCGGCACGCCAGATCG
The DNA here is from genome assembly GCF_965208695.1 of Candidatus Palauibacter irciniicola. GTDB lineage: Bacteria > Gemmatimonadota > Gemmatimonadetes > Palauibacterales > Palauibacteraceae > Palauibacter > Palauibacter irciniicola. Next base: position 113,432 of record NZ_OZ242352.1, read on the forward strand.
ACTTTTCCGGCGAGATCGAGGAAATCGCGTTTGACGCCTTCACGGGTCAGCCATTGGTCAACGAGGTCACGGATCTGCAGGACTGCGCGGGAGACGTGCTGGCGTTCACGTTCAACAGTCAGCCCTGTGCCTTTGCGTCGCTGTACAGCGCGAGCGCAAGCGCTGCGCTCGTATACGACAGTTCGATCTTCGGCGGCACGAGCCCGATCGCCGGGCAGCGCTACCGGCTGGAGGTGGAGCCCGCCATCGGAACGGTGGACTTCCTGACGGTGACGGGGGACGTTCGCCGATACGTCCGCGCGGGGCCGTTCACGGTCGCCGGACGGGCCCTCCACTTCGGCCGCTGGGGGGGCGGGTCGGACGACCCCCGCCTGGGCCGACTCTATCTCGGGGTGCCATCCCTCATTCGCGGGTACGACAACCGGTCCATCGATGTCGCCGAGTGCACGGTCGCGAGCGGCCAGGCCGGGTTCTTCAGCTGTCCTCTCATCGGGAACCTCATCGGCAACCGCGTGGCGGTGGGCAACCTGGAACTGCGGCTTCCCCTCCTGGGCGGGATCGGCGTGGTCCGGGCCCCGGGCGTACCGCCGGTCGAGGTCGGCCTCTTCTATGACATGGGCAAGGCATGGTCGGGCGAGACGCCCCTGAACTGCCCGGATGCAAACTGCTCGTTCGAGGACCGGACCTGGGTGTCGAGCGCGGGCTTCCTCACGAGGGTCAACGTCTTCGGCCTCATGATCGCGGAAATCAATTTCGTCCGGCCCTTCGACCGCCCCGGAAAGGGCTGGCTCTGGCAGTTCAACCTGACGCCCGGCTTCTGACGGCGCCCGCCGCGGGCGGCGATTGATGGGTCTGATCCGGAGCTGGCTGGTCAACGCGGCGGCGCTGTACGCGACGGCGCGGCTCCTCGCCGGGGTCCGGGTCGACAGTCCGGAAGCGCTCGTCGGAGGGGCGCTCGCGATCGGCCTCATCAATGCGGTGGTCCGGCCGATCCTGCGTCTTGTGACCTTCCCGATCACGGTCCTGACGCTGGGACTGTTCTACTTCGTCCTCAACGGCCTGATGTTCTACCTGGCGGCGTCACTGATCCCGGGGTTCGAACTCGCCGGTCTCGTCACGGCCATCGGCGGCGCGTTCGTCATGTCCGTGGTCGCGACGGTGCTGCACGTCTTTCTCAAGCCGCGCAGGAAGAAGTAGCCGACGACGACGTCGGGCTGCTAGGCGTAGTAGGGGTTGCTGCCGGCGGCGTGGTCCGTCACGTCCTGCACGTCGACAATCTCGGGCGCCGCGTCCCGGATCATCTGCTTGATGCCCTGGGTGAGCGTCACGGAGGCCATGCCGCAGCCCTGGCAGCCGCCCCCCATCGTCACGTAGACGACGTTGTCGCGGATGTCGACGAGGCGCACGGTCCCGCCATGCGATGCCACCCCCGGGTTGATCTGCTCGTCGATGACGCGGCGCACGCGGTCGACGAGGGGTCCGTCCAGCGGCGCGGAGCCGAGCGGCTGGATGTTGGGGTTGTTGAAATGGAAGCCCGAGCCCTGGAGCGACTCGACCCAGTCGATGCGGGTTCCCGAGAGAATGTCCGCGCTCTTCGAATCGACGACGACCTCGAAGCCGGGGGCGTCGAACGACTGGTCCTCCGCTTCCCGCTCGAAAGGTTCGATGAGCGCCATCTCGTATTCCGGCGCGATGGGGCTCGCGTTCTGGACGCTGACGCGTACCGCGAGACCTTCCGCGGGGTCCTCGTCGATGAACGTTCGGATCCGCTCGCTGGCGGCGTCCGTGAATGTCAGGAGATCCTTGTCGGACACGTCTCACTCTCCTTGGCGGACTTGGCGGCCACAGCCGCCCTGAGATCGCTCGCAGTGTAAAGTACCATGGTCTGCAGACCGGCCCCCTCCAGCGTGGCTCTTCCCCCCTCCTCGCGGTCCACGAGGCCGAGCACCCCGAGCACCTCGCCGCGGGCCCGATTCACCGCCTCGACGGCCTGGAAGGCGGATCCGCCGGTCGTGATCACGTCCTCCACGACGACGACCCGGGCGCCGGGTTCGAAGCAGCCCTCGATCAGCTGTCCCTTGCCGTGTCGCTTGGCGCGCTTGCGGACCGAGAACGCGTGGATCGGATCCCCCGCGCGCCAACTGGCGGCGGCGATGGCGTAGGCCAGCGGGTCCGCGCCCATCGTGAGGCCGCCGACCGCATCCGGCCGGAGTCCGGCGTCACGGATGGCCGCGAGGCCGACCTCGCCCATCAGCACCTGTCCGTGCGCGTGCATGGTCGAGGTCCGGCAGTCGATGTAGTAGTCGCTCCGGGCGCCGGAGGCGAGCACGAAATCCCCGAGCCGGAACGAGCGCTCGGCGAGCAGATTGAGAAGTCTCGAATGGGCGGAACTCAGCGGAACCTCCTGGTGTCTTGTCCCAGCTAGCTGACCTGGCGAATCGCCTGGCCGGATTCGACCTCGCAGCGGGCACAGAGCCCGTACAGCTTGAGTTGGCGTTTCAGCACGTGGAAACCGAACTGTCCGGCGACCTCCGTCTGGAGCCGGTTGAGTTCATCCCGATCGAACTGGACCACGTCACCGCACGCCGTGCAGATGAGGTGGTCCTGATGCGCCCCGCCGACCTTCGCCTCGTACCGCTTGAAGCCCTCGTCGAAGTCGTGCTCCGTGGCGAGGCCGACGCGAACCAGGAGGCTCAGGGTGCGGTAGACGGTCGCCTTCCCCGCGCGTTCGCCGTCGCTCCGCAGGCGTTCCACGACCTCGTCCGCCGAAAGCCGCTGCCCGGACTCGAACAGGACGCGCGAGATCGCTTCCCGCTGATGGGTGACGGGCAGATGATGCTCCTGCAGCGCGGCCCGGAAGAGGCCGAGCATCACGGCGGCGCAGCCGAGAGGCGGTCGGGGGGTGAGGGTGTCCGTGGTCATGGTGTTCTCAACGCGCTGAGAAGATAAGCGCCCTCGTCACGCCTGCAACCAGCGCGCCTCGAAGTCGTCCACGACCTGCCTCAGCAGGCGATCGACGGGGGAGGCCGGCCGGGGCGTGAGATACCGGTCCGAAAAGCGGTTCAGCGCGACGCGGAGGGCGGTGAAGGTCTTTGCGGCGTCGCGATAGCAGCCGTCGAGTTGCTGGCGGCGCGCGAAGGGGGCGTCGGCGGCCAGTGAGAAGCCGGCCTGGCCCATGGCCTCGTAGTACCCGAGGTCGGGTCCCGCTCTCCGTCGCTCCCGCGTGCAGATCCAGTCCGGGAAGAGACCCGACAGCCAGAGCGAGAAGTTGCCGAGATGGGCGCTGAGCAGAAAGCCGCGGCGACCGTCCGATTCGGCGATCTCCGCCACCAGGTCGACGAGATAGCGGTACTCGCGGTCGTCGTAGTCGGCGATCCGGTGCGCCCGCGCCTCCCTCGCGAAGTGGAGGAAGATCGAGGTCACGTAGTCGGCCATGAGGCGGGACCCGACGCCGCCTTCGAGCAGGCTGTGACGCAGCGCCACGTAGGAGAAGAGCGCCAGCGGGAGCGCCGAGAGCCCCGGTTCGGCGGCGAGCGCGCCGGGCGCCTTGGGGTGATCGAGCAGCGCGTCGATCCCCCGCTCCGAGACCAGCGTCTCGAGACGGGTCCGATCTTCGCCCTCGCGGGCGAGCAGGTAGACGAGTCGGGCCGCGTCATCCCGTCCGAAGGAAGCTCTGACATCCGGAAGAATCATGCCGCTCCCCCTTCCCTTGGTCCCCTCCCGTCGGCCCCGCCACCTCGTTCCATACCCCAACCTCGTCTGCTAGTTTTCCTTCCGGGGGAGGATGCCGCAACGGAGTCGACCCGGATGAAGATGATCTGACATGCTGAGAGAACGATGGAGAGAGCCCGGATTCGGGCTGCCTGCGGCCCTTGTGGCCTTCCTGGCGGCGTGCGGTTCGGCGGACGCGGGCGTTCGCGACACCGACGTCTCTGCGAATGGCGGGCAGGCCGCCGAAACGGGAACGGGCGCCGTCTCCCAGGCCGTGGAACTGGTCCCGCTCCGGGTGGGCGGGATCGAGATCCAGGTCGAGATCGCCGACGACGCCGACGAGCGCCAGCGCGGACTGATGTACCGGGAGTCGCTCGAGGAGAATCAGGGGATGCTGTTCGTCTACCCCGAGCAGCGCACCCTGGGCTTCTGGATGAAGAACACGCTCATACCCCTCGACATCGCGTACATCGACCGCGAGGGTCGCATCGTCGACATCCAGCAGATGGAACCGCAGACCACGGAGACCCACGACTCGGCCGCGCCCGCCATGTACGCGCTGGAGATGAACCAGGGGTGGTTCGAGGCCAACGGGATCCGCGTCGGAGACCTCATCGAGTTCTAGCCACGCAACCAACCGACAAGAATCCACGGACATCCCACGCATGGACCATCGCATAGAGAAGGACTCCATGGGGGAGATGGCGATCCCCGCCGACCGGCTCTACGGAGCGCAGACGGAGCGGGCCCGCCAGAACTTCCCCATCTCCGACCTCCGCTTCGGGCGCCGCTTCATCGAGGCGCTCGGCGCGATCAAGCTGGCGGCTTCCCGCGTGAACCGGGAACTGGGACTCCTCGATCCCGATCTCGGCGAGGCGATCGAGCGGGCGGCCGGCGAGGCCATGACCGGGGCACTCGATTCCCATTTCGTGCTGGACATCTTCCAGACCGGGTCGGGCACGTCGACGAACATGAACGCGAACGAAGTCATCGCGAACCGCGCCATCCAGCTGCTGGGCGGAGTCGTGGGTTCGCGGAGCCCCGTCCACCCCAACGATCACGTCAACCTGGGGCAGTCGTCGAACGATGTGATCCCCACCGCCACCCACGTCTCGGGACTGGTCGCGATCGAGCGCGAGCTGCTGCCCGCGCTGGAGCGGCTGCGCGCGGCGCTCGCGGAGAAGGCCGAGGAGTTCGATCACATCGCCAAGGCGGGGCGCACGCACCTGCAGGACGCGACGCCCGTCCGCCTGGGACAGGAGTTCGGCGGCTACGCCAGCCAGGTGAGGCACGGGATCCGGCGCGTCGAGGCCGTCCGTCCCGCGCTCGCGGAACTCGCCATCGGCGGGACGGCGGTGGGAACGGGCATCAACACGCCCGCCGACTTCGGCGCGCGGATGTCGGCCGCGCTGAGCGAGATCCTCGGGGTCGAGTTCGTGGAGGCGTCGAACCACTTCGAGGCGCAATCGGCGCGCGACGCGGTGGTCGAGGCGAGCGGGGCGCTGCGCACCGTCGCCGTGAGCCTGACCAAGATCGCGAACGATCTGCGCTGGCTCTCGTCCGGTCCGCGCACGGGTCTCGGCGAGATCAACCTCCCCGCGGTGCAGCCGGGCTCGTCCATCATGCCGGGCAAGGTGAACCCGGTGATGGCGGAATCGGTGCTCCAGGTCTGCGCGCAGGTCATCGGCAACGACGCGGCCATCGTCGTGGGCGGGCAGTCGGGGAACCTCGAACTCAACGTCATGATCCCCGTGATGGCCCACAACCTGCTCGAGAGCGTCCGGATTCTCTCCACCGCGAGCGTCGAGTTCGCCGAACGCTGCGTCCGCGGGATCACGGCGAACGAAGAGCGCTGCCTGCGGAACGCGGAATCCACCGCGGCGCTCGCCACCGCGCTCGCGCCCGTCATCGGCTACGACAAGGCGGCCGAACTGGCCAAGCTCAGCCTCGCGGAAGACCGCACGCTGAAGGAACTCGTGCTGGAGCAGGGGCTCGTCGCCCCGGCGGAACTCGACCGCATCCTCGATTTCCGCGCGATGACCGAGCCCGGCTGACCCGCTAGGGGGAGGGGACGAGCGCCTCCGGGAGCAGGCGGTTCACCGTGAGGCTGGAGAGCCGGAAGGCTTCCGTGCCGTCCGCGAGGCGGGCGACCCAGTCTCCGCGCTCCTCGTCCTCCAGCAGGAGGATCGAGAGTTCGAGTTGCCGGCCCGTCACGTCCGCGGACGCCTCCGAGAACACTTCGACCCATCCGTCCGGCAGGGTGAAGTCGGCGGCCGCCTCTTCCTCCACCGTCGGGAAGCCGGAAGCGGAGACCGAGGGCAGGATGGAGAGGAGCCGCTGCACGAGCGCCGAGTCCGCCGGCGCGTCCCCCGCGAGCCACCCGTCGTCGCTCCGGCGCAGCACGGCCTCCCGGTCCCCGCGACGCATGAGGACTTCGCGCACGCCGGCGGTGTCCACGGAGGCGATCAGGCGCGGCCGCCACCCGTCGCGGTCGCGGTTCAGGTAGCCTCCGGCCGGACCGTCGAGCCGATAGACGACGTCGTCGGCGGGAAGGCGCACGAAGTAGCCCCCGGAGCGCGTGTCGCGGTCCCCGAGATGGAACTGCTGCACGTCGCCGCCGGCCGTCCGCACCTCGACGCGCCGGCCGCCCTCCGCGACGCCCAGGCCCGCGTGATTCGAGGGGTTGCGCGCGACGAGTTCCGACGAGGAGAGCCGCCCGATCACGTCCAGGAGGTCGCGGATCTTCGGTTCCTCCGCCATGTATCCGTCGACCGTCCACCCCGCGTCCGTCCGCTCGAGACGCACCGTGCCGGCGTCGTCCGCGAGCACGATGTCCACGCCCGCGATGGTGTCCGTCACCGCGAAGGAGAAGCCGTCCCCGACATCCAGCGTCCCCTCCTCGCCGCTGCCCCTGAACAGCCGGGGCAGGGTGAGAAGGACGGCCACGCCGAGCACGATCGCGATGACCTTCAACTGCTTCGCGTTCATGTGAGCGCTCCTCCCTCGGTGAAGGAGCGCTGCTGCACCTGCCGCCGCCGCGCGAGCCGCAGCACGCCGACGAGGACGAAGAGCAGCGGGACGCCGGCCAGGTTCCCGTACCGGGTCAGATCCGGGAGCCATTCGTTGGGGAAGAGGAGGAGCGGGGGCGCTCGGTCCTTGGACCGGATCGAGATCAGCGCCTCGTCCTGGGCGAGCCAGTCGATCGCGTTCTGGAAGAAGACCATCCCGGCCAGCCCTGACATCGATTGCGAAAGCGTCTCGTCGTGGATCAGCGACGAGGAGCCCGCGAGGACGATGCGGCCCCCGCCCGGTTGGGTGTAGGCGACCGCCAGCGTCTCCATTGCCACGTCTTCCTCGGAGAGCTGTCCATCCGGCGCGATGACCGCCCCCCAGTCCTGCATCGCGTCGATCGAGAGCGGAGTCGCCAGTCGTCCCCCTGCCTGCGAGGTCGTGAGCAGCGGGGTGACCAGGGTGCTGTCCTCCACCTCGACGAGGAGCGGGCTTCCGAACCGGATCGGCACGTTCGCCACGCCGTCCACGATCACGTGCCCGGAGGCCGGCTGGGCGAGCGTCCACAGCGGATACGGTAGGACAACGGCGCCAAAGTTGGACGGAACCTGCACCTGTTCGTGGAGCTCGAGGTCGAACGCCATCGACGGGACGATGCCGAGCCCCCGCGCCTGCAGCAGGGAATCGAGCGCCGGATCGAAGGTGGGGCCCGCGTAGCGCGCCTGCATGTCCGCCGTCACGCCGGATTTCAGCACGAAGAGGCTGCCGCCTGCGTCGACGAAGCGGCTCAGGATCTCGCCCGCCGCGGGCTCCAGCGGCATCTGGCCGCCCGCGATCACGATGACGTCGATCGAATCCGGCACCGCCACGGTCGTCGAGTCGACGCGGAACTCCATCAGGTCGTACTCCAGGGCGAGGCGGCCGCGGGCGAGGCGAAGCCCTGCGCCCAGGCTCAGTTCGCCGTGCCCGGTCAGGACCCCGATGGTGGGGCGTTCCGGCCGCGTGAGGGCGCGGATCATCGAGGCGAGACGGTACTCGAGGTCCGCCGTCTGCCGGATGAACGGGATGATCTGGCTCTCGCCGGCGTACTGGACCGCGAGCGCAAAGTAGCGCTCCTGGTACGACACTTCGTCATCGGCCATGACCTGGAAGGGCACGGGGCGGATGCCGAGCAGCCCCGCCTCCTCCTGCGCGTCCGGGTCCTCGTCGGGGTCGAGGCGCACGAGGTTCACGTTGGCGCCGCCGGTCGCGTCGAGATCCCGGAGCAGATCGTCCACGTCCCGGCCTACCGCCGCCAGTTGCGCCGGCAGTTCGGCGGACTGGAAGAGCTTGAGCGTGACGAGGTCGTCCACGCCGCGCAGCAGGTCGGCCGTCGGCGGCGACAGCGTGTAGACCTTGCCGGGCGTGAGGTCGAGCCGCCCGCGCAACTGCGCGCCCGCCAGCGCGGCGAAGATCGCGATCCCGACGAGGCCGAGCACGCCCACCCGCAGCCGCCCGTACGCCGGCCGTTTGCGGCTCAGGCGTTCGCGCATGATGGAAAAATACGTGAGCGAGAGGAACGCCGTCCCGAGGGCCGCGAAGTACAGGACGTCCCGCAGGTCGATCACGCCCCGCGCCACGTTCGAGAAGTGCCCGAGCACGCCGAGGCGCGCCGCCGCCGCCGCGAGCGGGCCGGGGAGGGAGAGGGTGACCGTGGGGAGTCCGATCAGGTAGAGGGCGAAGCTGATCGTGACCCCGATGATGAACGCGGTCACCTGGTTCCTCGTGAGCGAGGACGCCCACAGGCCGACCGCGATGAGGGCCGAGATGAGGAACATCGACCCCAGGTACTGGGAGAAGACGACGCCCCACTGGAGGTCGGCGCCCAACGTGAGGCCGAGCGGGATGCCCAGCGTCCCCGCCATGGCGACCAGCAGGAAGAAGAGGACGCCGAGGAACTTGCCGAGCAGGAACTCCACGACCTGGATCGGCTGTGCGAGCACGAGCTCGAGCGTCCCCGCGTTCCGCTCCTCCGCGAACGACCGCATGCAGACGGCCGGAATGAAGAAGAGCAGGAGCCACGGGAGGAGGGACAGCATCGGCCGCAGCGACGCCTCGCCCAGGACGTAGGCCTCCTGAAAGTAGAAATAGAAGTTGATCCCGAGGAAGATGACGAGGAGGATGTAGGCCGTCGCGTGGTCGAAATACCCCGCGAACTCCCGCTTCGCGACCGTGAGAATGCGGCCGATCATCCGTCCCCCTCCTCGGTGGCCTCAACCGGTGCTTCGTCGGACGGCGCATCGGGGGGCTCGCGGCCGGGCTCCTCGGCCGTCTCGTCGGCCGGGCCCGCGCTCTCGGCGGTGAGCCGGTGGAAGAGATCCTCCAGGCTCGCCTGGGCGAGGTGCAGTTCCCACAGTGGCCAGCCCCGCGCCGCGGCGAGTCGCGAGATGTCCGGCCGCGGGTCCTCGCCGGAAGCGCCCTCGACCGCGAACCGGGAGCGCCCGCCCGCGTCCGTCTCGAGGGTGTCGGCCCGGGCCACGGAGGGGAGGTCGCCCATGGCCTCCATGGCGGCGTCCGCCGGAGCGTCGAGTTCGACGATCACCCGGGCGCCGCCATGCCCGGCGACGAGCGCGTCGACCGAGCCATCCGCGACGATGCGCCCCTCGTTGATGATGACGACGCGCGAGCACGTCTTCCGCACCTCCTGCATCACGTGCGTGCTCAGTAGGACGGTGCGGTCGGTCCCCACGTCGCGGATGAGGCTGCGGATCTCGACGCGCTGGTTCGGGTCGAGCCCTTCGGTCGGCTCGTCGAGGATCAGGATCTCCGGCTGGGAGAGGATGGCCTGCGCGAGGCCGACGCGCTGCCGGTATCCCTTCGAGAGCTGGTTGATCGGACGGTAGTAGACGGCTTCGATGCCGGTTTGCGCGACGACATCGTCGGTGCGCGCGCGGATCTCGCTGGCGCCCATCCCGCGCAGCCGGCCCATGAAGGTGATGTACTCGCCGGCCAGCATGTCCCGGTACAGGGGGTTCGTCTCGGGCAGGTAGCCGATGCGGCGCCGCAGTTCGACCGGGTGGTCCTCGATGGACAGGCCATCGATGGAAATCGTGCCCCCATCGGGTTCGAGGTACTGCGTGAGGAGCCGCATGGTCGTCGTCTTGCCCGCGCCGTTCGGCCCGAGGAAGCCGACGACTTCGCCGCGGTCGATCGAGAACGTCGCGGAATCGACCGCAACGGTCTCGCCGAACCTCTTCACGACATCGGTCAGCGCTACGAGTGACATGCGAGTGACATCGGATCCGCGTTGGAGGTGTGCGACGGGGCGGGAAAGGTAGATCGGGTGCGGTGCGAGTCAAGCGCCGCCAGGGATCGCAGACAGACGGACAGCGCGGGTGTAGCTTCTCCGGCATGAACGTATTCCTCGATGCGGGTCGGCGGATCCTGGGACTCTGTCTGGTCGTGCTCGTCGCCGTCCCCGTGTTTCTGATTCTCGATCCCGACGGATCCACCACGCCGCTCGATGTGCCCATGCGCCGCGCGGGGCTGGACTACTGGGCGCACACGTGGGGCGCGTCGACCGCTGTGTGGACCCTCCTCGCCCTCGGGGCCGCCATCCTTGCCGGCGTGTTCGGGAAGGGGAGCGTGTCGCGTGTCCTCTCCCGGATCGGTCGGGTCATTGCACGTCCGCCGACGTGGTCCGCGGCCGCGTTCACGGGGCTCCTCGGCGCCGCGCTCACGGCCGCGGTTGTGCTGCTGGTCTTCGATGGACGCGCGATCTTCAACGACGCGAACGTGCAACTCGTGCAGGCCCGCTATTTCGCGGGCGGAAAGCTCTCCGGCCCTCCCCTCGCGATGCCCGAGTTCTGGACGATCCAGTTCATGGTGCAAACGGCGGCCGGGTGGGTGTCCCAGTATCCGCCGGCCCACGCCCTGTGGCTCGCCGGCGGCATCAGGCTGGGTGGTCCATGGATCGCGGTGGCGGCGACCATGGGAGTGCTCGGCGTCTTCTCCGTCCTCTCCTTCGAGCGCCTTCTGCCGGGTCGGATTGCGGCAGCGCGGCTCGGCGCCCTGCTCGCCGTCACGAGCCCCATGCTGCTGGCCCTCGCCGGGACCTACATGAACCACGCCACGGTCGCGGCCTTCGCCGCGCTCGCCCTCTGGCTGTCGCTCCGGGCCGAGACGGGCCGGGCCGTGTGGGCGCTGGCGGCGGGCGGCGCGATGGGCTTCATGGTCACGACGCGCCCCATCTCCGGCCTGCTCATCGGCGCCGCCGTGACGGCCGGCGTGTGGCTCACCGCGCCGCGGCAGGAACCGGGCCTGCACCGGCCGTGGCTTCTGCGCCGCTTCGCCTGGTGGGCCCTGGGCGGCCTCCCGTTCGCGGTCGGCTTCGGCTGGTTCAACGCCCGCTTCTTCGGCAGCCCGCTCACCCTCGGCTACACGGCCGCCGCCGGCCCCAGCCACGGCCTCGGCTTCCACGTCGACCCCTGGGGCCGCGTATACGGCTTCACGCAGGCGCTCGGCTACACGTCGACCGAACTCATTTCGCTCGGGCGCGAACTCCTCGGCACCGTGCTGCCGGTTGCCGCGCTCATCGGACTCTACCTTCTCCTCGCGCGCCGCCTGGAGCGCGGCGAGCGCATCCTCGCCGCGTGGGCGCTGCTCCCCGTCCTGGCGAGCGCGCTGTACTGGCATCACGACCTCATCGTCGGCCCGCGCATGCTCGGCGAAGCCGTCCCCGCCTGGTGCGCGCTCCTCGTGCTGGCGACGATCGGCCTCGCGCGCGCAACCCGCCGCGACTGGCTCTCGGACGCGGTCGCCGTCCTCGTGCTCATCGCCATCGGCTACGGTCTCGCGGCGGGGGGCCGGGGGCGCGTCGTGCGCTTGACGGGCCGCGTCGTGCCCGTTCCCGAGGTCACGGAGCCCGGCCCCTCGCTCGTGTTCGTGCACGAATCCTGGCAGGACCGGATCGGGGCCCGGCTCGCCGCGCGGCCCATGAGGCTCGACAGCGTCCGAGCGCTCATCAACCAGTTCGATCCGTGCCGCCTGGAGGGCGCCCTCGTGGGCGCGCAGCGGCCGGAAGAGGTCGTGGATCGTTGCCAGCGGGAGATCGGCTCGGATCGGCTCGGCCGTCTCGGCCTCACCGATTACCTGTGGCGTGGCGACCTGCCGGGCCTCGGCGGCTCTGGCGTGCTGTGGGCCCGGGATCTCGGCCCCGAAGCGAACGCGCGCCTCATCGAAGCCTACCCCGATCGAACGCCGCTCCTCGCCATGCCTGACGGTGAGCGCACGGGCGACGGCCTCGTGGTCCCCTACCAGATGGGCGTGAATGCACTCTGGGGCCCCGCTCCGCCGTAGCAGCCCGCGCTGAAGCCCGGTTGTGTCGAGCGGCGCCTCGAGCGGCCGAGGGGCCTGGCCTCAGGGCTTTGGTGCCGGCGCCGTCGGAACGACGAGTTCGAGTTCCGTGTGGCGGGCGATGGTATCGAAGTCGCGATTCCGGGCCAGCAGCGGGCGACGCGCATCCAGGGCCGCGGCGGCGACGAGGCAGTCTACCAGGGACCGAATCGTACGTCCCGCCCGCTGACACGTGCGGTAGATCCGCGCCGCGCTCTGGAACTGGCCCAGCGAGTCGGGGACCAGGATCTCGAAGCGGCCGAGCAGCTTCAACAGATCCGACTCCTCGGTTTCGTTGCGACAGCCTGAAAGGAGTTCCAGGACCGCGGGAGCGGGCGTGGCGATCGCATTTCCGGCCCGTACGGCGTCGTCCAGGCAGAGGTCGAAGGGGCTCTCCGTGCGGCGCAGGTACTCGATCCACGCGGACGTGTCGACGATCACAGGGGCTCGACCGTGTTGCCGTCTCGCATTTCGTCCAGGTCTCCCGCCCATCCCGCGCCTCGCATGGCGAGTGCCTCCTCCTTCGTCATCGGGACGAAGGACTGGCGGAACACCGCTTCCTTCACGGCCGCCGACCAATTGGCTCGTCCGTACCGCTTGCGCACCGCCTCCAGGTCACGCTCCGGCAGTCTCACTTCCAGATCGACGAACCGCAGGCCGGCGGACTCGGCGGCGCCGTATCGCGGCTCCGCCTCGCGCACCGCGAAGACGGCGCCGCCCCTCAACTCGCGTTCGCGCGCCTCCCGCAACGCCCGCCGCACCCACGCCGACACCGTGACGCGGTTGCGCCGCGCCGCATCGCGGATCTCATCCAGCTCCGCCTCCGGCATCACCACCTGCAGTCTCGTACTCATAACATGAGTATATTATGCTCATGACGTGTCATGCCGCAACGAGTCTCCGGGGTTCCGCCCCCGTCGCGACGTAGAGGTCAGTCCTTGGAGAAGGCGGCGTCGAAGGCGGTGGCGGAGGGGGGGAAGGTCAGGGCGCGGAGCCGTTCGCACGCTTCCCGGGCGCCGTGTTCGCGGTCCATGCCGCTGTCCTCCCACTCGATCGAGAGGGGGCCGCTGTAGCCGACGCGGTCGAGGGCGCGCAGGGTCTCCTCGAAGTCCACGCGGCCGCGCCCGATGGAGCGGAAGTCCCAGCCGCGGTCCGCGTGCCCGAAGTCGAGGTGGCCGCCGAAGGCGCCGGAGCGGCGCGGGGTGTCGGACCACCACACGTCCTTCATGTGGGCGTGGTGGATGCGGTCGCCGAACTCGAGGATGAAGCCGACGTAGTCCACGCCCTGGTAGGCGAGGTGGCTGGGGTCGTAGTTGAAGCCGAACGCGGCGTGACCCGCCACGGCCTCCACGGCGCGCGCCGCGCTGGCCGCGTCGAAGGCGATCTCCGTCGGGTGCACCTCGAGGGCGAACTTCACGCCGGCCGCGTCGAAGGCGTCGAGGATCGGGTTCCAGCGGTCGGCGAAGTCGGCGAAGCCGGCCTCCACGAAGCCGGGCGGGTGCGGGGGGAAGGCGTAGGCGGCGGCCCAGATCGAGCTGCCGGTGAAGCCGTTCACGACCGGGACGCCGAGCGCAGCCGCCGCGGCCGCCGACCGGCTCATTTCCGCCGCGGCCCGCCGCCGCACGGCCTCGGGGTCGCCGTCGCCCCACACGCGCTCCGGCAGAATGAGCTGGTGGCGGGCGTCGATCGGGTCGCACACGGCCTGGCCGACGAGGTGGTTGGAGATCGCGTGCACCTCGAGGCCGTGGGCCGCCAGCAGGTCGCGCTGCCCGGCCGCGTAGCCGTCCTCCTCTGTCGCGCGCACGACGTCGAAGTGGTCCCCCCAGCAGGCAAGCTCGAGCCCGTCGTAGCCCCACTCGGCCGCCCTGGCCGCGAGCGTCTCCAGCGGCATGTCCGCCCACTGGCCGGTGAACAGCGTGATCGGTCGTGCACTCATCGCGTCGACTCCCCGGGCTCCTCGCGTTCGGCAGGCGGCTCTCCCGGCGGTTCGTAGCGCGCGTCCACCCACGCGCCGCGCCGCCCGCTCTCCACCGCCCGCTCGAGGAAATGAACCCCGCGCGCCCCGTCCCACACCGTGGGGAAGTCGAGCTCCGCCCCGTCCGGCGTCCGCCCCTCGTCGAGCGCGCCGATGGTCGAGATCACGTTCCGGTACAGGTTCCCGAATCCCTCAATGAACCCCTCCGGATGACCCGGCGGGACCCGCGACGCCCGCGCGGCCTCGGGCGAGATCCAGCCGTGCCCCCGCCGCCGTGCGCGCGCCCGCCCGTCCGGCGTCCGGTGCCACAGCGTCTCCGCGTCGCCGTGCCGCCAGGCGATCGAGCCCTCGCTCCCGAACACGCGGATCGCGAGCCCGTTCTCCTCGCCCGCCGCCACCTGCGACACCGTGAGCGTCCCCCGCACCCCGCCGCTCCAGCGCATGAGCAGGCTCGCGTCGTCCTCGAGACGCCGCCCCGGCACGAACGTCGTCAGCTCGCCGCACAGCGCCTCGACCTCCAGCCCGGTCACGTAGCGGGCCAGGTGATGCGCGTGCGTCCCGATGTCCCCCAGCGCCCCGGCCACCCCCGCCCGCGCCGGATCGGTGCGCCACGCCGCCTGCGGGTGACCCGTCTCCTCGAGCGGCGTCGCCAGCCACCCCTGGAAGTACTCGAGTTGAACGCGGCGGATCTCCCCGAGCGTCCCGCCGCGAACCAGATGGCGTGCGTCCTTGACCATCGGGTAGCCGCCGTAGTTGTGCGTGAGGGCGAACACGCGATCCCCGGCGGCCACGAGCCGGCACAGGGCTTCCGCGTCTCCGAGTTCCGTCGTCAACGGCTTGTCGCACACGACGTGGAAGCCCGCCTCGAGGAAGGTCCGCGAGACGTCGAAATGGAGGTGGTTCGGCGTGACGACGATCACGAAGTCCAGCCGGTCGTTTCCGGCGCGCGCCGCTTCGGCCGCCGCCATCTCCCCGTAGCTGCCGTACACGCGGGCCGGGTCCAGTCCGATCTCGGCTCCCTTGGCCGCCGACCGCTCCGGGTCCGACGAGAAGGCGCCGGCCGCGATCCGCGCGAGACCGTCCAGTTCCGCGGCCATCCGGTGCACGTCTCCGATGAAGGCGCCGGGTCCGCCCCCCACCATCCCGTAGCTGAGGCGTCGCCTCATCCGTCGCCCGACTCCGTCCCGATCCGAACGGCCCGGTATCCGCCGGCCCGCCGGTCGCGCGAATAGAGGAACCCGAAGATGAGGATGAGCGCTCCCGTGAACGGAAGGATGTACCGGAACGAAACCCGTCCCCCGTAGTTGTCCGCCGGCCCGAGAATGGCGTTGGCCCGCTCCGCCAGCGCCTCATCCCCACCGGAGTTGATGATCGCCCGCAACGCGTTCGCCGTGACCGACTCCGGCAGCGCGCCGTCCGGCCCCACGCCGGCGAGCGCCTCGCCCACCGCGTCGCCCGCCGCCGCCAGGTCCGGGGCGGTGCTCTCGTCGGCCCCGGCGAAGGCCGCCGCCGCATCGGCGAAGAGCGCCCGCGTCTCGACCGCCGGGAGCCGCTCGTGCCCCACCTCGTCGGCGATGCTTCCCATCCAGGGCGTCGTCCACAGCCCGACGACCGCCATCCCGGTCGCCCCCATCATCCCCAGCCCGAGAGCGCCGGAACGCGGCACGCGCTCCGACACGAAGCCGAGCATCGTCGGCCAGAAGTAGCACACGCCGACCGCGAACACGGTCGCCGAGGCGAAAGCCATCGCCGTCGTCTCCGCGTAGCTGAGCCACAGCAGTCCCACGACGGAGACCGCCGCGCTCGCCGCCAGCACCCCCGGCGGCGAGAGCCGTTCGACCGCGAATCCCGCCTTGTAGCGGAGGACCGCCATCAGACCGTTGATCCACGCCAGCACGAGGATCCCCGGGATCCCGCCCGCCTCGAGCACCGGCGGCACCCAGCGGTTCGGCCCCAGTTCCGTCGAGGCCGTGATCGCCATGCAGACCAGCATCAGGATCATGAGCGGCGTCGTGAACGTCGCCAGGAACATCTCCTCCATGCTCACCCCGGCGCGGACGCCCTCCGTCGGCGGAAACTCCTCCCGCCACATCAGGTGGCCGTAGATGAGGGTGGGGATGAGGATGAGGCCGATCTTCAGCTGCCACGCGGTGAGCCCCACCGATTCGAGACCGAAGGCGAGCACGGAGCCGATCACGATCCCGCCCGGGAACCAGACGTGGAACTGGTTCAGCTTGACCGTCTTTTGATCCGGATAGAGCGCCGCCACCAGCGGGTTGCAGGCGGCCTCGACCAGCCCGTTCCCCAGCGCCAGCGTCAGCGCTCCGATGAACGCCTGCCAGAAGCCGCCGGCCGTGATCAGGACGAGCGCCCCGAGGAGATGGCACGCGAAGGCGAGCCGGAGCAGGAGGCGCATCCCCAGTGTGTCGCAGAAGGGTGCGAAGAGGACCTGAGACACCGCGAAGCCCCAGATCGCCGCCCCGCCGATGAGGCCGACCTCGTAGTTCGTGAGGGTGAATTCGCCCTTCAGCGTGAGCATGACCGCGCCGACCACCGCGAAGGTGACGGAGGTCGCGATGAGCGACACGCAACTGGCCAGGAAGAGCCGCTTCGGGCGCACGGAGGACGAGGTCGTATCCACGGAAAACTCCTCGGATGGGGTCGGCGGGCACGCTAGCGCCGCCTCGTCGCCGTCCGCAACGGCGCGGCGACTCCCCCGAATCCCGCAACCCTACCGGCGGGCGAACGCTTCGATCTATTCTGTTCCCAGCGGCTCGCGGCAGGGCCTTTGCCTCGGGCTGCCAGCCAGGAAACCCAGGAGGATCCCGTGAAACGCCTCTCGATCTCGGCCCCATCATCCCTCGTGCTCGCCGTCCTTGCCGCCGTCGCCGCCATCGCGCTCGCTGCGGCGCCACCGGCCGCTCACGCCCAGTCGCGGCCCCACGCCCCCGACGCGGTGACGGCGAGCGAATACGCACGCGCGGAGCAGTTTCTCTTCTGGAACGCGGAGAAGCTCACCTCCGGCGCGACGGTCGCCCCGCGCTGGGTCGACGCGAACCGCTTCTGGTATCGGAACCAGGTGTTCGGAGGCCACGAGTTCATCATGGTCGACGCCACGGCCCGCACGCGGGCGCCCGCCTTCGACCACGACCGCCTCGCGGCCGCGCTCTCCGAGGCCTCCGACGGGAGCCACGAGGCGACGGATCTCCCCTTCGACGAGTTCGAGTTCAACGACTCCGGCGGGATCCGCTTCTGGACGGATACCTACGAGCGCTGGGACTGCGACGTCGGCGCCTACCGCTGCACCGGCCCGGACTCGGTCGCGCAGGCCACGCACGAGATCGAGTACTCCGGCGGCGGCCGCGCCGTCTTCTCCCGCGACGAGAACCTGTGGGTGCGGGACACCGACACCGACGAGGAACGCCGGCTCTCGACCGATGGCGAGCCGCACTGGGGCTACGGCGTCGCGCCGGAGGGCTGCTGCTCGGAGATCTCGAACCGTCGCAGGGGCTTCAGGCCGCCGCCCGTGGCCGAGTGGTCGCCGGACGGACGCCGCATCGCCACGCACCGCTACAACGAGCAGGACGTCGAATCGCTGCACCTGCTCGAAACGGCCACCGGCCGCCCCGTCCTCCACAGCTACCGGTACGCGCTCCCCGGCGACTCCATCGTCCCCACGTGGGAACTGTATGTGTTCGACGCCGAGACCGGCGCGTCCGTGAAGGCCGACTATGATCCCGTGCCCGGCTACTTCGGCAGCGCGGACACGACCTGGCACGCCACCCAGTGGTCGCCGGACGGCGGCCGCGTCTGGTTCTCGCACCACTCGCGCGACTTCAAGAGCCAGACGCTGGTCGAGGTCGACGCGGAAACGGGCGCGGCCCGCGAGGTCATCGTCGAGAGCGGGGACACGTGGGTGGAACTGAACCAGCTCCGCACGCCCTACAACTGGCGCGTGCTCGACAACGGGACCGAGTTCGTCTGGTTCTCCGAGCGCGAGGGCTGGGGGCACCTCTACCTGCACGACCTCGCCACCGGGGAGATGAAGAACCGGATCACGCAGGGGTCCTGGCTCGTCGTCCAGCTCCTGGCCGTCGACGAGGACGCGCGGCAGGTCTACTTCACCGCCGTGGGCCGCGAGCCCGGACGCGACCCCTACCAGCACCACCTCTACCGGGCGTCGCTCGATGGCGGCGGGGTGACGCTCCTTTCACCCGAGGACATGCACCACGACGTCACGGTCTCGCCCGACGGCCGCCACTTCGTGGACACCTATTCCACGCGCGCGACGGCCCCCGTCACGGTCCTCCGCGACCGTTCGGGCCGTGCCGTGATGACGGTCGAAGAGGCCGATATCGGCCCGCTCCTCGAGGCCGGCTGGGAGCCCCCGGTGCGATTCTCCGCCAAGGCCCGGGACGGGGTGACCGACGTGTACGGCTTCCTGTGGCTGCCGGCGAACATGGAAGACGGCAAGGTCTATCCCGTCATCGACTACATCTATCCGGGACCCCAGATCGGTCCCATCCGGTCGCCGGGCTTCACGACGGGGCCGCGCGGCCAGGGCCACGCCCTCGCCCAGCTCGGGTTCATCACCTTCGCGGTCGACGCCATGGGCACGCCGTACCGCTCCAAGGCCTTCCACGAGAGCTACTACGGGGACATGCGGGACAACGGGATCCCGGATCACGTCTCGGCGCTCAAGGCGTTGGCGCTCCGCTATCCCATCGACATCGACCGGGTGGGGATCTTCGGCCACTCCGGGGGCGGTTTCTCCTCCACCGACGCCATCCTGAGCTTCCCCGACTTCTTCAAGGTCGCCGTGTCGGGAGCGGGGAATCACGACCAGCGGGGCTACCACTTCCCGTGGGGAGAGAAGTACCACGGGCTGCTGGAGCGCTACCCGGACGGGACGGACAGCTTCGACTCGCAGGCGAACCAGAACATCGCCTCGAACCTCAAGGGGAAGCTGCTGCTCCACTACGGGTCGCTGGATGACAACGTGCACCCGAACATGACGCTGCTCGTGGCCGACGCCCTCATCGAGGCGAACAAGACGTTCGACATGCTCGTGTTCCCGAACCGCAACCACGGCTACGCCCGCGAGCCGTACCTGATCCGGCGCACGTGGGACTACTTCATCGAACACCTCATGGGCTCCCAGCCGCCCGCCGACTACAAGATCGTGCAGCCGTAAGGCGAGGAAGCCCGAAACGTTCCCGCGGGAACGCCCGGCCTCCGCCGAGGGGCCGGGCGACCCGCTTGTCAGCCTCCCTCGTCCGCCGCACGTTCAGCCGGACAGCGCCGACCCCTATCCGGAGGACTCCATGCGCCGCGCCCCCGATCGAACGTTCGTGACGCACCTCTGCTGTGCGCTCTCCATCTCCCTGTTCGGCCTTCTGGCCTGCGCGCCGGAGGACGGCGGCGACGAGGCCACCGGGTCTACGCAGGAGGTCCCGCCCGGCGACGGCTCCGACGAGAGCCTGATCGCGCGCGGGGAGGCGCTCGAGCTTCCGACCGAGTGGGATCCGCCCCCGGGCGAGCCCATCGTGCACCACACGGCGGGCTTCGCGAAGACGCTCTGCTCCGGGACCTTCATCACCGGACTCGACTGGCGCGACGCCGCCGCCAACGTGGGCGGCTTCACGGCGCCCTTCCAGCACCGGGGCGCGGTCGTCGACACGGTCGTGGACATGGAGGCGCAGACGGTGAGCCTCACGCTCGGCTCGGGGATCACGCGCACGGCCAAGCTGTACGGCAGCCAGGGCTGCATCACGCAGCCCCTGGGCCGAGACTCGATCTACTTCACGCCCTCCGTCGTCGAGCCGATGACCCCGGATCCGGCCACCACGCCGTGGCCCATGGGCGACGTGCTCCCGGACGAGCCGTACCCGCCCGAGATCGACATGGACAAGGTCCAGGAGGCGGTCGAGATCGCGATGGACCAGGAGGGGATGACGCTCGGCTTCGTCGTCACCTACCAGGGAAGAATCATCGGCGAGGGGTACGGCCCCGGCGTCGACATGCACACCCCGTTCGAGAGCTGGTCGAAGGGGAAGTCGCTCACCGGGACGCTGATGGCCGTCCTCATCCAGCAGGGCGTGTACGGCCTGTGGCAGCGCGCCCCGATCCCGGAATGGCAGGACGATGAGAGGAAGAACATCCGCATCGCCGACATCATGCGGATGTCGAGCGGGATCCGGATCGTCGCGCCGCAGGACCCGGATTATACGGAAGACATGGGGTATCCCGACCACCTCTATCTCTATACGGGAGAGAACGCCTTCGAGTGGGCCGCGACGCGCCCGCAGCAGTGGGAGCCGAACACGGTGGGACGGTACCGGAACACCGACCCGGCGCTGACGAACTACCTGGTCCGCCTCGGCGTCGAGGGCCGCGGCGACGACTATCACGCCTTCCCGCAGCGCAACCTGTTCGACAAGCTCGGGATCCGGAACTTCATCATGGAGACGGACCCGAACGGGAACTTCCTCACGCAGGGCTACGAGTTCGGCTCCGCGCGCGACTGGGCGCGGCTCGGCAACCTCTACCTGCAGGACGGCGTGTGGGAGGGCGAGCGCATCCTCCCGGAGGGCTACGTCGACTACGCGATGGAGGTCGCCCCGGCCTGGATCACGGACGGGCGGCCGGTCTACGGCGGCGGCTTCGTGTGGAAGGACCTCGGCTTCCCGATCGAGGACGACTACGGCGCCTTCGCGGGGGCCGGCGGCCAGTACACCGTGTTCATCCCCGCGCGCGGCCTCGTCATCACGCGCCTCGGCAAGTACACGGGCCAGGGGCCGGGCGGAGAGAACCTGCGAGCCGCGATCGCCCTCCTGATGGAGGCCGTGCCGCCGATCAGCGACTAGCCGGGCGGCTCCGGGCGCGCTGCCGCGAGGCGCTCCGCACGAGGGGGAAGGTCCGGGGCGTCGAGTATCGTGGCGACGAGGTCGAAGTCGTCGCGGGGTCCCGTCCATTCCAGATCGTCCACGCTCGCTGACACCGGGGCGTCCCGGACGAGCGTCGCGAGGCGGCGGAAAAGGAGCGCGTCGTCCAACCCGTTGCGCAGCGTTTGGGCGAGGCGTTCGGGACCGCGCACGGAGACGTCCCAATCTCGTCCGTCCGAGGGGATGTCCTCGATGCGGCCATAGCGCGCGAGGACGGCAGCCGCCGTCTTGGCGCCGAAGCCGCGGATGCCGGGGAATCCGTCCGCGGAATCGCCCACGAGGGCCAGCCAGTCGGGGATCGCCGCGGGAGGGACGCCGAACTTCTCGACGACGCCGGCTTCGTCGCGGAGGAGCCGCTGCCGCCGGTCGAACTGCACGATGCGGTCGTCTTCCACGCACTGGGCGAGGTCCTTGTCCGGCGTGCAGATGTAGACGCGCTCCACGCGCGGGTCCGCGGCGGCCATCGCGGCGCCGGCGGCCATCGCGTCGTCCGCCTCGTGCTCCACCATCGGCCACACGACGAACCCCGCCGAGGCGAGCGCCTCCTCGACGAGCGGGAACTGCGAGTAGAGCGCCGGGTCAATGCCCGAGCCGTCCTTGTAGCCGGGCCACAGGTCGTTGCGAAAGGACTCGATGACGCGGTCCGTGGCGATCGCGACGTGCGTGGCGCCGCCCTCGAGCAGGCCGAACATCGAAGCCACGACCCCGCGCGCCGCCCCGACCTCGTGGCCACCGGCGTTTTTAGCCGATGGCGCTCCGTAGAAGTGCCGGAACAACTCGTACGTGCCGTCGATGAGGTGGACCTGCACGCGAACTCCGCCTTCCGCTGACGCCCCGCCGCGACGCTCCGCCCCGCTCCCGCCTCCGAAGCGTCGTGCGTTGGAGCGCGTCGTGCAACGGCCCGCTCCGGGGACTGGTGCCGGAGGGGTGGGGACTCGGGAGGAGCGCCGTGCCTAGCTGTCCAGGGGGCGGTGGGTGAAGCTGCGCTTGCCGGGACCGTAGTCCGCGGCGCCCTGCCCTTCGCCGCGCAACAGCCAGCGCGTCGTGAGGAGGCCCTCGACGCCGACCGGGCCCCGGGCGTGGATGCGGGCCGTGCTGATCCCGACCTCCGCCCCGAGCCCGTAGCGGAATCCGTCCGCGAAGCGGGTGCTCGCGTTGTGGAACACGCTCGCCGCATCCACGGCCTTCAGGAACCGTTCCGCCACGGCCGGGTCCTCGGCCACGATCGCGTCCGTGTGACTGCTCCCGTAGGTGTGGATGAAGTCGACGGCTTCTTCCAGGCCCGCCACGGTCCGCACCGCCAGCGTGAGGTCGCCGAACTCGAGTCCCCAGTCCTCCTCGGACGCGGCCTCGGCCCACGGCAGGACCTGGCGGGAGGGCTCATCGCAGCGGAGTTCGACGCCGCGCTCGCGGAGCGCCTCGCCGATCGGTTCGAGCCGCGGCAGGAAGGTCTCGTGCACGAGCAGCGTCTCGGTCGCGTTGCAGGCCGCCGGGTAGTCGCACTTTCCGTCCACGGCGAGCCGTAGCGCCATCTCCGGATCCGCCGACGCGTCCACGTAGAGATGGCACACGCCCTCCGCGTGCCCCAGCACGGGAATCCGGCTCCGCTCCTGGATCGAGCGGACCAGTGCCCCCGACCCCCGCGGGATCACGAGGTCGATGAGGTCGTCCAGAGCGAGCAGTTCGTCGACATCCCGGCGGTCCGGAACGCCGAGGACGGCGCGGCGATCGAGGCCGGCTTCCTCGAGGGCCCGCTGCAGACAGCCGACGAGCACCTCGTTGGAGCGGGCCGCCTCGCGGCCGCCCTTCATGATCACGCCGTTCCCGGAGCGGATGGCGAGCGATCCGATCTGGATCACCGCGTCGGGCCGGCTCTCGAAGATGATGAGCAGGACGCCGAGCGGGCTGCGCACCCGTTCGAGCACGAGCCCCTCGTCGAGTTCCGTGCGCGTGAGGACGCGATCGATCGGATCCTCGCCTTCGACGAGCGCATCGATCCCTTCCAGCAGGCTTTCGAACTTGGCCTCCGGGAGCCCCAGCCGGTGGAGGAGGGACCCGGAAAGCCCTTCCTCCGCCGCGCGCGCCAGATCCTCGTCGTTCGCCCGCGAGATCTCGGCCCGCGACCGGACCAGCACCGCTTTCAGCGCGCGCAGCGCCGCCGTCCGGCGCTCCGCCTCGGCACTTCCGATGGTGCGTTGCGCCGCCCGTACTCCGGCCGCCCGCTCCCTCAGCGTCTCCATCGGTTCCCGCGTCTCCGTCGCTTCCCGCTTCAGTGTCGTTGCTTCCATCAGGATTCCTTGAGGATGAGATGCTCCCGCCCCACGACCTGGACGCCGGCCCCCGCCTTGTGGGAGATCGCCTGGAGGACGAGCCGCGACTCGAGCGCGACAACGCCCCGTCCGACCAGGGATCCGTCGAGCGCCCGAACCTCGACCACGTCGCCGCGCCGGAACTCGCCTTCCGCCCGCACGACGTCCCCGGCTCTCAGCGACTCGCCGCCCTGTAGACGTTCGGCGCCCCCCTCCGCCAGGACCAGCGTCCCGCGCGGGTGGGAACAGTACGCGATCCAGCGGCTGCGCGAGGAGAGGGCGGCACGCGGCGGGATCCACGTCCCCTCCTCCTCGCCGGCCAGCACGCGGTCGAGCGCGCCCGGATCGACACCCGACGCGATGACGGTGTGGCAGCCCCCGCGCGACGCGATCCGGGCCGCCTCCAGCTTGCTCGCCATCCCGCCCCGGCCGGGCCCGGAACGGCCGTCGACATCGAGTCCGTGCTCATCGGGCCGGTCGATCCGGCCGACGAGCCGCGCGTCCGGGTCGCGCCGGGGGTCGGCCGTCATGACGCCCGGCACGTCCGTGAGGAGCACGATCAGATCCGCCGCCAGTTCGCTCGCGACGAGCGCCCCGAGCCGGTCGTTGTCGTCGAAGATCGGCCGCTTGCCGGTTCCCCGGTACACCCGATCGTTCAGCGAGATGGCGTCGTTCTCGTTCACGACGGGGACGACGCCGAGCCGGAAGAGACTCTGCAGCGTCTCGTGCAGGTTCAGGTAGCGCACCCGGTCGTCGAAGTCCGTCCACGTGATGAGGATCTGCGCGCAGGTGACGCCGAGCCGGGCGAACCCCTGCTGGTAGAGTTCCATGAGCCGGCTCTGGCCGATGGCGGCGCACGTCTGCTTCAGTTGGGCCGTCTCGGGCGGTTCGGGAAGCTGGAGGGCGACCCGTCCGAGTCCCACCGCACCCGAGGTCACGATGAGGACCTCCCGACCCTGCCGCCGCAGGCGGCTCGCGCTCTCCACGACGCGGAAGAGGCGTGAGAGGGCGATCGTCCCATCGTCGTGCGTGACGACGCCCGTCCCCACCTTGAGGACGATCCGGTCGGCCGTCGCGATCGCCTCGCGCCTGAGCGGAGGCGCGGCGGCGGCACCCTCGGGGGTCGGGACTGGTTGGAGCTGGCTCACCTCGAACGCCTCACAGCGGTACCGGGACCCACAGCCGGCCGCGGGGCCGGCGGAAGGCCACCAAAGGTACACGGGCGCCCCCCCGGCTCCAACCGGAGACCGTCAACCGCGGCCGAGTCCGAACGTTCTACGTATGGCAGAGAGGCACACGCCTCAACGCGGGGAGGGAGGCACGCCATGCGTAGAATCCTGTTGGTCATTTGCCTTCTGCTGGTCGCGGTGCCAGCGGCGGCGCAGATGCAGTTGGGAATTCGGACCGGAATCGCTGTGAACGGGGTCTCCCCCGGGTACCCCGAATCCATCACCAGGACCATCGCCGCCGCGGATGTGACGTTCCCCCTGAGCGGCCTCCTCGGCATGCGGCTCGGCGCGGCGTATGCGCCTCGCGGTGGAGAGAATTCGAATCCCAATCAGCCTGATGCGGGGTTCGTTCGCGGGACGCCTTGGACGACGACCAACCTGGCGCACCCACGCAACCAACTGGAGATGAGTTATGCCCAGTTCTCCGCGCTGCTCCATGCTTCGGTGGAGACGTCGGCAGGTCTCGTCGAGTTCGGCATGCTCGCCGGACCGTGGTTCGGATTGATCACATGGTGCAGGTATCGGAACGATCCGTGCGCCGACCGTGACAGGAGTGTTGACCGTTACGACTACGGACTGGCACTCGGCGGCGGAATGGAGATGGCAATCAGCGATGATGTCGGTCTGGCCCTCGAACTGATTCACTACCTCGGGTTGGCGGACATCAGGGACGACCGTCGCAAGACCACTACATCACAACTGGCCGGGCAGGTCGGATTCGTCTTCGATATCCCCTGAGGCCTCGGCGTTCCGTCAGGGAACGCAGCTACAGGCGGCGGACGCGGATGTTGCGGTACCAGACGGGGTCGCCGTGGTCCTGGACGCCGAGGTGGCCCTCGTGGTGCCGGCCGTAGTCCGGCCACTCCACGAACTTGCTCCCCGCCACCAACTCCTCCCATTCGGGCGAGGCGATCTCGTACTCGACGACCTGGACGCCGTTCAGCCAGTGGACGACCTGGTTGCCGTGGCGGACGATCCGGACCTCGTTCCACTCGCCGGCCGGGTTCGAGACATCCTCGGGAGGCGCGTGCAGACCGTAGTTCGATCCCGCCGACGTGAGCGGATCGCCTCCGTCGTAGTGCCCCGCGTTGTCGAGAACCTGCATCTCCGGGCCCGACTCGAACGCGCGTTCGGTGTTCTCGGAGATGCCGAAGAAGATCCCGCTGTTGCCGCCCTCGCCGACCTTCCACTCGAGGCGCAGGTCGAAGTCCGTGTACGTCTCGCGCGTGATGAGCGTCCCGCCCCCGACGCCGGGCGTGAAGGCGAGCGCGCCCTCCTTCGCGCTCCAGCCCGCGGGGACATCATCCATCCGGAATCCCCGCCACGCGTCGAGCGACTCCCCGTCGAAGAGGAGTTCGAAGCCTTCCGCGGCTTCCTCCGCGGAGAGTCGGTTGGCGGCCATTTGCGCCTCGGCGTCCGCGTCGGCCGGCGGCGCGTCCTCCATCTGCGATCCCGCCTCCGCCTGCCCGCACCCCAATGCGGCGACGGCGCCGAAGATCGGGAGGACCCACGTCGCCGGGCCCCCCGGCTTGAATGAACCGATACGTCGCTTCAAGGCTGAACTCCGCGTTCCGAACCGAATCGAGTGGCTCGTCTCACGGTAGACCCCGCGCCCGACCGCCACAACCACGCAAGGGCCCGAACAGCTCGCTTCTACGGCTATCCCGACGCTACCGGCGGCCGCCGGCGATGCGAGTCGCTTCGGGGCGGCGGCGGAGGGCAAGCATGCTCCACGTGCCGAGGGCCGGACCGACGACGAGGGGAGCGAAGGCCCACTCCCAGCCCAGCGCGGCCTCCCACACCGGGACGAGGCGGATGGTGGCGACGGTGAGCAGGAAGCCGATCGCCGTCTGCAGCGTGAGCGCGGTGCCGACGTACTCGGGTTCGGCGAGTTCGCTCACGCAGGCGGAGAACTGCGCGGAATCGGCGACGATCGCGAACCCCCACACGAGACAGACCGCGGCGACCGGCCAAACGGGACCGCCGAACAGGGGCCCGATGACCAGGCAGCAGGCGCCGCTCACCACCATGCTCCAACTCGTCACGGCCGTGCGCCCCACGCGGTCCGCGAGCACGCCGGCCGCGGCGGCGCCCAGTCCTCCGGCGGCGATCGTGCCGAAAGCCAGGTACGAGGCGAGCGAGGGGGTCGTGTCCGCGCTCGCGTCCGCCGCGAAGCTCGCCGCCAGGAAGGCCGGGATCCACGTCCACATCGCGAAGAGTTCCCACATGTGCCCGAAATAGCCGCCGTTGGCGAGCATCGTCGCCCGGTCGGCGAACATGCGCCGCACGGCGCGGGGGTCGAAGGGCGCGGCCGGCGCCTGGTGCGGGCCTGCCCGGAGCCCGGTCGCGGCGAGCACCGCCGCCACGACCGCGAGGCCCGAGGCGAGCAGGAGCACCGGCCGCCAGGCCCCGATCCCTCCGAGCGGCCGGAGCAGGTGGGGCATCGCGCTCCCGACGGCGAGGGCACCGATGAGGATCCCGATCGCCATCCCGCGCCCGGCGCGGAACCACCCGGCGACCATCTTCATCCCGGGCGGATAGACGCCCGCCAGCGCGACCCCCGTCACGAACCGGAGGACGACGGCGAGGGCGAGTCCGTCCGCGAAGAGGGCGATCGCGGCCGTGGCGGCCGCGCCGAGAAGGGCCGACCCGGCGATGAGCCGGCGCGGGTCCCACACGTCGGAGAGCGTGAGCAGCGCCGAGACGACGGCGCCCGTCGCGAAGCCGAGTTGCACGGAGGTCGTGAGCCAGGCCGCCCCGGCGTCATCCAGCCCCCACGCCTCGCGCAGTTCCGGCACGACCGCGCTGGCCGAGAACCAGAGGCTCATCGCGAGCAGATCGACCAGCGCGAGCAGCGCGAGCTGCCCCGCTCTCCGCGCACCGGTGTCCGGCGAAGGCGGGGTCACAGGCGTCGGCGGATGCGAGCGGGCGCTGGCGTCGGTCGGTCCTCTCGGCTAGCCCTCGCTGTCGGCGAATTTCTGTTGCAGGCTTCGCACCACGGCGGGGTCGGCGAGCGTCGTCGTATCGCCCAGCGCCCGTCCCTCCGCCACGTCGCGCAGCAGGCGCCGCATGATCTTCCCGCTCCGCGTCTTCGGCAGTTCGGCGGCGAAGATGAGGTCGGCCGGCCGCGCGATCGCGCCGATCTGCGCCGCCACGTGCCCCCGCAGTTCCTGGCGCAGCGCCTCGGAGGTCTCCGTCCCCTCCACCACGCTCACGAACGCGGCCACCGCCTGTCCCTTGATCTCATCCGAACGCCCCACGACCGCGGCCTCCGCCACGGCCTCGTGGTCGACGAGCGCGGACTCCACCTCCATGGTCCCGATCCGGTGGCCGGCCACGTTCAGCACGTCGTCCACGCGGCCCATGATCCAGTAGTAGCCGTCCTCGTCGACCCGCGCCCCATCGCCCGGGAAGTAGATGTCGGGCCACTTCGACCAGTACGTCTCGCGGTAGCGCTCCTCGTCGCCCCACACCCCCCGCAGCATCCCCGGCCACGGCGACGTGATCGCCAGGTAGCCGGACTCCGCCGGGTTCCCCTCCTCGTCGAGGATCGCCGCCTCGATGCCGGGAAAGGGAACCGTCGCCGTCCCCGGCTTCGTGGTGATCGCCCCCGGGAGCGGCGTGATCATGATTCCGCCCGTCTCCGTCTGCCACCACGTGTCCACGATCGGGCAGCGGCCGCCCCCGATGTGGCGGTCGTACCACACCCATGCCTCCGGGTTGATGGGTTCGCCCACCGTCCCGAGCAGCCGCAGCTTCGAGAGGTCGTAGCCCGCCGGCCAGTCGTCCCCCCACCTCATGAAGGCGCGGATCGCCGTCGGCGCCGTGTAGAACACCGTCACCGCCCAGCGCTCGCACAGATCCCAGAAGCGGCCCCGGTCGGGCCAGTCTGGCGACCCCTCGTACATCACCACCGTCGCCCCGTTCGAGAGCGGGCCGTAGACGATGTAGGAGTGGCCCGTCACCCACCCCACGTCCGCCGTGCACCAGTAGATGTCGTCCTCCCGGAGGTCGAACACCCACTTCGAGGTTGCGGTCACGTGTGTCATGTAGCCGCCGGTCGTGTGCATCACGCCCTTCGGCTTCCCCGTCGTCCCGGAGGTGTAGAGGATGTAGAGCAGATCCTCCGAATCCATCGGCTCGGCGGGGCAGTCCGCGTCCGCCGCGGCAATCAACTCGTGGTACCAATGGTCCCGGCCCTCGGTCATGTCGCACGACGGCGTGTCCACCCGGCCTCCGTGGGGCGCGGTCTCGGGGTCGGTCACGGCGGAGCGGCGGACGACGACGACGCTCTTCACGTAGTCGAGACCTTCGATGGCCGCGTCCGTGCTCGCCTTGAGAGGGATGATTCCGCCGCGGCGATATCCCCCGTCCGCCGTGATCACGCACGTGGCGTGGGCGTCCTCGATCCGGTCGCGAAGGGACTGGGGCGAGAAGCCTCCGAAGACGACGGAATGCGGGGCGCCGATGCGCGCGCAGGCGAGCATGGCGATGGCGGCTTCCGGAACCATGGGCAGATAGATCGCGACCCGGTCGCCCTTCCCGACGCCGAGCCCCCTGAGCGCGCTCGCGAAGCGGCACACCTCCTCGTGCAACTCGCGGTACGTGTAGCGCCGCACGTCTCCCGGCTCGCCCTCCCAGATCAGCGCGGTCTTCGAGCCGCGCGCCTCGAGGTGGCGGTCGAGACAGTTGTATGCGGCGTTGAGCGTGCCGCCGACGAACCACTTCGAGAACGGAGGATCCCACTCCAGCACGGTGTCCCAGGGCGTGAACCAGTCGAGCCGGCGCGCCCACGCCTCCCAGTACGCCTCGCGGTCCCGGCCCGCCTCGTCGTACGGGCCGCGGTCGCCCACGTGGGCGGCCGCGACGAAGTCCGCCGACGGTTCGAAAGTCCTCTGTTCGTCCAGCAGGACGTCGATTTCCCGGTGCTGTTCAGTCATGGAATCGCTCGAATGGGAGGGGAGAAACGGACGGGCGCGCTTGTCACGGAGCCGCCGGGGGCACCATCTAGTGTGCCGGCCGGGGGCCGCGTGGCGTGACAGTAGACGACGCCTGGCGGCGCAGGCAAGCACCCGGCGCCGCGGCGCGACGAAGCACGGAGTTTCATGACCGAAGACACGCTGACCCTCATCCTGATCATCGCCGGATCCCTGGGCGCGCTCCTCGCCCTCGCCTTCGGCATCTGGGTGGGACTCGGCTCTCCGGGGCTCTACGACAAGTACGCGCCGACGGGAAGGGCGCCGCGCGAGTCGCCCTGGCGCTGGTTGCTGGGCGGGCGGCAGCGCGCCCGTTCCAGCCGTTTCGACGCGGTAATGCGGGACGCGGAAGTCGAAGAGGAAGAGGACGAGCGGGAGGAGCCCGAGCGGTACTCGTCGAAACCGGACTTCAGCCGGGGGCGTCGCTTCCAGCGATGAGTCCGAAGCGGTGAATCTACCGGCGGACCGTCACGGCCGGGTGCGCCGCATACTCCTGTGGGTGCTGCTCGCGAACGTGGCGGTGATCGCGGCGAAGTTGATCGTGGGGCTGCGCTCGGGGTCGATCGCCGTGCTGGGCGACGCGGCCCACTCGGGCGTCGATGCGATCAACAACGTCGTAGGTCTCGTCGCGATGCGCCTCGCGGCCGCCCCGCCGGACGCCGAACATCCCTACGGACACGGCAAGTTCGAGACGCTCGCGGCGCTTGCCGTGGCGGCATTCCTCTCGGTCACCTGCTTCGAACTCGTGCAGAGCGCGCTCGACCGCCTCGTTCGGGGCGGTGCACCGCCCGACATCCAGCCGGAGATGCTGGCCGTGCTCGGCGCGGCCCTCGTCGTGAACACGGCCGTTGCGCTGGGCGAAGCGAGGGCGAGCCGGAAGTTGTCGAGCGACATCCTCGCCGCGGACGCCCGGCACACGGCCTCCGACGTCCTGGTTACGGCGGGAGTGCTGGTCGGGCTTGCGATCACCGACTGGACCGGCTGGGCCCCGGCCGATGCATGGCTCGCCCTCGCCGTGGCGCTCGTCGTGGCCCGCTCCGGCTACCAGATCCTCCGCGAGACGATCCCCGTCCTCGTCGACGAGCGGGCCGTCGATCCGCGGGAGATCGAAGACGTGGCGGGCCGGGTGCCCGGCGTGCGTGCCGTTACCGGGGTGCGCTCGCGCGGCAAATCCGTCGGGCGCTTCGCCGAACTCACGATCCGCGTCGCACCCGAGGAAACGGTGGTCAGCGCTCACGAAATCGCCGATGAGGTGGAACGGCGGGTCGCGGCCCAGATCGGATTCGCCGACGTGACCGTGCACGTCGAACCGCACGGCTAGTCCGTGGTCGCGTCGACCACCCACAGGCAGTGATCCTCCCCCAGAGTTTCGCACCGTGGGTGTGAGACGTCGCTCTCGGCTGCCCGATACGTCCGGAACGACTCGTCGATGATCCCGGACAGGATCTCGCAGCCGCGTCCGTCCTTGGCCGCTGTGGCCAGCAGGGGGAGGCCGCGCCGGATCACGAGCCCGTTCAACCCCTTCGCCATCCGGATCTCCGAGGAGGGACTGAGGCGGCGGGCGATCTTCTTCGCTCGCCCCCAGGCGAGGATCCGCCGGAGACCGGGGGGGATCAGCCGCCACCCGAAGCGCAGCATCACGCGCCCTCCGGGGCCGAAGGCCTCACGCGTGATCCGGCGTCCCGTGGAGGCGAAGATCTCCGGAGCATCGACCCGCCGCGCGACGAGTTCGAACAGGCTCGCCACCTCGGCGGCGCGCACGTCCCCGCCATCCTCCTCGTAACGGCGAATCTGCTTGAGCACGACGCTCGACAGCCCGAGTCGGCGGCGCAGGTTCAGAGAGAGGTCCACTTCCTCGAGTTCCCGCGGATCTTCGGGCGTGTCGAGGTCTCTGAGGGTCAGAAGAAGGGCGAGCGGAATGCGAACGGGGATCTCGCCCTCGAGCTCCCCGTCTTGTGCGCGCGGAGAATCAACCGGCATCATGGGTCGCAAGGCTACGGCGGTACTTCCGGGCCTGCAAGCGGCGCGGACGCCGGGGCCCCCCTTAATGGGAGGCGTCATGAATGCACCCGTCTCGAAGGAAACCACCCACGCCGTGCTCCGGGTCACCGCCGGCCTCATGCTGTGGCAGCACGGAGCCCAGAAGCTCCTCGGCATGTTCGGCGCGACCGCCGTCGAGTCCTGGATCGCGTGGCCGCGCGGCATCGCGGGACTCATCGAGTTCTTCCTGCCGATCCTCATCATTCTCGGGGTCCGGACGCGGTGGGTCGCCTTCATCCTCACGGGGCACTTCGCCGTGGTCTACTGGTGGCGCCACTTCTTCGCCCGCGACATGGAGTTCTGGCCGATCGTGAACGGCGGAGAGCTGGCCATCCTGTACTGCGCCATCTTCCTCTTCCTGTGGACGACGGGCAACGGGAAGTTCAGCCTCGACCACATGGTCCCGGGTCCCGGCCGGGAAGAGTAGCCCCAAGTTGTTCGGCCGCCGGTCCGGCCCCATCTTGTGCGGCCGGACGGCGGCCTCCGCAGGGTGCCGCCGTCTCCTGCATCTCCCCGGCGTGATCCCGTAGACGGAGCGGACCCGCGACCCATGTACGACCCGATCGCCATCGAATCCCGATGGCAGGCCTGGTGGGAGGAGAACGGGACGAACGAGCCCGACCTCGACGCCGCGGAGCGTCCGTTCTTCAACCTCATGATGTACCCCTACCCGTCGGCCGAGGGGCTCCATGTCGGGAACCTGTACGCCTTCACGGGGGCCGATATCTACGGGCGCTTCCGACGCCTGCGGGGCGATGACGTCTTCGAGCCCATCGGATACGACGCGTTCGGCATCCACTCGGAGAACCACGCGCTCAAGGTCGACACGCACCCGATGGAGTTGATCCCCTCGAACATCCGCAACTTCGAGCGGATGCTGAGGGCGGCGGGGCTCATGACGGACTGGTCGCGCACGGTCGATACGACGGATCCCCGCTACTACAAGTGGACGCAGTGGATCTTCATCCAGCTCTTCAAGGCGGGCCTCGCGGAGAAGAAGGAGGCCGCGGTCAACTGGTGCCCGCAGTGCCAGACCGTGCTCGCGAACGAACAGGTGATCGCCGGCCTGTGCGAACGGTGCGACGCCGCGGTCGAACAGCGGATGCTGAGCCAGTGGTTCTTCCGGATCACGGACTACGCGCAGCGCCTGCTCGACAACCTGGACTGGATCGACTGGTCGGAGACGACGAAGACGGCGCAGCGTAACTGGATCGGCCGCTCCGAAGGCGCGCGGCTGCACTTCCCGCTCTCGGGCGCCGCGGCCGGCGAGGGCGCCGGTCAGCCGGATCGGATCGAGGTGTTCACCACCCGTCCCGACACCCTCTTCGGCGCGACCTTCATGGTGCTGGCGCCGGAGCATCCCCTCGTCGAGCGGCTCACGACGGACGAGCGGCGCGCCGAGGTGGAGGCCTACGTGCGCGCGGCCGCGGCCGTCGACCTCGTGGAACGGCAGAAGACGGACGAGCGCGACAAGACCGGCGTGTTCACGGGCGGGTACGCGCGGAACCCCGCGACAGGGGAGGACATCCCCGTTTGGGTCGCCGACTACGTCCTCATGGACTACGGCACCGGCGCGATCATGGCCGTGCCGGGACACGATCAGCGGGACTTCGACTTCGCGCGCCAGTTCGGGTTGTCCATCGTGCAGGTCGTGTGCTCCCGCGCGGCGCTCCCGGAGGGTGCGGATCCCGCGGACGTCGGGGGAGCCGGGCCGGAAGCCGCCTTCGTCGAGCACACCGCCGATGAGATCCTCGTGAACTCCGGGCGCTTCAGCGGCATGGAGGCGGACGCGGGCGGGCGGGCGATCACCGAGTGGCTGGCGGAGCGCGGGCTCGCGGCGGCGGAGGTCAACTACCGGCTGCACGACTGGTGCATCTCCCGGCAGCGGTACTGGGGGCCGCCGATCCCCATCATCTACTGCGACGACTGCGGTGCGCAGGCGGTGCCGGAGGAGGACCTCCCCGTCGTCCTCCCGTACGTGGAGGACTTCCGCCCCACGGCGACGGGCGTGAGTCCGCTCGCGCGCGACGGAGCGTTCCACGCGGCGGCGTGTCCCGCGTGCGGCGCCGAGGCCCGGCGCGAGACCGACGTCTCCGACACCTTCCTCGACTCGGGCTGGTACTTCCTGCGCTACCCCTCGACCGAGTTCGACGACCGCCCGTTCGACCCCGAGCGGACGCAGGCGTGGCTACCCGTCAGCAGCTACATCGGAGGCGAGGAACACTCCGTCCTCCACCTCCTCTACTCCCGCTTCCTCACGATGGTGCTGCACGACCTCGGGCACGTCGAGTTCGAGGAGCCGTACGACCGCTTCCGCAAACACGGCCTCCTCATCCGGGACGGCGCCAAGATCTCGAAGTCGCGCGGCAACGTGATCCTCCCGGACCAGTACATCGCACGGTTCGGCGCGGACACGTTCCGCATGTACCTGATGTTCCTGGGCCCCTTCCAGCGGGGCGGGGATTTCCGCGACAGCGGTCTGGCCGGCCCCGAGCGCTTCCTGAAGAAGGTGTGGGACAGCGTGACGGCCGCGGCGGAGTCGGGGCGCACCGGGTTCGAAGACGTCGGGGTGGAGCGGGCGCTGCACACGACGATCCGGCAGATCTCCGAGGACCTCGAAGCGCTGAGCTACAACACGGCGATCGCCGCCGCGATGGACTACCTGAACACGTTGCGCGCCGGCGGGCGCACGGCCACGGTCGACGAGGTGCGGCCGCTCGTGATCATGATCGCGCCGGTCGCGCCCCACATCGCCGAGGAGTTGTGGGCCCGCCTCGGCGGCGCCTCGAGCATCTTCGATCACGCCGAGTGGCCGGCCTGGGACGAGAGCAAGCTCGTGGTCGACGAGGTCGAACTCCCGGTGCAGGTGAACGGCCGGCTGCGGGCGACGATCCGCGTGGCGCGTGGCGCCCCCGAGGAGGTCGTTCGCGAGGCGGCGCTCGCCGAGGCGAACGTGATCCGGCGCCTGGACGGGGTCGCGATCCGCAAGGTGATCCACGTCCCGGACCGCATGCTCAACCTCGTCGTCTCCTAGCGCGGCTTCGGCTCCTGGCGCGGCCTCGTCTCCTGGCGCGGCGTCAGCGTCGCGCCCGACCTCGAAGCGTCCGCCGCCTCCCGCCTACCAGTCGACGGAGCCTTCGGCGCCGGTGTCGATCGGGGCGGCGGTGCCCTCCTCGCCGAAGAGGTGGATCCGGAGGTTCTTGTAGAGGAACTCGCGCGCCGTGGCCTCGTGGAGCTTGAGCCCGTAGTGGTTGATGAGGAGCATCTGGCGCTGCTTCCACTCCTCCCAGCACGCGGCGCAGATTTCGGCCACGATCCGCTCGCCGAGTTCGCTCGGGAACGGGAGGCGCTCGATCCGGCCCTGGTCGTCGCGGCCGCAGCGCACGCAGAGGAACGGTTCCGTCATCTCGAACCTTTCGTGGTCGCGGAGTCGTCGGCCTCGCCGGGGCCTGTTTCGGCGGGGCCCGTGTCCGCGGGACTCACCAGGCGCGTCAGGGCCTCCCACGGGTCGCCGGCCGCGGCCTCCCGCATCAGCGCTTCGACGGAGGGCACCAGCGCGCCGTGCGACTCGTACACGCGCTCGAAGTCATCCAGCCTCGTGTAGTAGAGCAGGCGCGAGATCATCCACGCGTTGTCGAGACCGTCCGGGTCGAGCGAGCCGTACTGCGCGTGCAGCCGCGGCTTGTACTCCGTCTCGAAGCGTTGGGCCGCCGCCTCGAACACCTCGCGCTTGGCCGCCCGCTTCTCGTCGTCCGGCATGGCGGAGGCGTACACCTCCTCCAGCGGCGCGAGGATGGAATGGAAGAAGTGGCCGAATACGCGCGTGTCCTCCCACCTCCACTGCGCCCGCACGCAGGCGCTCTCGTCCGCCACCGCCTCGCAGAAGAACTCGATCGCGCCGCGGTACCCGACGAAGTTCGCGAAGCTCTCGTTGAAATCCGCCTGGCCGGTGGGGAAGTACGTGCTGTGCGTGATCTCGTGGATCACCGTCTCGACGAGCCCGAGGCTGTCGAGGCGCAGCGTCGTCGACATGATGGGGTCCGGGAACCAGCCGAGCGTCGAAAAAGCGGAGACGGGCCGGACCGACACGTCATAGCCTTCCTCGGCCAGGCCGGCGGCCTCCGCCCGGGCGTCGTCGAAGTCGAAGAATCCCTTGTACGGGACGTGGCCGACGATGGGGAACCACCACGTTTTCCAGCGCAGATCGAACTCCGGGGCGGCGAGCACGATCAGGACCAGCGTGTCGCGGTGGAGTTGCGTGAACGACTCGTAGCTCGCCCCCGCGCGCAGGCCCAGGTCGCGTTCCGCGAAGTCTCTCGCGTCGAGCACGAGCCGCAACTTGTCGCGCGTCTCGCGGGCCACGGTCGTGTCGTGGATCACGGCCCGGATGGGACGGCGCGCCGAGAGGATGCGGGCCTCCTCCCAGCCGGCGCGCAGGACGTACGCCGGCGAGCAGCCACCCGCGCACAGCAGGAGCAGCAGGAGCGCGGCGCGCCCGCGGGAGACGGGGAGGCGGGCGCGCCCCGGGCGCACGGCGCTCACGCGCACCTCACGTAGTGGAGGTGCTCACGCACGTCGTCGCGCAGGTAGCTCCGCCGCGGGCCGTCGGCGTCGCTCCGGTAGCGGCGGTAGGGCCGGTGGTGGAACGCATAGGTATCGGGCAGGCCGCGTTCGCGCAGCGCCGCTTCGATCGCGGCGCGGTCCAGGTGTCCCTCGTCGTTGTAGCTGAACAGGATGTGGCGTCCGTCCGCGGCCTCCAGCACCTCCCGCAGCGCGTCCGGAGCCCGGTGCTTCCGGCACCAGTCCGAGCGCTGCGCCTCGTCGGGGATGAGTCCCGTCTTTCCCCGGATCTCCGGCGGCACGGCCCAGCCGAGCGCGAGGAGTTCGGGGATGTGATAATACGCGGGATATTGCCGGCCGTTGTAAGGGGGGTCGAGATAGACGAGATCGACGGGACCGACGGATTCCAGGAGGCGGGCGGCGGGTCCGCGAAAGGCGCTGCAGGCACCGGCCCCTTCCCGGCGCGGAGTCGGATCGATCGGGCGAAGTTCGAGTGGGCGCAGGGCGTTCGGCTGCATCGTCTTCACGAAGGAGGCGTACACGCCCGTCGTGTTCGCCACGCGGTCGGCGGCCTCGATGAGCGTCGCGATCAGGAGTTGCGCCGCGGCCTCGCTGTGGGAGGATTCGCGCATCCACCGCTCGATCCGCGTCCGGACCCGATCGATCTTCCGTCCGTTCTCGGGGGAGAAGTACATGCGCCCGTGTTCGCGGCCGGCCGTTCCGTCGCTCGTGTAGTGCTCGGAGATGAACCCGCGGGCCGGACGCTCGCCGTCCTGGTGATCGCCGACACCGTCGATACCGTCCGGATCATCGAAGTCGGCGAGCCCTTCGAGCAGGGCGCGGTAGCCGATCTCCCGCTTCCCGTTGCGGGCCGCCGCCGGGAGGAGCGAGGCGGGATACCGCGGGGGCGCGTCGAGTTGGACCCGCGCGACCTGGAGAGCGTAGGAGGACGCCATCAGGTCGCCCGCATGCACCTGCCAGCCCCTCTCCTTGAGCGCCGCCGATACACTGGCGGTGCCGGCGAACGGGTCGCAGGCGACGCCGGGCGTCGCCTGGAACCGTTCCACGGTCTCCAGCAGGAAGGGGACGAGCTTCGTTTTGTTCCCGAGATAGCGCACGCGGGAGAATATGGAGACGGGATGCGGGCGAAAAGCTCCGGGGCGCGGCCGTGAACGCCGGGGCCCGCCTCACCGAGGCGGCCGCCGGTGTCGCGCTCGCGGCGGCGCCCCTGCTCCGCCGCGCCCGGCCGGACATCGCGCGGGCGGTGGAGGCACGGCGGCGCGGTGCCGCGGAGCTGGCCGCGTGGGGGCGGGGGCGGGAGTCCGGGCCGCTCGTGTGGCTGCACGGCGCTTCCGCCGGCGAACTGCTCGGTGCGGCACCGGCCATCCGGGGTCTGCGCGGTTCACCGTCCGGATCGCGCGCCGGCGGGCGGGCGCAACTTCTCGTCACGCACGGCTCGCCGTCGGGCAGGGCGGCGCTCGCGTGGCTCGATCCGGATCATGCGGGCCCGCCGCCGCTCGACCGCGCGCGCGACTGCGATGCCGCGCTCGCCGCCGTGCGGCCCGGCCTCCTCGTGTTCGCGAAGCTGGACGTGTGGCCCGGACTCGTGGCGGCGGCCGCGCGCGCCGGAGTGCCGGCCGCGCTCATCAACGGCACCGTCCGCGACGGGAGCCGCCGCTCCGGCGCCCTCGCCCGCCGGCTCTTCCGCGCGTCGTACGCGCGGCTGGACGCGGTCGGCGCCGCGAGCCCGGAGGACGCGGCGCGACTCGAGGCGCTCGGCGTCCGGCCGGGGGCGCTGACGGTGACGGGGGACGCGGCGTTCGACCTGGCGCTCGAGCGGGCGGACCGCGCGCGCGCCGACGGCTCGGCCGCCCGTTTCCGCGCCGCGCTCGGGGCGGCGGGCGGGGTGGCCCCGCGGCTCGTTGCCGGCTCGACGTGGCCCGCCGACGAGCGGGCGCTGCTCGATGCCGCGGCGGCCGTGCGACAGGGCGGCGGCCCGGGCTGGCAGCTCGTGATCGCGCCGCACGAGCCGACCGCCGCGCACGTCGACGCCCTCGTCGCGTCGTGCACGGCCCGCGGGGAACGCGTCATCCGCTGGAGCGAGATCGGCGATGCCGCCGCGGGACCCGACGTCTCCGTCATCGTCTTCGACGAGGTCGGCCGGCTCGCCGAACTGTACGCGGCGGGCGATGTGGCCTATGTGGGCGGCGGCCTCGGGGGCACCGGGCTCCACAACGTGCTCGAGCCCGCCGCGGCCGGGCTGCCCGTCGTCTTCGGCCCGCGCCACGACCGGGCCGACGCCCGCGCCCTCGCGTCGGCCGGCGGCGGGCTCGTCTCCCCGGCCGGCGCGCTCGCGGACACCCTGGCCGGGCTGGCCCGCCCGCCTCGCCGCCGGCGCCACGCCCGGGCGGCCCGCGCGTTCGTCGAGGCGGGCGCCGGCGCCGCCGCCCGCACGGCGGATCTGTTGCGCCCGCTCTGGCCTTAGCGCCTCTCCGCCCAGAGCTTCGGGCCGAACACGAACCAGAGCACGCTGCCGACGATGGGGCAGAGGAAGATCACAGCGACCCACAGCACCTTTTCTCGCCTCGGCGCCCTGGAAAGCGCGGTGATGCCCGTCGCCCAGAGGTTGAGGGCCACGAGAAGGGCCAGGAGCACGAGGCGCGGGTCCAGCGCCGCCGCCCAGTCCAGCGCGGCGTTCATGCGGCGGCCGTCGGCTTCTGGAACTGGAGGCGGTGGAGTTGCGCGTAGAGGCCGCCGCTCTCGAGCAGCGTGTCGTGCGTGCCGGATTCGCGGATGCGTCCGTGGTGGAGCACGAGGATGCGATCCGCCCCCTGGATGGTGGAAAGCCGGTGCGCGATGACGAGGCTCGTCCGCCCCTCCATCAGGCGTTCCAGCGCCGCCTGGATCTCCGCCTCGATCTCCGAGTCCACCGAACTCGTCGCCTCGTCCAGGAGCAGGATGGGCGGGTCCCCCGCGAGGGCGCGGGCGAAGGAAACCAGTTGGCGCTCGCCGACCGACAGGTTCCCGCCCCGCTCGCTCAGCGGTTCGTCGTACTTTTTCGGCAGCCGCGCGAGGTGACGGTCGACCCCGACCTGACGGGCCGCCTCGCGGATCTCGTCCCGCCCCACCGCCTCCCGGTCGAGCGCGATGTTGTTCGCGGCGGAGCCCGAGAAGAGATAGACGTCCTGCAGCACGAGGCCCATCCGGTTCCGCAGGTCGGCGAGCCGGAGGTCCCGGATGTCGACCCCATCCAGCGTGATGCGTCCGCGCTGCGGCTCGTAGAAGCGCATGAGAAGGCTGAACAGCGTCGTCTTGCCCGCGCCGGTCGCTCCGACGACCGCGAGCCGCTGTCCCGGCTCCGCCGTGAAGCTGATGCCGCGCAGCACCCAGCCGTCGTCCGGCGCGTCCTCGTCGAGCCGCCCCTCCGCCCCTTCCCAGGCCGCCGCGTGCGCCAGGGCGGGCGTCGTGACCCCCGCCGCATCCTCCTCCGGCGACAGGTACCGGAACCACACGTCCTCGAACTCGATACGGCCCTTCACGCGCGCCGGAAGCTCCGTCGGGTCCTTCGGATCCTCGATCCCCGGCGCCTCGTCCAGGAGCCGGAAGATTCGCTCCGAACTCGCCATCGCTCCCTGCAGGATGTTGTACTTCTCGGACAGGTCCTGGATCGGGCGGAAGAACCGTCTCGCGTACTGCAGGAAGGCCGCGATGACGCCGATCGTGAGCGTCCCCTGGAGGGCCTGGTTGCCTCCGTACCAGATGATCAGCGCGAGCGCGACGGACGCGAGCACCTCGACGACGGGAAAGAAGAGCGCGTAGTAGGTGATCGAGCGCAGGTGGGCCTCGAGGTGGTCATCGTTGATCTCGCCGAACCAGCGCGTCGCCGCCCGCTCCTGCCGGAACAGCTGCACCACGCGCACCCCCGTGATCCGCTCCTGCAGGAAGGCATTGATGCGCGCGAGCCGGATCCTGATGTCGCGGTACGCCTCGCGCACCTTCTTCCGAAAGAGCCAGGCGGCCACGAACACGAGCGGGAGGACCGCGAACGTCACGAGGGCGAGCCGCCAGTCCATGACGAGCATGGCGATCATGATGAAGGCGACCGTGAACACGTCCCCGAAGATCGTTACGACCCCGGAGGTGAACATCTCGTTCAGGACCTCGACGTCGCTCGTAATCCGCGTCATCAGGCGTCCGACCGGGTTGCGGTCGAAGTACGCGAGCCGCAGGCGCTGCAGGTGCCGGAAGATCTCCTGCCGCAGGTCGAGCATCACGTTCTGCCCGATCCACGTGGTCAGGATCGTGCGCGCGTATTCCAGCAGTCCGGAGAGGAGGAGCGAGACGAAGAAGATGATCGCAAGGGTGCGGATGGCGCCGAAATCGCCGTCCGGAATCGCGTGGTCGATGACCTCCATGGTCAGCCAGGGGCCGACAAGGGCGAGGCCCGAGGCGGCCACGAGCATCAGCACCGCGAGCGCGACTCTGCCCCGGTACGGTCTCAGGTACCCGAGCAGACGCTTCATGAGACGGGCGTCGTACGCCTTCCCGAGCGCTTCTTCTTCCTGGAGGGGACCGTCCGGCGCTTGCATGCCCCATAGTACGAAGTCGCCGCTTCCGGTCCAATCAGGTTGGCGCGCCCCGTCGCCGCCGGCCATCATGCTTCCATGAGCGAGCGGATCCGGGTCCGGGGCGCCCGGCAGCACAACCTCAAGGGCGTCGACATCGACATCGAGCGCGGGGCCCTCACCGTCCTCACGGGGCCTTCCGGCTCGGGGAAATCCAGCCTCGCCTTCGACACGATCTACGCCGAGGGGCAGCGGCGGTACATCGAGTCGCTGTCCACCTACGCCAAGCAGTTCCTCGAGCGGATGCCGAAGCCCGCCGTCGATCTCGTCGAGGGCGTGAGCCCCTCCGTCGCCATCGACCAGAGCAACCGGGTGCAGTCGAGCCGCTCCACGGTCGGCACGATCACGGAGGTCTACGACTACCTGAGACTGCTCTGGGCGCGCGTGGGGACGACCGTGTGTCCGGAGTGCGGGCGTGTGGTCGTGCCGGACACCGTGACGTCGGCCACCGATGCGCTCCTCGATGCCGGTCCCGACGCGCGGCTCGCCATCGCCTTCCCCGTCCCCCCCGAGGCGCGCGCGGACGGCGCGATGGTGGTGCAGAACCTCAGGGCGCGGGGGTACGTCCGCCTCCTCGCCGACGACCGCGAACTCTACCTGCCGGACATCGATCTGGAGGGAGAAGAAGGAGAAGAAGAAGAGGGAGGAGGGGACGCCACGCGCGCGTTGACGCAGGCGCGGGAGGCGCTCGTGGTCGTGGACCGGGTCGGGTCCCGGGCGGAGGACCGGGAACGGATCGCGGATTCGCTCGCGGCCGCCTTCGCCGAGGGAAGGGGCGCCGCCGTCGCGCTCGTCTGGCCCCCCGGCGCCTCGACCCCCGAACGCCGCGACTTCGAGGAAGCCCATCGCTGCGGAGCCTGCGGAGCCGCGTTTCCGCGGCCCACTCCGCAGTTGTTCAGCTTCAACAGCCCCGCCGGAGCGTGCGACACCTGCACGGGATTCGGCGCGGTGCTCGAGTACTCCCCCCAACTCATCGTTCCCGACCCGGGCCGTTCACTGGAAGAGGGAGCCCTCGATCCATGGTCGAAGCCCCGCTACCGGCGCGAGCGTTCGCGCCTGAGACAGTTCGCCGCCGCCTCCGGGCTCGACACGACCCTCCCGTGGGAGGCGCTTCCCGAGGAGGGCCGCGACGTCCTGTTGAACGGAGGGACGTACGCCGAGGAGCGCTTCCGGGGCGTGATCCCCTTCCTCCGCTCGAAGGAGAAGAAGCGGTACAAGGCGTACATCCGCGTCTTTCTGCGCCAGTATCAGCTTCCTGAGCGGTGTTCCGGCTGCGAAGGCTACCGCCTGAAGCCGAAGGCGCTGAACGTCCGTGTCGGGGGGCGGCACATCGCCGAGGCCGCCCGCTGGACGGTGAAGGAGCTCTCCGCCTGGCTCGCGGAAGGCCTCGACCTCACCCCCTTTCAGCGTCACGTGGCGTCGACGATCCTCCGCGAACTCGAGCACCGGACCTCGTTCCTCGCGGAAGTCGGGCTCGGGTACCTGACGCTGGACCGGCAGGCCCGATCCCTTTCCGGAGGGGAGATGCAGAGGATCCGCCTCGCCAGCTGTCTCGGGAGCCGGCTGGTGGGCACGCTCTATGTCCTCGACGAACCGACGATCGGCCTTCACCCGCACGACATCGACGCCTTCACCGGCGTCCTCGAGCGGCTCGCGGGCCGCGGGAACACCGTCCTCGTCGTCGAGCACGAGCCGGCCGTGCTGGAACGGGCCGACCGCATCGTGGAACTGGGGCCACGAGCGGGGGAGCAGGGCGGCGAGATCGTGTTCGAGGGCGGCTGGGACGACCTCCTCGCGGCGGAGACGGGGACGGGACAGGCCCTTGCGCAGCGGGCGGCCGCCGCCGGACAGGGCCGTGCACGGCAGGGAGGCGCACGGCAGGCCGGTGCACGGCAGCCTGACGGTCCCCGGCTCGTCCTGCGCGGCGCCCGCCTGCACAACGTGCGGGACGTGGATGTGGCGATTCCGCTGGGGGCGCTCACGCTCGTCACCGGCGTCTCCGGCTCCGGAAAGTCGACGCTCATCCGGGGGGTGCTGTACCACGCCCTCGAGCGGGAGATCACGGACCGGTCGTCCGCCAAGCCGCATCTGGGCGAGCCCGCCGGCGCCTGGGACCGGCTCGAAGGCGCGGAACTCCTGGAGGATGTCGTGCTCGTCGACCAGCGGCCGATCGGCCGCACCCCGCGCTCGAATCCCGCGACCTACATCGGAGCCTTCACGGCGCTGAGGAACGCATACGCCGCCCTCCCGGAAGCGCGCTCCCGCGGATACGAGGCGGGGTACTTCTCCTTCAACCGCCCGGGCGGGCGCTGCGAGCAATGCAAGGGCGCGGGCGAGGAGACGGTGGAGATGGTCTTCCTGGCCGACGTCTCCGTGCCCTGCGAGGCGTGCGGGGGCTCACGCTACCGTCCGGAGGTGCTGGAGATCGGGATCCGCGGGCGCTCGATCCGCGACGCCCTGGACATGACCGTGGACGAGGCGATCCGCTTCTTCATCCGGCACGACCGTCTCGGAGCCCGGCTGTGGCAACTGCAACGCGTGGGTCTGGGATACCTTCGGCTCGGCCAGCCGGCCACGACGCTCTCCGGAGGGGAAGCGCAGCGCCTCAAGATCGCCCGGGAACTCGCGCGCCGGGGAGGCGCGGGGCGCAGGCTGTACATCCTCGACGAACCCACGGTGGGCCTCGGCGTGGCGGAAGTCGGCACGCTCGTCGCGGTGCTGCGCGAACTCGTGAAGGAGGGGCACGCCGTCGTCGTCGTCGAACACAACCTCGACGTGGTCGCGGAGGCCGACTGGGTCATCGACATGGGGCCGGGGGCCGCGGAGGACGGCGGCCGCATCGTGGCGGCGGGCCCGCCCGCCACGATCGCGGAGTCCGAGGCCTCGCTCACCGGCGCCTTCCTCCGCGCGCGGGCGCAGCGGCTCGGACTCGATGCGGCCGTGGCCGGAGCGGAGTCGGCGTGACCGGAGCGGGCGCGCCGCGCGTCTCCATCCTTCTGCCGTGCCGGGACGCCGAACCCTTCCTGGGCGCGTGCATCGAGAGCCTCGCCGCCCAGTCCGAGCCGCGCTTCGAGGTGCTCGCGCTCGATGACGGTTCGAGAGACGGCACCGGGCCGATGCTCCGGGCGTGGGCGGCCCGGGACCCCCGCGTCCGCCTCGTCGATCGCGGCGGTTCGGGGATCGTTGCGGCGCTGTGCCGGCTGTCCGGCGAAGCGCGCTCGCCGCTCCTCGCCCGCATGGACGCCGATGACATCGCGCGCCCCGACCGGCTGGCCGCGCAACTTCGCCTCCTCGCCCGGCGCCCGGATATCGCCGCGTGCGGCACGGGCGTCCGCTACTTCCCGCGCCCCCGGCCCGGCTCGGGCTACCTCCGCTACGAGCGCTGGATCAACGGGCTCACCGAAGCCGCCGCGGTCGAGCGGGACCTGTTCGTCGAGTGTCCGATCGCCCACCCCACGCTGATGGTGCGGCGCGACGCCTTCGAGGCGGCCGGCGGCTATCGCGACGCCGGGGGACCGGAGGACTACGATCTCATCCTGCGGCTGTCCGCGGCGGGCTGCCGCATGACGAACGTGCCGCGGGTGCTCCACGAGTGGCGCCTGGGCCCGCACCGGCTGTCGGAGCGGTCGGACCGCTACAGCCCCGAGGCGTTCCGGCGTCTTAAGATCGCGCACCTCGCGGCCGGGCGCGTGCCGGCGGGCCGTCCGCTCGTGATCTGGGGCGCCGGCAAGGTCGGCAAGGCCTTCGCGCGCGGCTGGCTCGAACAGGCCGACTCCGCGACGCGCGCCCGCCCGGTGGAGGCGTTCGTGGACCTGGACCCGCGCAAGATCGGGCAGAACATCCACGGCGCCGTCGTCCTCCGCCCGGAGGATCTCCCGGCGTTCGCCGCGCCCGCCCGCCCGTACATGCTCCTCGCGGTGGGAACGCCCGGCGCGCGCCGCGAGATCCGCGAGGCGCTGGACGGTCTGGGTTTTTCGGAGATCGAGGATTACCGGGCCGTGGCCTAGCCCCGCTCATCGCCGAGCACTTCCCACGTCACTCCATCGAACTCCCGCA
This sequence comes from Candidatus Palauibacter irciniicola, assembly GCF_965208695.1. Lineage (GTDB taxonomy): Bacteria > Gemmatimonadota > Gemmatimonadetes > Palauibacterales > Palauibacteraceae > Palauibacter > Palauibacter irciniicola. The sequence goes on from NZ_OZ242352.1 coordinate 158,239, forward strand.
GCAGGTCCGCGCCGTACGCGGAAGCCGGGGTCTGATAGCCCGCCTTGACGTCCCCGGCGAGCGCGCGTGCCGCGATGGCGACGGCCACCGTCGCGGTGAAGCCGTAGGGGTCCGGCGTCCGCACGCGCGCCACCGCCCGCCTCCCCTCCGCGTCTTCGATCTCCGCGACCAGGATCGCGTGCGCCGTCCGGCGCGCCGACTCGGTCGGCCCCTCCGGCCCGCGGTCGAGCAGACGGTTCAGCAGAGCCTGTCCCGTCCGCGCGGCCAGAAGCGGACCGAAGCCACGCAGGATCCGCGTGAGGCGCGTGAAGCTCCGGGTCGCCTGCAGGTATGTCTCGATGTTCGGTATTCCCGTGGAATGGAAGGCCGTCGTCACGTCTCCCAGCACCCCGACGAGCGCGGCGTCCGGCGGGGGTCCGAACTCGAACGCGTGACGCAGTTGGCCGGGCCGCACGGTCGCGATCGCTCCGTCGCGCCGGATCCGGAACTGCCCGATCGCCTGGGCGACCGTGCGCATCGTGCCGCGGGAGGCGCCGCTCCGGGCCGCGAGGCCCAGCCGCAGGGTGCGCCCGCCCGGGTGCCGCGCGGCGAGGTCCGCGATCAGGCAGTCGCTCGGGACGACGTCGAACCCGACGCCCGGCAGGACCATGATGCCGGCCGCGGCGGCCTCCGACCCGCGCGCGGCCAGCGCTTCGAACACATCGACCTCCCCGGTGATGTCGAGATAGTGCGCGCCCGTCTTCAGGCAGGCGTCGTACATCGGGAGGGCCGTGCGCGAGAACGGTCCCGCGCAATGAAGGACGACCGAAACGTCCTCCAGCGCGCCGGCAAGCGCGGCCGGGTCGTCCAGTCCGAAGGCGCGCGTCTCCAGTCCGTGCGCCGCGGCCCCGGGCGACGCCAGCGCGGCGAGCTTCTCCGGGTCCCGGCCGGCGGCGACGGGCCGCAGCCCGGACCGCACCGCCTCGGCCACCGCGAGCCGCCCGGTATATCCCGTGGCGCCGTAGATGAGCAGTTTCGGTTCACGCATGTCCCCAACCTACGGAGCGACTCGCCATGCGTCTGCTGCTGTTCAGCGATCTCCATACCGATCTCGCGGCCGCCGCGTCGATCGTCGGGCGGGCCGCCGGCTTCGACGCGGTCGTCGGGGCGGGCGACTTCGCGGTGAAGCGGCGCGGCCTGGACACGATCATCGAGGTCCTGGCCGCGATCGAAACCCCCACCGTCCTCGTACCGGGAAACGGCGAGTCCGCCGAGGAACTCTCCGCGGCGTGCCGCGACTGGCCGGCGGCTCACGTCCTGCACGGAGAGGGCGTCGACATCGGCGGCGTGCCCTTCTTCGGACTCGGCGGCGGCGTACCGGTGACCCCGTTCGGCTCCTGGAGCTACGACTTCACGGAAGACGAGGCGCGGGACCTCCTCGCGCCGTGCCCGGAGGGCGCCGTGCTCGTATCCCACTCCCCCCCGCTCGGCCACGCCGACGCCGACGCGTCGGGTCGCCACATGGGCAGCACAGCCGTCCTCGAGACCATCGAACGCACCCGCCCCCGCCTCGTCGTCTGCGGCCACATCCACGGCTCGTGGGGCGTCCGCTCCCGCGCCGGCGACACCCCGATCGTCAACGCCGGCCCCGCAGGCGTGGAGTGGCGTCTGAAAAGTCGCGGAATGCCCGGAAACCCTGTAGATTAGCGGGTCTTACCGAGTGCGGCCGGGCTCCCCCGGCCGCCGCGTCCTCGAGGATTTCGAACACGCCAGTTCCAGCGGGAATCCATGACCACCGAGAGTATAGAACGCGTCGAGCAGAGACCGCTCGAAGAAGAGATGCGCGAATCGTTCATCGACTATTCGATGAGCGTCATCGTGCAGCGTGCCCTGCCGGACGTGCGCGACGGGCTGAAGCCGGTCCACCGGCGGATCCTGTACGCGATGCACGAGGCCGGCCTCGGCCCCACCCGGCCCTACCGAAAGAGCGCCACCGTCGTCGGTGACGTGATCGGCAAATACCATCCGCACGGCGATTCGGCCGTCTACGATTCGCTCGTCCGCATGGCGCAGGAGTTTTCGCTCCGCTATCCGCTCGTCGACGGCCAGGGCAACTTCGGGTCCGTGGACGGCGACTCCGCCGCGGCCTACCGGTACACCGAGGCCCGGCTCGCCGGATTCGCGAGCGAGCTTCTCGGGGACATCGACAAGGACACGGTCGACCACACCCCGAACTTCGACGATCGGCTGCAGGAGCCGACCGTGCTACCCTCCGCGCTCCCCAACCTCCTCGTCAACGGCTCGTCCGGTATCGCGGTGGGCATGGCGACGAACATCCCCCCGCACAACCTCCGCGAAGTGGCCGCCGCCTGCCACCGCCTCATCGAGGCGCCCGACACGACGCTCGACGAGTTGATGGAGATCGTCCGGGGCCCCGACTTCCCCACCGGGGGCACGATCTTCGGCGGGGCCGGAATCCGCGAAGCCTACCGGCAGGGCCGCGGCCGGGTCGTGATGCGTGCGAAGGCGGATATCGAGGAGGGACGGGACGGCCGCGATCGCATCATCATCCGCGAGATCCCCTTCATGGTGAACAAGACCCGCCTCATCGAGCAGATTGCGGGTCTGGTGCGCGACAAGAAGATCACGGACATCTCCGACCTCCGCGACGAGTCCGACCGGGACGGGATCCGGGTCGTCATCGAGCTGAAACGCGACGCGGTGCCGCAGATCGTCCTGAACCAGCTCTTCAAGGGCACGCAGCTGCAATCCACCTTCGGCGTCATCATGCTCGCGCTCGTCAACGGCGAGCCGCAGGTGATGGACCTCAAGACGATGCTCGGACACTTCCTCGAGCACCGGCACGAGGTCGTGGAGCGGCGGACGCGCTTCGAGTACGGCGTGGCGAAGGACCGCGAACACGTCCTCGAGGGGCTCAAGGTCGCGGTCGACAACATCGACGAAGTCATCCGCATCATCCGTGCCTCTCCCGAGACGGAGGTCGCGAGCGCCGAACTCCGCTCGGCCTTCGATCTCAGCGAGCGCCAGGCCGACGCGATCCTGAACATGCGGCTCGCGCGCCTCACGGGTCTCGAAATCGAGAAACTCGAGGAGGAACTGGAGAAGGTCCGCGCGCGCCGGCAGGAACTCGAGGCCATCCTCGCCTCGCGCGACCGGCGGATGGAGATCGTCGGAGAGGAGTTGTCGGTCCTCGTCGACAAGTTCGGGGACGAGCGCCGAACCGAGATCGTGCCCGACACCTCGGACCTCACGGACGAGGACCTCATCGCCGAAGAGCGGATGGTCATCACCGTCTCGCACTCCGGCTACATCAAGCGCATCGAGCCCCAGGTCTACCGGGCGCAGCGGCGCGGCGGGCGCGGGATCGCGGGCATGGGCACGAAGGAAGAGGACTGGGTGGAGCACCTCTTCCTCGCCTCGACCCACGACTATCTCCTCATCTTCACGCGGGATGGGCGGCTGTACCGGCTCAAGGTGTACCAGATCCCGCCGGCGCGCCGCACGGCCCGCGGCAAGCCCATCGTGAACCTGCTCCGGATGAACAAGGGCGACGAGGTCGCCTCCATCGTGCGCGTGCGGGAGTTCTCCGACGACCGCTTCCTGATTTTCGCGAGCCGGCGCGGACTCGTGAAGCGGACGAGCCTCGCGGCCTACCGGAACGTGCACGCCGGCGGGCTGCGGGCCATCAACATCCGCGAGGACGACCGACTCATCGACGTCAAGCTGAGCGATGGCTCGAACGATGTGCTTCTCGCCACGCGGCGCGGGATGGCGATCCGTTTCGCCGAGAGCGACGCCCGGGAGATGGGACGGCCGGCGCAGGGCGTGCGCGGCATCCGGCTCTCGGACGACGATACCGTGGTCGGGCTCGTGGTCGCCCGGCGCGGCGGCTCCCTCCTGACCGCGACGGAACTGGGGATGGGGAAGCGCAGCGACGTCGACGACTACCGGATTCAGAAGCGCGGCGGCAAGGGCCTCATCAACCTCAAGCCCACGGAGAAGTCCGGCCTCGTCGCGGCGGTGCGGGAGGTGACGGACGAGGATGAGTTGATGTTCGTGACCCGCAACGGCGTGATCAACCGGCAACGGGCGGAGGAGATCCGCGTGATCGGGCGCAACACGCAGGGCGTGCGGCTCGTTTCTCTCGACGACGGAGACGAACTCGTGGACGTGGCCGGGATGATCGATCCGGTCGGCACGGATCCGGCGGAGGACGATCTCCCGGAGGACGAGCGCGCGGAGGATGATCGCCCGGAGGCCGAGTGACCGGCGCGACCGCGACCCTCGTTTCGCTCGCCGACGTCGAGGCCGCGCACGAGCGGATTCGCGGAGCGGTTCGACGCACGCCCCTGATCCCCGCCCCGTTCCCGCGCGCGGGCGGACGCGGGGCGACCGACGCGCCGGACGGCGTATGGCTCAAGTGCGAGAACCTCCAGCGCGTCTCCGCCTTCAAGGCGCGCGGCGCGTACAACTACGTGAGCCGGCTCTCACCGGAGGAGCGGGCCGCCGGACTCCTCACCTACTCGTCGGGCAATCACGCGCAGGCCGTGGCGTGGGCCGCGCGCGCGTTCGGCGTGCCGGCGCGGATCGTGATGCCCGTCGATGCGCCGGACGTGAAACGCGAGGCGACGATCGCCCTCGGGGCGCAGGTCGAACTCGAGGGTACGACGTCCGCCGAGCGCAAGGCGCGCGCCGAGCAGATCCAGCGGGAAGTCGGCGGGACGATGGTGCCGCCGTTCGACGACCCCGACATCATCGCGGGACAGGGGACCGTGGCGCTCGAGATCATCGAGCAACTCGGCTCCCGGGAGCCGGGGATGGTGCTGGCTCCGATCGGTGGCGGAGGGCAACTGTCGGGCGTCGCGGCCGCTGTGCGGCGCCGCTGCCCGGAGGCGGAAGTGATCGGCGTCGAGCCTGAGGGGGCCGCCTCGATGCTGCGCTCGCTCGAGCACGGCGCGCCCGTCACGCTCGACCGCGTGTCCACGGTCGCCGACGGTCTCAAGCCGGTCCGCCCCGGCGACCTCACCTTCGCCCACTGCCGCGATCTGGTGGACCGCGTCATCACGGTCGACGACGAGGCGATCCGGGACGCCGTGCGCTGGCTCTTCGGCCTGCGGCTGGTCGTGGAGCCCTCCGGAGCGGCCACGGTGGCGGCGCTGCTCAGCGGCGCGGCGGCGCCCGCGGCTCGGGGCGAGACCGTGGCGGTCCTGTCCGGCGGCAACATCGAACCCGCGCTCCTCGCGGACTGGATCGGCGGTTGACCGTCTCGAACGGGGCTGCGGGACGGGCCGCGAAGCTCGTGCTGTTCGACATCGACGGGACGCTGGTGCACGCCGCGGGGGTCGGCCGCGCGGCCATCGAGGGCGCGATGATCGAGGTATACGGGACGCCAGGTCCCATCGACGATCTCCCTTTCGACGGCATGACGGATCCTCAGATCGTGCGCACCCTCCTCCGCGCCGAAGGCCTCTCCGAGGCCGAGATCGCGCCGGCGTTCGATCGGCTGTGGCCCGCCTACGCGGCCCGGCTGGAGGGCGAGATCGACGAGCGGCGCGACCGGATGCGCCCGACGCCGGGCGTCCCCGAGATCCTGGATGCGCTCGAGGCGGAGGGGGCGACGCTCGGGCTCCTGACCGGCAACATCGTCGCCGGCGCCAAGGGCAAGCTCTCGGCGGTCGGGCTCTGGGGCCGCTTTCCGTTCGGCGCCTTCGGCTGCGACGACGCGGACCGGAACCGCCTGCCGCCTATCGCGCTCGAGCGGGCCTTCCGCCACACCGGAACGCGCTACGGCCCCGGCCGCACCTGGATCATCGGGGACACCCCGCACGACATCGAGTGTGCCCGCGGGTCCGGCCTGTCCGTGCTCGGCGTGGCCACCGGACGCTTCTCCGTGGACGACCTCCGCCGCGCCGGCGCCGACGAAGCGCTTCCTTCGCTCCAGGACACCGGCCGCGTGATGTCGGCTCTGGCAAGCGCATGAACCGGAGCCCGAAACGCGATCCGAAGGCGTATCGATTCGATGTCCACCTCGCGGGCGAGGAGGTACGGCCCCAGGTCTCGGTCGTCTGCACGCCCGCCGGGATTCACTTCGAGGACCGGCAGATCCCGCTCGCGTCCGTCTTCTGGGTCTCGCGGCGGGCCGGCCTCATCCTCGTCTTCGCCCGGCGGCACACCGTCGCCTTCTTCGGGGACAGCGGAGACCTGGAGGATTTCGCCCGCACCGTGGAACGGGGGAGCGACGTGGCGGGCCGCCGGTCCCTCCTCAGGCCGCTGGCCGCCGACGTCGTCGTGTGTACCGCCGGCACCGCGATCGCGGGCAGGATCGGCGACGCGCCCCTCGAGGGACTCTACCTCGCGGTGTTCACGAGGCGAGGGCTGCATCTCTTCGCCGAAGAACACGAGTACACCCTGCGCTGGCCGACCGAGCACGCCGCCGAAGCGGTCGACGACGCTCGTGGGGATGGCCGCCCCGTCCTCGAACTCGCCAAGGGCGATGCGTCCTTCGAGATTCGCTATCTCTTCCCGGAGGAAATCCGCGCCGTCCTCGAGGTGGCCGGCACCGTCCCGGCGCCTCCGGACACCGACGACGCACTGGAGATGTTCGACAAGGGGGAGGTCGCGCGGCCGCTGCGGGCGCGCCTGCCCGATTTCTCCGTGGGCGCGGATACGCTGCAGAGCGTGTGCGAGGCGGCGGTCGAACGCGTGCGGATCGACCCCTCGATCGGCGAGAGCTTCGATCGGCGCTACTTCGAGCGACACTTCCGGACGCTCGGGGAGATCGCGCTGGGCCCGCTCATGCTGCGGCGCTCCGCCGCGCTCGAAGCCGACTCCGTCGCCGGCGCCGTTCAGGCCATGGATGCGGAGCAGATGAGGCAGGACGCCACGGCCGCCTTTCGAGGCGCCGCGGAGGAGCTGGTACGGGTGTACACGGCCGAAGTTCAGGCGGTCGTCCGGACCCGGCGTCTCGACCGGGACAAGGGCGAGAAGGCGCTGGCCGTGGCGGAGGAGCCCGGCCTGCGGGAGACGATGTCGAAGCACATCGACGACCTGAGCCCCGCGTTCGACGCCGCGCTGGCCCGGCAGCAGCTCCTCCTGCAGCAGTTGCACGCGCGCGATCTCGCCCCGCCGGAGGCGGAGGAAGCGAGCGTCGAGGAGGCGATCCGCGCCTGGACGGATGAGGTGACGAAGCTCGACCGGGGATACGTCTCCGCGGCCGCTGCGGCGCTCCTCGAAATCGCGGCCCTGTGGTCCGATCGCATGATCCCCGGTCTCCGGGCGCTGGCAGCCCTGCGCGCCCGACGCTTGTCGAAGCGGGCCCGATGGGCGATTCTCGCGATAGTGACGTTCTTCGTCGCCGCCGCGCTGGCCTGGCTGGCCCGCGACCTGATCCCTGGCTGGCCCGGGATCTGATTCAGGACAGAGGGAGTTACGACAGATGGCAAGGAAGATGGCACAGCAAACGAGCGCTCCCGCGCGCAAGAACCGGTGGTTCCCGATCGCCCTGGTCGTCATCGTGGCCGCCGGCGGGTACTGGCTCTTCGTGGGGGGCGGACAGGCCGGCTCGGGTCCGCCCGCGACACACCCGGATCTTCTCGAGGTCCTGGCCGAGGCGGAGCCCGATGCCTCCGTCGGCGTGGCGATCGGACCCGAGTCCGCGCCGATCACGATCGAGGAGTTCTACGACCCTTCCTGCCCTCACTGCGCGACGTTCGCGGGCTTCGCCGGCAAGCTGCTGCGCCAGAACTACGTCGAGACCGCGAACGCTCCCGTGCGCTGGGTCTCATACGACTACATGGTCGGTTTCCCCAACTCCGTCGCGGCCTCGCTGGCCGCGCGCTGTGCGGGTGAGCAGGGACTCTACTGGCCGGTGCACGATCTGATCCTCTCGCGTCAGACGCGGTGGTATCAGCTCACCAACCCCGGAGATGCCATCGCGGAGATCGCGGCTCAGGCCGGCGTCGATGCCGATGCCTGGAACGCGTGCATGCGCGAGCGTCGCCCCCTCGTGGATATCGCCAAGTCCCACCAGTTCGGCGTGTCCCGCGGGGTGAACTCCACGCCCACCCTCTTCGTCGACGGGGTGCTCGTGGACCTCGGGGGGGTGGAGCCCTACACGCACATCGAGGGCCTCATCCAGGCCCGGCTCGAGGAACTGTCGTCCGGGAGCGATGCCTCGGAGAGTGGACAGGGAGCACCATAACCCATGAGTGAGTTGAACCGGCGCCGGGGGATCGCGCTCCTGGCGCTGGCCGGCGCCTTCCTCTCCACCTACCTCTTTCTCTACGCGCTCGGCTACTACGGCGAACTCGCGTGCGGCGCGGGTGGCGGCTGCGACCTCGTGCAGGGATCGCGCTGGGCCCGCTTCCTCGGATTCCCCGTGGCCGGCTGGGGCGTGGGCTGGTACGCGGCCGTGTTCGGCGTCTCGATGCTGGGGACCCGGGACGGCATCGGCGCCGCCGGCTGGATCCCGCGCGTGCTGGCCGTGCTCGCCCTGGGCGGACTCGCCTTCACGATCTACCTGACGGCGCTCGAACTCTGGGTCATCCACGCCATCTGCCGCTGGTGCGTGGGAAGCGCCGCCATCACCCTCGGAATCTTCCTCCTCACCCTTCCCGAGTTCCGCGCGCTCCGCTCGCTGACGCGCCCGAGCCAGATCAGGAACCGGGGGGCGGAGTTCGTTCCAGCGTTCGATGAAGGCCACCGCGGCGTCGACGAAGATCTCGGTGGCGACGCGGCCGCGTTCCACCGTCGCTTCGGCCGGATGTCGCGTGCCCCACACGCCCGTGGACGACATCTCCGCCGACGACGTGCCCTTGCCGGTCGACTCATCCTTGAGCCCCTCGGCGAGGAACACGGCAAGCGCCGTCGGGTCGCCGGCCAGCACGTCCGGGAGCATCGCCTCCAGGTGGGCCGGCATCGTGACCTCCGCCGGCACCGCCGCGTCGATGTCCACCAGCGTCGGCATGAGATAGAGCGAACTCGAGGTCTCGGGCGTCCCGCCGTGACGGTCGAGTTCGTCGGGCGGCGGCGTCGGGACGGAGGCCATCCGCTCCCGATCCCGGAAGCGCCCCGACACCGCGCCCAGGTCCACGGCGATCCCCGCCGTCTCCTGGTTGATCCGGTCCACGATGAACGTCGTGATGGCGCGGTTCCCTCCGTGCGCGTTCATGATCAGGAAGCGCTTGAAGCCGTGCGCGATGAGGCTCTTGACCGCCTCGACGTACACCTCCTGGATCAGCGTCGAGGGCAGCGTGATCGTCCCCTCGAACCCCATGTGATACGGGGACTGCCCCGGCAGCAGGATCGGAGCCACCAGCACGTCGGCCCGCTGCGCCACGAGCTTCGCCTGCTCGACCCCGTTCAGGTAGTCGGTGCCGATCGGCAGGTGGTTGCCGTGCTGTTCCAGCGCGGCGACCGGGATCAGGACCATGTCGCTGCGCGCGAGAAAGTCCCGCACCTCCGGCACGGTCATGTGCGGCAGGTAGTTCTTCACCTTCTCCTGCGTCCACAGCGGGTTCGTCTGCGCGGACGCCGCTGGAGCGAGGGAGACGAGGAAAGCCAGCGAAAGCAGTGAGATGGGCAGGGACCGTCGCATGGGACCTCTCCTGTCGTGCTGGTAGGCCCCCGGGGTTTCAGGCGGTCGCGCGCCAGAACCCTTCCAGCGCCTCTCCGTCCGGCGAGGCGCGCAGCTTGTCGAAGGCCCGGTTTCGGATTTGCCGGATGCGCTCGCGGGTCACGCCGAGGAGCGAACCGATCTCCTCCAGCGTCATCTCCTCACCGTCGTCGAGGCCGTAGTAGAGGACGAGGATCTTCCGCTCGCGCTCGGTGAGGTAGCGCTCGAACATCTTCTCGAGGAACTCCCGGCGCGCCTGGTCCTCGACATCCTCCTCGATGTCCGCGTCGTCCATCCCGGAGAAACGCTCCCCGAAGGACGCGCTGTCGCGGTCGGACTTGTCGAGCGGCGCGTCGAGGCTGAGTTCGGCGGAGGCCACGCGCCGCAGGGCGCGCACCGTCTCCACCGGCTCCTCCATCTCCTCGGCGATCTCACGGTCCGTCGGCGAGCGCCCCAGCTTCTGCGTGAGCGCCGTCTCCGTCCGGGAGAGCTTGACGAGGTTGGAGTTCTGGTTCAGCGGGATGCGCACGGAGCGGGTCTGCTCGGCCAGCGCCTGCAGCACCGTCTGCCGAATCCACCACACCGCGTAGGAGATGAACTTCACGCCCTTGTCGGGATCGAACTTCTTGACCGCCTTGAGCAGGCCCTCGTTCCCGATGCAGACGAGTTCGGCCAGGTTGAGGCCCCGGCCCTGGTACTTCTTCACATACGAGATCACGAAGCGCAGGTTCGCCGTGACGAGGCGCTCTGCCGCGTGACGGTCGCCCGCCCGCGCCTTCCGCGCGATCTCCCGCTCGATCTGCGGGTTCTCGATGAGCGGATAGCGCTCGACATCCTGCAGATACTGGTCGAACGAGTCGAGCGCGTGCGTGTCGAAGAACATGCGTCGGCCGGTAGCCGTCTTCGCCATATGAAATCCGAATCCTGACCCGGGTCGGTTGTCCGATCGCTCTTGATACAAACCTGAAATGATAGAGAAAACCGGAGCGAACCGCACGTTTTCCCGACTGCTTCTACCCCGGACCCCCCGCTCCGGCTCCCTCGCCGCCCCGGCCCGAAGCCGGGGCCGCCGCGCGTTCCCGGCGCCGCAGGCGGAGGAGATACCAGCACAGCGTGACCCAGGTGATGCCGTATCCGGCGCCGATGAACAGCCAGTGATCGTTCATACCCGGTTCACCCTTCCTCCGGACCCGACAGTTCGAGTTCGAGTTCCGTTGCAGCCAGCCGGTAACGCCGCAGCCACAGGTACGCGAACGCGAGCGTGTACGCGACGAATCCGAGCAGCATCACGAGCCCGTACGCGCTCCACATCGACTGCGGAGAAGACGGGGGCTGGTGGAGGCTCCGCCACCAGAACACCGACAGGTACACGATCGGGACCTGGACGAACGCGATGAGACCGATCACGGCCGCCCAGCGCGCGCGCCGGTCCGGATCCTCCGCCATCGACCGCACGACGAGGTATCCCGTGTAGATGGGTACGAGGAGCGCCGTGGTCGTGATTCGCGGGTCCCACGCCCACCAGATCCCCCACGTGGGCCGGCCCCACAGCGTGCCGAGGATGAGGGTGAGGACGGCGGCGACCACCCCGAGTTCCGCGGCGGAAACCGCGAGGAGGTCCCATTTCAGCCGGCGCTGCACGAGATAGAGGATGCTCATGAGGAAGACGACGAAGAACGCGAGCATCATCACCCACGCGACCGGCACGTGGACGTAGAGGAGGCGCTGGACCTCGCCCTGCAGCGCGTCGGCGGGCAGGACGGCGAGTCCGAGCACGGTGCCGACGGCGATGAGGGCGATTGCAAGCCACCCGAGCATGGTCAGTCTATTCATTGAACCCGCATCACTCCTCGAGGACGACGGGGAAGATCCAGAGACAGACGACGAACAATATCACGTCGTACGATGCGAGTAACCTCAGCCACCCTCCCGCCCGTCCGAGCGGGTCGCCGGCCAGGAACGCCTCCGTGGCGCCGACGCTCCCGAGGACGACGGGGACGAGGGCGGGGAAGAGGAGGAGCGGCAGCAGGAGTTCGCGCGCCCTGAGGTGGACCGTGAGGGCGGAGAAGAAGGTCCCGATGACGGAGAAGCCGAAGGTGCCGAGCGCGGCCACGAGGAGGAGCGGGCCGGCCTGCGCGGCGAAGTCGACCCGGTACAGGATCGCGGCGGCGGGGAAGAGGACGACCTCGAGCGCGGCGAGCACGACGAGGTTGCCGGCCAGCTTCCCCAGGTAGATCGCGCGCACGTCGCCGGGATAGAGCCGCAGGAGGTGGGTGCCGCCCGCGAGTTCCTCGTTCTGGAACGTCCGGCCGAGGGAGAGGGTGCCGGTGAAGACGATCGCGACCCAGAGGAGGCCGCCCGCGAGCCGTCCGAGCAGGTCGTTGTCCACCCCGATGGCGAAGCCGAACATGAAGAGGACGAGCGCGGCGAAGGAGAGCATCGCCGTGAAACCCTGCCGCGTGCGGGTCTCCGAGAGGATGTCCTTCCACAGGATGGCGGCGGCTCGCCGCGCGAGGGCGCTCATGCGGTGTCGGCGGCCACCCGGCCGCCCGCCAGCCGCACGACCTCGTCGGCGTGTCGGGTCGCGTCCTCGACGCGGTGCGAGGCGATGACCACGGCGGCGCCCGCCTCGCGCCACCCGCGGACCGCCTCGTGCACGAGGCCCACGCCGTCCTCGTCCAGGCTCACGAAGGGCTCGTCGAGCAGCACGAGTTCGAGGGGACGGAGCCCGAGCCGCGCGAGTTCGAGGCGCTTGCGCATCCCGGTCGACCAGGCCCGCACGGGGACGTCCGCCGCCCCCCCGAGGTCGGCCGCGGCCAGCGCGTCCCGCAGGTCCTCGTCCGCCGCCGCCGTCCCGGACATGCGGGCCGCGAAGCGCAGGTTCTCGACCCCGGTCAACTCCTCGTACGCGTGCCCGCCGGCCGTCATGAACGCGGCGCGCGTCCGGATCTCATCCCCGCCCGCGGGGAGCGCGTGCCCCAGGACCTCCACCCCGCCGGCCGTCGGCCTGAGCAGCGTCGAGATCACGCGGAGCAGCGTGGTCTTCCCCGTCCCGTTGGCGCCGAGCAGCGCGACGACCGCCCCGCGCGGCACGGCGAGATCGACGCCGCGCAGCGCCCAGCGCCGCCCGAAGCGCCGGGTGACGCCGTCCGCGGCGACCGCGAGGCTCACCGGCGCGCCCGCGCGATTGGCCAGCCGCCGGGGCCGCTCATACGTTCCGCCGCATGGAACTCGACCGGATCGCCCGCCTCGCCGGAGGCGGCGGGGGCAAGGTGCTGCTCTACGTGCTCGACGGGCTGGGCGGGCTGCCGCGCGAGCCCGGGGGGCCGACCGAACTCGAGGCCGCCCGCACCCCGCACCTGGACGAACTCGCGCGCGCCGGAACGTGCGGCCTCCACGACCCCGTTGCGCCGGGCATCACCCCGGGCAGCGGCCCCGGCCACCTGGCCCTGTTCGGCTACGACCCCCTCGTGTACGAGATCGGCCGCGGCGTGCTCGAGGCCCTCGGCATCGAATTCCCCCTCCGGCCGGGCGACATCGCCGTGCGCGCCAACTTCTGCACCCTCGACGCCCGAGGCCGGGTGGCCGACCGCCGCGCGGGCCGCATCCCGTGCGAGGAAGCCGCCCCCCTGGCCGCTCAGCTCAACGGCATCGAACTCGCCGGCGCCCGCTGCACCGTGCGCCACGTGAAGGAACACCGCTTCGTCCTCGTCCTGCACCCCGATGCCCCGGCGGGCGACGCCGTGAACGACACCGATCCCGGCCAGCCCGGCCTCCCGACCCGAGCCCCCGTAGCGCGAAACGCGGAATCCGAGCCGACCGCGCGACTCCTCGCGGCGTGGCTCGAAGCCGCCGCCGAACGGCTCGCCGGCCGGACGCAGGCGAACATGGCGCTCCTGCGCGGCGTCTCCAGCCAGCCCGGCTGGCCCCGCTTCAGCGACGTGTTCGGCATGCGCGCCGCCGCCGCCGCCGCGTACCCCATGTACCGCGGCGTCGCGCGCCTCGTCGGCATGGATGCGCGCACGGTGCCCGCGGGCGCCCCCCCGCTCGTCGACGCCCTGAAGGCGCGGTTCGCCGACTACGATTTCTTCTTCCTCCACTTCAAGCCTCCCGACAAGGCCGGAGAAGACGGCGACTTCGACCGCAAGGTAGCCGCCATCGAGGAAGCGGACGTCATCGTCCCCGACCTCGTCGATGCGGGACCCGACGTCATCCTCGTGACCGGAGACCACTCGACCCCCTCCGTCATGAGCAGCCACAGCTGGCACCCCGTACCCTTCCTCCTCCACGGCCCCCCGGCCCGCAACGACGCCGCCACCACCTTCGGCGAGACCGCCTGCCGCGCCGGCGTCCACGGCCGCGTCCGAGGCTGCGACCTCATGCGCCTCGCCGCCGCCAGCGCCGGCCGCCTCGCAAAGTTCGGAGCCTAGCAGCAACCCTCGAATCCGTACAGCCCAAGCGGGTTTTCGGCGATTCCGACACTCCCGCCCGGCCCCACCACCCTTCGAGCCCAAGTAAGGTTCGACGCGCTGGAGGCATCTACATCTAGAAGTCAGGGGGATACATCGAAAACGTTCGGCGCAGGTACGCATGATCAACGTTCTTGCAGGCTCGGAAGACGACGCCGCGCTCATCGCGCGAGCGGCCGGCAACGCCGCACGGGTTGTGACGGATGCCGCTCAGTTCACGAATGGCGATGGCCCCGTGGAGTGTCTGATTCTCGGTTGCCGCCATCCCATCCCGGCGGAGACGATCGACCTACTGCGGGACATCGAACGGAGGAGGCTGTGGCTGCCCATCATCCTCGTCACGGATCGCGAACCCGAAGCCGTTCGCCGGCTGAGCGACGTCAAAGCGTCGGCCATCGTCTGGTTCGCGGACCTCCAGACTGAACTCCCGCTCGAGATCGAAGCCGCCCGCGGGTCGGTCCCGCTACTGCGCCTGGCTGAGCAAGCCGCGGAAGCGACGCTGCCCCCCGCCCTTCGAACCGCGCTGCCGTACAGCCTCCGTGCCGCCACCGACCGACCCGCGCGTAGCGTCAAGGAGTTGGCCGCCGCCGTTCGCTACTCGCCGATCACACTCTCGAAGGCGTTCAGCGACTGGCAGGGCGGCAGGACGACCCTGAGCCGATACCTGGAGGCCCTGGTGATCCTGAGAGCCAGGCAACTTCGTTCCTCGGGTCTGGGCTGGAAGCGTGTGAGCGCGTACCTGGGCTTCGCCCGCGAGACGCTTCAGCGCAAGTCGAAACGCTGGCCCGGGTGCACGCTGGTGCAACTGGAGAAGGTGCCTCCCGACCGCCTGCTGGCGGCTCTCGTGGAGCGGTTCCTGCAGCCGACGCGGCCCGGCGACTCCGGGAACCAGGTGGCGGATTCCGGTTCACGGAACGCCTGAAACCACATGCGGCCAGCCTTACACCGATTTCGTCAAAGATTCGCCGACATTGCATCTACCCGACGACGGTTGCTGCCCCGCAGCGTCCATGTGCGAGCCTCGGGTATCAATCCCTGGGGCAAGAGTCCCTCTGGATCAGGGAGGCAGAGATGTCGAACGTAAGAACACGAAGCTATCGGCTTGTTGCGTGCGCTCTGGTCGCAGCACTCGTAGCTTCGCTTGTACCGCATCAGGCCGCTCACGCGGAAGCCGCTGCTCACGCGGAAACCGCCATTCACGCTACGCCGGCTACCGCAGCGACCGTCGCGGCTTTCCAATCGGGCGGTTGCGGTGAAGACGCAGTAGCTGGCGGGTGTGTCACAGTCAATCTAATTCTCTTCGTGTGCGAGGCTTGTGACTGTATGTACATTGTAGAGGGCAGCGACGGCCACAGGCGACTTGTCCGACATCACTGGAACGACTGTGGCCCTGCTTAGACGAACGATTGGCTGGAGCGTAGCGGCGATGGTTGTGGCCATCGCCGCTGCTTGCGATTGGACCCAGAATCAGTCCGACGCGAGTACGCCCACTCCATCAGGCGCCACCCCCACGGCTTCGGTGGCCGGTTATCGGGTTTTCGAACCTGGAGCGCTCATCGCGGGGTTCCCCGCCGATCCCCTCGACATGCAATCGGAGCTACTGATCGGGTACGCGTCGGATCTCGCCGTCGACACCCGAGGGAACGAGATATACGTCCTCGATATGTTCGCGAAGCAGGTCCTTAGTCTCGACCGGGATGCGAACCTGCGTGCCATCATCGGGGGTCCGGGTGGGGGGCCCGGCGAGTTCGAAAACCCGTATTCCATCGAAGCCGATCCCCGTGGCGGCGTGTGGGTGGCCGATCTCCGGCTCGCTCGGATGTCGCGGTTCGACGCGGACGGACATCTGCTGGAAGAGTTACGGGTTCCGGAGATGGTCCGGGGCTTCGCCGTGCTGCCGGACGGCGCGGTGCTGTACCGGAAGTTCGATGGTCGGGGAGTCTCGCTCACGGTGCAGTCCGGAGAAGACGCGGTGGATCTCGCCGGGGAGCTTCCCCCGGAACTGGCGCCTGATGACTTTCAGTCGTTATGGGCGGAGTACGATCTCGAATTCGCAGTCGTTGCGCACGATACGGTCGTGGCCTTCCGGAACACGGATGTCCGGGCGTACGGCGCCTGGCGCATCGCGTTAGACATCGCGGCCGGCCGGATCACGGATGTCGAGCCGGTCGCTTTTCCGGCGTGGCTCGTCAACGCCGTCGCCGCCGACGCCGAGGCGGTCGGGCGGGAGGGCCTGTCTACCCAGACCATCCCCTTCTCGCGAGGCGTGCGGATGGGATTGGGCGGTCTCTGGGTAGCGCCCGCCTCCACCGCGCACCTGACCCTCGCGACGACGATTCCGCTGTCGGAAGGCGACTCTGTTTCCGTCGTTGCGCGCTGGCGCGAGCCACGCGCCTCCGACTGTTTCGGACTGGACTACGCCCTCGTCGGCGGGCGGCTGGTGGAACTCTGCATGAACGAGGTAAGGGTCTATGGAGTGCAGTCTGCCGCACCTGAGCTGCTTCCCTTCGCCGGTCCGATGTGATCCGCCTCTACCATCGCTTTCTGTCGTTGTTGGATGCGTTGGCGGCGGAGCCCGTGTGGAGGCGGTCGCTCGTCGCCTATCTCGCCGTGAGCGCCTTCCTGTGGACCGCGGCAGCGCTGGCTCACGCCGAGCATGGAATCGTCATGGCGATGCGCCTTCCGATCGCCGTTGCCGTCCCGTTCGTGGTGGTCACGTACGCCGTCGCCTCCGTCATTCGTGAAATCCTCACCACGCCCGCGTACTTCGTTGCGCTGGCGGGCATTCTCCTGGCGGTGTCGCGATTCACGCCGGGAGAAAGAGTGTCGTTCCGACAACTCTTCAGCGTGACGGTCCATGTCGGGTACATCCTGCTTGCCGGCCACGCGCTCCGAGTCGCCTTGGCGCTGGGCGGCGTGGAACTCGGCGGGACTGCGGCAACCCTGCTGCCGGATCCCGATGCGATGTTCCTTCCGGATCCCGCCGAGCCGGTCCCGGCGGGCAGCCACAGCACGTCCTTTTCGGGGTTCGCGGGGTCCCCGGCCGACATCCCGGCCGTGGGAGCGTTCGACACGGTGTTCCACGCGCTGCTCGGCGTCGCGTACTGCCGCATCCGCGGTCGGCGCCTGATCTTCGGGGCGGCGTGGGGGGCCGGACTCTCGCTCCTGGTCGACGTCGTCTGGCTGCTCTTGCGCATCACCTTTGCGTAACCTTTGGTGCTCTCAGATCGTGTAGCGGGAAGAGAGAGATGCACGTCGTGCGGCCCGGAGGGTATTCGGATGATCAGGATCGCGGTGGATTCAGCGCACAACGCCGCGCTCACTACGTCGCCGGGTTCCGGGAGGTCGCGGGTCCGGGGCGGGACGTGGCGGGCGCTGCTCGCGGCGCTTGCGCTGAGTGTCGCGGGGCCGGCGGTGGCGGTGGGGCAGGAACCGGGCCGGGTGGCGGGCGTGGTCCGCGCCGGGGACACCGGCGCTCCCGTCGAGGGGGCTGCGGTCCGGCTGGCTGGAGGGGCTGTCGTGGTGGCGGAGACCGTCACGGGCCCGGGCGGCGCCTTCGCTTTCGACGGCATCGCGCCGGGCGAATACGTGCTCGGGGTGCGGCGCATCGGGTTCGCCGCGTACAGCGTGCCGCTGGAGGTGGGGCCTGACGGGCCGGCCCCGCTCGACGTGCAGCTGTCGCTGGACCCGGTCGAGGTGGCGCCGCTGGAGGTGGATGTGGAGGGCCGGCCGCTCCGCTTGGTCGAGACGGGCTTCTACGACCGGTTGGAGGAGGGCTGGGGCACGTACTTCGAGCCGGAGTGGATCCGAACCCGTAGCGCGGGCTTCACGCGGTTGCCGCATTTCCTGTCAAACCTGCAGCAGCGTGCGCCCCTGTCCCGCTGTCCCACGGTGCAGGTCTGGTACGACCGGAAGTTCATCGGCGAAGTTTCTGGCTGGGGGACCAGCAAGCCGGCGTCGATCAATCCGGCCGGCACGTACCAGTCCCCCGTGGGGCCGGCCGCGTACCTGCTGGACGAACTGTCCGTGACGGATCTGGGTGCCGCCGAATTCTACCAGCCTTCGTCGCCGATCCCGCTCTTCGCGCTCAACGACATCACGATCTACTGCGGCGTCATCATCCTGTGGTCCGACTGGATGGCGCAGCTGGGGGGAGAGGCTCCGCAGATCGACGTGAAGCTCTGCGAGCCGGTCGGCGGCGCCGGCGAAGTGACGCTCGATGGCACGGTCGAGGACCGGCTCACCGAGGTCCGGTTGCCGGCGGCCCGCATCCGGGCGTCGTTCGCGCGGGCCGGCGAGGAGGGGCCGCGCGAACTTCCCGAAACCGAGGTGCGGTCCGACTCGACGGGCCGCTTCCGGCTCTGCGACCTCCCGCCGGGAACTGACGTGACGCTCGCGCCCTCCTACGGCCCCCATCCGGGCGAGGTCGCCACGCTCCGCGCCGAACCTGGTGAGGTGGCCCGTCTGATCGTCCCCGTCACGATGCCGGGGTCAGTCGCCGGGCGGGTCGTGAACGGGAACACGGGGCGCGGGTTCCCGGCCGTGCCCGTCATGCTGGTCGGCACCGACATCCGCGTCGTGACCGACGCGGCGGGCCGCTTCGCGATGGGGGACCTGCCGCCCGGCGCCTACCAGGTCCGGGCCGATTGCGGAGGCTTCGGGTCGCCAACGCCACGCGTCGTCGTCTCGGAGGCGCGTCAGGCCCGGGTCCTCCTCGTCCTCGAGCAAGAAGACCGGTCCGGCCGCGATCTACGCCGCTGCGACAACTGACACCGCCAGGGTCAGGCGGTGCTGGGGGCCTCGTCGGAGTGTTCGATCCCCGCTCCGCCCATCGCGGCGCCCGTGCCCACGGTGATGACGCCGAACATGAGGTCGTTGAAAAAGGCCTGCGCGTTGGCGAGATACCCGTGGATGAAGGGCGACAGCATGCTGTAGGCGCCGAGGGCGATGAGTCCCCAGCCGCTGATCCGGTTGATGCCGAGGTTGAAGGTGATGGTGACGACGAGGATGGAACCGCCGAGCACCACGCTGTGCCACCACAGGAAACCGAACGGGTATCCCCAGATGAACGGGGCGCCCAGGAACCAGAGTCCCAGCGCGAGACCGACCCAGCGTGAGGCCATCGAACCTCTCTCGGAAGAAACCGGATGAACCGTCGAACCGGCGCCTATGATGCGCCCCGGCAGGGGCGAAGGCAACGTCGCTACAGGCGCGCGCGGCGGAGGCGGTTCGCGTTCGTGACGACGGAGATCGAACTCAGCGCCATCGCGGCCTCCGCGATGACGGGGTGGAGAAGGCCGAGGAAGGCGACCGGGATCGCCACGACGTTGTAGACGTAGGCCCAGAAGAGGTTCTCGCGGATCTTGCGGAAGGTGGCGCGTGCGAGCTTCGTCGCGCGCAGCACGGAGCGCAAATCTCCCTGCACGAGGGTGATGTCCGCAGCTTCGATCGCGATGTCCGTGCCGGTCCCCACGGCGATGCCGACGTCCGCCGCCTTGAGCGCGGGGGCGTCGTTGATGCCGTCCCCGACGAAGGCCACGGTGCGGCCCTCGGCGCGGAGTTGCCGCACGGCCTCGACCTTGTCGGCGGGGAGCAGCCCGGCCTGGAAGTCGTCGATGCCGAGGTGCTCGGCGACGGCGGCCGCCACGGCTTCATGATCGCCGGTGAGCATCACGGTCCGGAAGCCGCGGCGGCTCAGCTCGAGGAGGGTTTCCCGCGCGTCTTCCTTCACCGGGTCGGCGATCGCGATCGCGCCGAGCAGCCGCCCGCCGGCGGCCACCCAGGCGACCGTGCGCGCGGCGTCGCGGAAACGCCGCTCTACGTCGGCGATGTCCTCCTCCGGGATGCCCTCCTCGCGCAGCAGCCGCGCGCTCCCCACGGAGACCCGCTGGCCATCGACCTCGCCGACGATGCCCATCCCGATCCGGGCCTCCACGCCGCCCGCCCGGGAGAAGGGGATGCCGCGCCCGCGCGCCTCCTCGACGACGGCGCGGGCGAGCGGATGCTCCGACGCGTCCTCCACCGCGGCCGCGAGTGCGAGTACGCGCCCCTCGGCTGCTTCGCCGGCCGCGAAGATCTCGACCACCCGGGGCGCGCCGCGGGTGAGGGTGCCGGTCTTGTCGAAGACGAGTGTGTCCGCCCGGTCCAGCGTCTGGACGGCGGCCCCGTCCCGGATGAGGACGCCGCGGGTCGCGCCGAGGCCGGTCCCGACCATGAGCGCCGTGGGCGTGGCGAGCCCGAGCGCGCAGGGACAGGCGATGACGAGCACCGCGACTGCCGCGTAGAGCGCGAGCGAGAGGCGGCCCAGTTCCGGGTTCACCCACGGGATGAACCCCGACGCCCAGCGCGCGGCCTCCGTGAAGAGTCCGGGCACGACGAACCAGCCCGCGAAGGCCGCCAGCGCGACGACGAGGATGACGGGCACGAAGATGGCGGTCACCCGGTCCGCGAACTCCTGGATCGGGACCTTGCTCGCCTGCGCCTCCTCCACGAGACGGATGACGTTGGACAGGAACGTGTCCTCGCCCACGCCCGTCGCCCGCACCCGAAGCGCGCCGGAGTGATTCACCGTCGACCCGAGGACGGAGGACCCCGGTTCCTTCTCGACCGGGATCGACTCGCCCGTCGCGAGCGACTCGTCGACCGCGCTCCGCCCCTCGAGGACGATGCCGTCCGTGGGAATCTTCTCGCCCGGGCGGATGATCATCACGTCGCCCACCGCGACGTCGCGGGTCGGGATCTCGAGTTGCGCGCCCTCCCGCTCGACCCGGGCGGCGGGCGCCTCGAGCGACAACAGGGCCTGGATCGCCGACGAGGAGCGGCCGCGCGCCTTCGCCTCCACGTAGCGACCCGTGAGGTGGATGGCGGCGATCATCGCGCCCACCGGCGCGAAGTTCATGATCATCGGGGCGAACCCGAGGACGTGCAGGACCGCCCACACCCCCGTGAGCACGGAGACGCCGGCTCCGAGCGCGATGAGGACGTCCATGTTCGGCGTGCGGCCGCGCGCCGAACGCCACGCGCTGCGCAGCGTCGGTCCCCCCGGCCCGGCGAGGACGGCGGCTCCGAGCAGCGTGACGCCGAGATCGAAGACGAGAGGCGACGGCCAGCGCAGGCCCGCGAACATCTCCGGCAGCATCCACACCATGGCCGGGACCGTGAGCGCCCACGCGGTCCACATGGTTCTCCACGCCTCGCGCGAGCGGGCTTCCGCCTCCGCCAGGCGCGAGCGCTCGGCCTCGCCCCGGTCCACGTCCGCGATGGGTTCGATCTCGTATCCGGCCCCTTCGACGGCCGCGGCGAGTTCCTCGAACGCCACGTCCCGGGTCAGCGTCAGCGTCGCGGACTCGGCCGGCAGGCTCACCGACGCTTCCACGCCGTCCACCGCGTTGAGGCTCTTCTCCACGGAGCCCACGCAGGCCGAGCAGTGCATGCCCGCGATCCGATAGGTCCTCCGCGCGGGGGTCGGTGTGCCGGTCGATCCGTCCATCATCATCCTTCCGCCGCCCTGGGCGTGAGACCCCTTCCCCGGCGGTGGCGGCGTTTTGCCGGGGGCTGCTAGTGTACTGTCGCACAAACCCACGAGTCACCGAGCTACACTAGACGCGGGGCCATGTTCAGAAAACTCAGGCAGATGGTCGACGAAGCGCTCGACCGGATGGAGGCGAAGCAGCCCGGGGCGTCCGAGGACGACATCGACCGCGTCATCCGCGCCATGCGCCAGGAACTCGTCGATACGCGGGCGCGGATCTCCGAACTCGAGGGGCTGCTCGAGTCGCAGGTGCGCCAGGCCGACCGGGAGGGGGAGGCGGCCCGGGTCGCCGAGCGGCGGGCGGCGAAGGCGGCCGAGATCGGGGATGCGGAGACGGTCGAGGTCGCGAACCGCTTCGCGGCGCGGCACCGCCAGCGGCTCGAGGTGCTCGTCCTCAAGGCCGAGGGGACGCAAGCCGAACTCCAGCAGCAGAAGGCCGAGGCGGCGCAGGGCGCGGAACAGTTGAAGAGCGCCATGGCGCGGCGGGATTCGCTCAGCGTGCAGCAACGGCGCGCGCAGGCGATCCAGCACTCCGCCGACCGGTTCGACTCGGTGGATGCGTTCGACCGCATGGCCGAGAAGATGGAGGGAAGCAGCGACCTCGACGACGCGCGCCGCCAGGTGGACGAGGCGCTCGACCCGATGGCCGGGGCGCCGGAGCGGGACTTCGTGGCCGAGCGGGAACTGCGGGAGGCGCGGGCGGACGCGATGCTCGAGGAGTTGAAGCGTCGCATGTCGAAAGGGGAGTAGCGGATGGACCTGCTGACGATCGCCGTCTTCGGCTACCCGCTCATCCTCATCGGGATCGGCGTGTGGCGCTCCAGGCAGATCAAGAGCCACGCGGACTTCATGGTGGCGGGCCGGAACGTGCCAGTGGCGCTCCTCGTGGGGACGCTCATCTGCACCTGGATCGGGTCGGGGTCGCTCTTCGGCGGGGCCGGGCTGGCCTACCGCACGGGGATCGCGGAGCTGTGGTTCTCCTTCGGCGCCTGGGTCGGCCTCCTCGTCGCCTTCTACCTCGCGCCCCGCGTGCGCTCGATCGCGAAGTACACCGTCCCGGACCTGCTCGAACAGCGCTACAACGCGGCGGCGCGCATCCTCGGCACGGTCGCGATCATCCTCGCCTACGTCACGATCGCCGCCTATCAGTTCCGGGGCGGCGGCTGGATCCTGAGCATCGTCACCGACGGCGCGATCTCTCCCACGACCGGGATGATCATCACCTGCGTCACGATCGTGGCGTTCACGGCGCTCGCCGGAATGGTGTCGATCGTCTCCGTCGATCTCCTGAACGGGATCATCATCACCCTCGGCATCGTCATCGGTCTCCCCTATCTCGTGTTCTCGAACGGCGGGGTCGGGGAGATCGCGGCCGCACTGCCGGAGCAGCATCTCACGGTGCTCGGGGGACACAACGTGCTCTGGGTCATCGGCGTCGCGATGCCCACCTTCCTGCTCATCCTGGGCGAGAGCGGGATGTACCAGAAGTTCTTCTCGGCCAAGGACGCGGGGTCGGCCAAGAAGGCCGTGGTCGGCATGTTCCTCGGCGTCGTCTTCATCGAGACGACGCTGGCCCTGATCGCGATCGTGGGCCGCGCCGTCTTCCCGGAACTCGCGGACCCGGAGCAGGTGTCGCTGGTCGGCCGCGCCGCGTCGGAGACGATCATCCTTCACATCGCCGCTAACGGCCTGCCGATCGTCGGGGGCGCGATCCTCCTCGCCGCGGCGGTCGCCATCGTGCTCTCGACGGGCAACACGTTTCTGCTCGTGCCCTCGACGAACGTGAGCCGGGACCTCTACGAACGCTTCGTGGATCCGGACGCGAGCGAGGGGCGGAAGCTGGCGTTGCAGCGCCTCTGCGTCGTCCTGTTCGGCGGGCTGGGCCTCGTGTTGCTGACGCAGTTCGATACCGTGCTCGCGATGGCGCTCTACGCCTACTCGCTCGTCGGGGCGAGCCTCACGCCGGCGCTCCTCGCCGCCTTCCTCTGGCGCCGCGTGACGCCGCAGGGAGGGGTGGCGTGTATCGCGGGCGGACTCGGGAGCATCGTGGGGATCGCGCTCCTGTCGCGGTTCGGCGTGAACTTCACCGCCACGATCGGGGGGACCGCGTTCGACTTCGCTTCGAGCGACTACATCGTGATCCCCGGCGTCCTCATCTCGCTCGGGCTCCTGATCGTCGTGAGCCTCCTCACGCCGCCCTCGCCCGAGGAGAAGTGGCGGCCCTTCTTCCAGGAGAATCCCGAGAAGCTCTGAGCGGCGGGCTCGGCTTCGGAGGTCAGCTCAGGACGTCGCGCAGTTCGTCGAAGCTGGACCGGGGTCCGAGCACCACGAGATCGTCCCCGGCCCGCAGCTTCTCCTGCGACCCCGGGTTGTAGACGAACCCCTCCGCGTCACCGCCCGCTTCGCGTCCGCGCCGGATCGCGACGACGAGCAGGCCGGTTCTGGCCTGGATCTTCGCCTCGGCCAGGGTGAGTCCCGCGACCTCGGAGGACTCCGGCACGGACACCTGCTCCAGAAGAAGGCCCATGCCGCCGGCGTCGCCGGGGGTGTCGAAGTCGACGAAGAGCGTGAGGTCGGGCCGCAGGACGAGCGAGGCCATCTGGATGCCGCCCGTCGAGTTGGGGGAGACGACGCGGTCGGCGCCGGCCTTCTTGAGCTTGCTCACCGCATCCTCGGAACGCGCCCGCCCCACGATCGTCAAGTCCGGGTTCAGTTCGCGCGCCGCCAGACACACGAATGCGTTGTCGGTGTCCGCGCTCAGCGAGGCGATGAGCCCGCGCGCCCGCTCGATCCCCGCCGCCACGAGCGCGTCGTCAGCGGTCGCATCCCCTTCGATGACCAGCGCGTCGGGGTCGATCCGGCGTGCCTCCTCGATCTGCGCGGGGTCGCGTTCGATGGCGACGTACGGGGTCCCGCGCGTGGCGAGCCTCTTCAGCGCAGCCAGGCCGGTGCGGCCCGCCCCGCACAGGATCACGTGGTCCCTGCGGCGGTCGATCCTGTTCATCGTTCTTCGTTTCTTGAGTGACTGGGTCAGGTCCATCTCGACGAGCGTGGCGGTGATGAGGGCGAACCAGATCGCGAGCGTGACGATGCCGCCCGCGATCATGAAACTCGCGAAGATGCGGCCGCCGTCCGTGAGCGTCCGGATTTCGCCGTACCCGACCGCCGAGACCGTGATCACGGTCATGAAGAATGCGTCCGACAGGTCGTATTCGGGCATGAGAGCGAAGCCGATCGTCCCGATGAGCGTGAGACTCACCGTGAAGACGACGGCCCCGAGGAGGCGGCCTTCGAACCGGCTGAAGTCGAACAGGCGCCGCACGAGGCCCATCCGACTCATCGCGCCCCGCGATCCAGGCGCGCGACGACCTGGCGCCCCTTGATCCGGCTGCCGTCGAGGCCGCGGACCACCGCGTCGGCCGCCAGCGAATCGATGTCGACGAGGGTGAAGTTCTGCCGGATGTCGATGCGCCCGATCTGTCCGCCCGCAACGGAGGTTTCGCCGGTGATCGCGCCGACGAGGTCGCCGGGGCCCGCGCCGTCGCGCTTGCCGACGCCGACGAAGACCTTGGTCCACGTGGGGCGAGTCGCGCGCCGGGCGCTCCTGTCGGGCGGCGCGGCCGCGGTGTCGCCGGACGGTGCGTCGCCGGGTGCGGCCTCCCGGGCCCCGGCAGCCGGCCGGTCCGCCGCCCGGAGGAGTCCGGCGAGGGCGGCCGCCACGCGCGCGGCGCCGTGCTCCTGGATGAGAGGGGCGAGGAGCAGCGCCCCGGCTGCGAGATCCTGCTGCCCGAGCGCGTCGGCGACGCGGGCCCGGAAGGCGGCCACGTCGTCCATGAGCGCCGGATCGGCGGACTCGGCCAGCGGTGCGACCCGCAGCCCGGCCCGCAACGCCGTCAGCTCGAGCTGACGTTCGTGCAGGGAGTCGACGATGGCGTAGCAGCGCTCGGCGGGGGCGGCCGCGCGGGCGAGGGGTTCCGGCGTCGGCGGAAGTTCGA
Source organism: Candidatus Palauibacter irciniicola (assembly GCF_965208695.1). Lineage (GTDB taxonomy): Bacteria > Gemmatimonadota > Gemmatimonadetes > Palauibacterales > Palauibacteraceae > Palauibacter > Palauibacter irciniicola. The sequence goes on from NZ_OZ242352.1 coordinate 183,847, forward strand.
ACGCGACGGCATGGGCGGCGGGGTCGACCTCGCCCCACGCCCCGACCCGCACCGCCGCGCCGCTGTCGGCCTCGTCCGCGCCGGCTTCCTCGGACCCGGCGACGCGCAGCCCGGCCAGCGAGAGCGCGGTGCTCACATCCGCGACCGCGTCGGGGGCCGTCTCGACGCTGACGGCGGCCGCCGCGTCGGCTCGCGTGAGGTCGCGAAGCAACTCGGCCAGGCGGGCCAGCCGGCCCTCGCGCGTCGCCCGGCTCGCGACCGCGATCGCAATGCCCGTCGCGCCGCCCGCCTCCGACTCCCCGGCCCGCGGCTCGGCGAACAGTTCGTTCGGCCACCGGCGCGCGCGCGGGAGCCAGCGCTCGATCAGCTCGTCGAACCCCGCATCCCGGGCGTGGGTCGTCGCGATCCGACGGGCCCCGTCGCCCGAGGCCTGCACCACGGCCTCGACGGCCGCCCGCGCCGGCTCGAGCGCACGCACGTCATCGAGGACCAGGGTGCACAGCGCCGCGGCCGGGATGTCGCCCCTTCGCACGCCCTCCAGCAGGACGGCCGGAGGCCCGACGAGGATCGGCGCCCGCGCCACCGCCCCGCCCGCGGCGCCCGGCGCGACGACGACCTCGTACCCGGCGGCCCGGGCGGCGGCATGCATGCCCGCCGCGCAGCGCCGCGCGCGGTCCCCGGTGGCCGTGAGCACGAACGCGCGCGCCCCCGCCTCGCCGGCGGCAAGATCCCGCACGGCGGCGGCCGCGTAGAGCGGCGCGAGGCCCGCCCCCTCGGCGGCGATGAGTGCGAGGTGGCGCCCCCGCTCGATCGCGCCCGAAAGGGGCTCGAGCGCCTCCGGCTGCGGTGGGGCCGTTCCCGCCGCGGGCTCCGACTGGTCCTGGTTCAAGCGTGGGATCCCGAAGAATGAATTGGACAAGGGGTCGTGCGCGGGCTTTCGCCCAGCGGCAGGGAAGGTACGCAAGCCGTCCGTCCGTCCAAAGTGCGGGCCCACCGCCGGAAGTTCCGCGCGGGTCCCGTTACGTTGACGGCGGCTCCAAGGCGCGTCTAACGTCACCACCGGCTCGCCGCGGCCGTCCGGCGCGCCCTCCCCCGATGACCTCCGGTACGAGGTGACAGCAATTTCCGCAGTCGGAACCCTGGAGGCGATTCAAGCCTGGGTGTGGGGCGTCCCCCTCATCATCCTCCTCCTCACCACCGGCCTCGTCTACACGCTGCTGCTGCGGGGCCTCCAGTTCCGCCGGCTGGGGCACGCCCTCTGGCTGGCGCTCGTCAAGCGCCGCGAACCGGGGGGCGAGGGCGACATCTCGCACTTCCAGGCGCTCATGACCGCGCTGGCCGCAACGGTCGGCACGGGGAACATCGTGGGCGTCGCGACGGCCATCGGCGCGGGCGGCCCGGGCGCGCTCTTCTGGATGTGGGTGACGGGACTCCTCGGGATGGCGACGAAGTACGCGGAAGCGGTGCTCGGCGTCCGCTACCGGGAGACCGATGCCCGGGGGGAGAAGGCGGGCGGCCCCATGTATTACCTGGAGCACGGTCTCGGACGGGGCAGCCTCGGCCGGGGCCTCGCGATTGCCTTCGCGCTCTTCGCGACCCTCGCGGCCTTCGGCATCGGCAACGGCGTCCAGTCGCAGGCCGTCGCGGACGCGATGAACGAGTCGTTTCACGTGCCGCACTGGGTCATGGGGCTCGTCACGGCGGCGGCCGTGGGCCTCGTCATCATCGGGGGGATCCGGTCCATCGGACGGGTGGCGAGCGTCATCGTGCCCGCGATGATCGTCCTCTACATGGGCGTCGCCGCCATCGTCCTCATCTCCAACGCGGCGCAGATCCCGGCGGCGTTCCGGCTCGTGTTCGAGCACGCGTTCGGGGGGCAGGCGGTGGCGGGCGGGGCCCTCGGCTACACCGTACTACAGGCGATGCGCTTCGGGGTCGCGCGCGGGATCTTCTCGAACGAATCCGGGCTGGGCACGGGCGCGATCGCCGCCGCCGCGGCGCAGACGCGCGAGCCGGTGCGGCAGGCCCTCGTCTCCATGACGCAGACGTTCATCGACACCATCGTCGTCTGCACACTGACGGGACTCGCGATCCTCACGACGGGTGCGTGGCAGTCGGGGGCCGAGGGCGCGAACATGACGCAACTGGCCTTCGATACGAGCCTCCTCGCGGGCGCGGGGGACATCATCGTCGCCCTCGGCCTCGCGACCTTCGCCTTCAGCACGATGCTCGGGTGGTCCTACTACGGAGAGCGAAGCTTCGCTTACCTGTTCGGCGAACGCGTAATCCGTCCCTACCGTCTGGTGTTCGTGCTCGTCGTCGGTCTCGCCGCGGTCGTCGAACTCGATGTCGTGTGGCTCATCTCCGACATCCTCAACGGCCTCATGGCCGCCCCCAACCTGGTGGGACTCCTGCTCCTGTCAGGCCTCGTGTGGCGGGAGACGCGGAGCTACTTCAGCCGCTAGGTTTCTTCCACGGCCTGCCAGGTCAGTCGAAGTGGATCTGGCGGACTTCGTCGATCTCGTCGAGTGCGGTCAGGCCGCCGAGCACCTCGTGCGGAACTTCGCCGTCGATCCGCACGACGCCGAGGGAACGGCCTCCGCCGCGACGGCGCGCGAGGTGGTATTCGGCGATATTCGCGTTCGCCTCGCCGAGCACGGTGCCCACCGCGCCGATCACGCCGGGCCGGTCCCGGTTGCGGATCAAAAGGCAGGTGCCGAGCGGTTGCGTGTCGACGCGAAACTTCCCCACGCGTACGATCCGCGGCTCCATCCGCGTACCCATCAGCGCGCCGCCCACGACGTCCGTCGCCCGCCGGCCGTACCGCACCCCGAGTTCGACATAGTTCGTGTAGTCCCCGACGGCCTGCGTGCGGACGCGCACGATCTCCAGACCGCGCTCGGCCGCGATCGACAGCGCGTTCACGACGTTGAGCGGCGGGTCGACCCGGCGTTCGAGAAAACCGACCGCAACGCTCGCCGCGAGGGGCCCGAGGACGCCATCGAGCGGCCCGCCGTAGCGGACCTCGATGCGGTGCGGGGCCTCGTCGTGGAGTCCGGCCAGCAGGCGGCCCAGACAGCGGCCGAGGTACATGATGGGTCCCGCTCCGTCGCGAACCTCGGCCTCGAACGGGGCGTTGAGCGCCGCGCTGAAGTCGTCCTCGATCAGCGCGTTGCGCACGGAGATGGCGATCTGCCGGGAGACCTGCCGCTGGGCTTCGAAGGTCGAGGCTCCGAGATGGGGACTGCATACGAGTTGCGGCGCGTCGCGCAGCGGACTGTCGGTGGGGAGCGGCTCCGTCGCGAACACATCGAGTCCGGCCGCACCCAGGTGGCCGCTCCGCAGCGCGTCGGCCAGCGCGGCCTCGTCGATGAGTCCGCCCCGCGCCGCGTTGATCAGGATCGTACCCGGCCGCATGGCCGCCATCTCCTTGCGGCCGATGAACCCGCGGTTCTCGTCGGAGAGCGGGACGTGGACGGTGATCGCGTGGCACGCGGGCAGAAGCGCGTCGAAGTCGGCGAGTTCAACGCCCAGGTCGCTCGCCCGCTCGGCGCTCACGAACGGATCGTGGGCGATCACGCGCATCCCGAACGCCCGCGCGCGCCACACGACCTCCGCGCCGATCCGGCCGAGCCCGATCACCCCCAGCGTCTTGCCGCTGAGCTGGATGCCCCGCAGTTCCTTGCGGCGCCACTCCCCCGCGCGGATGCTCGCGTCCGCCTCCGGAATCCGCCGGGCCGCGGCAAGGAGGAGCGCGAACGCCAACTCGGCGGTCGACTGGGTATTCGCGGCCGGAGCGTTCAGCACCGCGATCCCGCGCCGGGTCGCGGCGGGGATGTCGATATTGTCCACGCCGACGCCCGCGCGGCCGATGACCCGGAGGGTGTCGCCGGCTTCGATAAGCTCCGCATCCACCTTCGTGCGGCTGCGAACGATGAGCGCCGACGCGCCCGGCAGCGCGCGCAGGAGCCCCTCCCGATCCCCCTCGCTGTGGTCTTCGACGGCGATCCCCGGCGCGGCACGCAACGTCTCGATCCCCTCCGGGAGAAGGGGATCCGCGATGAGAAGGCGCTGGGCGTCTCCGGCAGAATCGCTCACGGCGTCTCGCTCACGGCACGTGGCTAGTGTTCAGATCACAGAACTTCGTCGAGGACGGCCAGGAGCGCCTCCAGCTCGTCGAGCGTATGCTCGCCCATGTGTCCGATCCGGAACGACGACTGTTTCAGGGCCCCGTACCCCGCCGCCACGGTGTACCCATGCGCCAGCGCGCGCGAGACGACCTCGGGACCGGTCAGACCCTCCGGAAGCATGATGACGGTTACGCAGGGCGAACGGTAGCCTTCCGGCGCGAGCACGCGCCACGGCTGGCCCGTTCGCGCGGCCGTCCGGTCCACCCACTCGTACGTCCGCCGGGCCATGGCATCGTGACGCCCCCAGCGCGCCTCCAGCCCTTCCTCCATCATCCGGTTCAACTGCCGGTCGAGAGCGAAGAGGAGCGAGACAGCCGGGGTATTCGGCGTCTGCCAGCGCTCGAGGTTCTTCTCGAACTTGAGGATGTCGAAGTAGAAGCCCCGGTGTTCGACCTCCTCCGCGCGGGCAAGCGCCCGCTCGGACGCGACGGCCAGCGCGAGGCCCGGCGGCAGCGCCACCGCCTTCTGCGAACCCGTGAGGACGAAGTCCAGTCCCCACTCGTCCGTCTTCACCGGCGCCCCGGCCAGGGACGAGACGGTATCGACGGCGATCAGCACGTCGTCGAACTCGTGGACGACGGCGGCGAGTTCCTCCAGCGGATTGAGGACGCCGGTCGAACTCTCCGAGTGGACGACGGTGACGAGGTCGTACCGTCCCGGCGATTCCGAGAGGGCGTCGTGCAAGCGCTCGGGGAGGTTCGGCTCGCCCCACTCCGCCTCGAGCGCGTCGGCGGGGCGTCCCGTCGCCTCGGCGATCGCGTGGAACCGCTTGCTGAACGATCCGTTCGTGAGGCAGAGGACGCGGCGGCGCGTGAGGTTCGTGATCGCCGCCTCCATCATGCCGGTGGCGGACGAGGTCGACAGATACACCGGCCGCGACGTCCGGAAGAGTCGCGACGCGGACGGTTGCATCGCTTCGATCAGGCCCGAGACCTCGGCGCTCCGGTGCCCGACGACAGGTCGCCGCATGGCGTCGAACAGATCCGGAGGAACTTCGGTCGGGCCGGGCAGAAAGAAGCGGCCGAACGAGATTGGCGGGTTCATGGCGGGAGATGGTATCGCCCCCGGGGGCATCTGGCCAATCGTTCGCTCGAGGCTCGCGGCGCCGTCGGTTGACGGGCCGCTGGAGGCGCAAGATCTTGCGCCCCGCTCGAGGACGTTCCGCTCCGCCGGAGCCGTCCCCGGACCCGCTGGCCGAACCGGAATCCACATGCGATACGTCACGATCACCGACCTGTCCCCGGAAGATGTGCTCGACCGCGCGAAGAGCTTCTTCGGCGAGCACTCCAGGCTTCAGGTTCACGAGGAGACCGACGCATCCATTACCTTCGCCGGCGAGATCGGTCTGGCCCGCTTTGCGGTCGACCGCGCGGGCGGCCACACCAACGTCCGCGTGGAGACGGACCGCGTCGTGGGCCTCGACGTGACCGACCTCGCGAAGCGTTTCCTCTACACCCTCCGCAACGTCCACTGAGCGTGACCGCTGAAGCCGGCGCTGAAGCCGTCACCGGGAGCCGCATGAACGCCATCACGGTTCGCCTCATCATGCCCGACCGCTGGCTCGAGCACGTGGCCGAACTGCCGGCCGACACGACCGTGGCCGACGCCAAGGCCTTCGGCATCCGCGCGATGCTCCAGCGCTCCTCGGACGATCCCGCCGACTTCTACACCGAGTTCGCCGAGCGCCGCATCCGCGATGAGACGCGCACCCTCGCCGAAGTGGGGATCGGGTCGCGCGGCGTCCTCTCCATCCGGGCCTACGACCTCGGCCACTACCCCCCCTTCCGCGGCTAGCGCACGCAATCCTGCCCCGGCAGCCCGGTTCGTGTTTCGAGTCATTCGCGTTTCCTGGTGGTGCACGATATCATGAATCATGATGTCTATTCATGATTCAGAGCGTGATGTGGATCGGAAGCGTGACGTGGGGCGGGTGCGCGAGCCCGTCCAGGTCTACCTTGCGCCCTCCGAACGGAGGCGCTTGGAGCGGCTTCGGGACACCCTCGATACCACCAAGTCGGACGTTCTGAGGAAAGGTCTCGAGGCGCTGGAATCCCAACTCCTGGATCCGGATCTCCACCCGGCGCTCTCGATCGTTGGCCTCTTCCACGGGACGCCGCCGCGCGAGGGAGAACCGAGTCTGGATGTGGCGCGCGCTCACGATGAGGTTCTTGCCGACGCCGAGATCGACTCGTGGTCATCCGACCGGAGCGGTGAGTCCGGTGGCCGCTCGAAGTGAAAGCGGTATTCGTCGATACCAGCGCCTGGTATCCCCTGGCTGACGGCGCACACCCGGATCACCAGGCGCTCGTCGAGGCTCTTCGCGTCCGGGTTCGGCGGGGCGTCGCCGTCGTGACTTCCAACCTCGTGGTGGCCGAGAGCCACGCGCTGCTGCTGCGGCGCGTGGGGCGAGAGGTCGCGCTCGCCTTCCTCGAAGCGGTCCGGCGACCTCCGAATCGGATCGAGCATGTGACACCGGAACGGGAAGACACGGCCGTTGACTCGTGGATTCGACGTTTCGCGGACCAGGATTTTTCGCTCGCCGACGCCACGAGCTTCGCGATCATGTCCGAGTTGGGGATCGAGGAGGCCCTGACTCTGGACCGGCACTTTGCAACGGCGGGGTTCATCATGATCCCCGCCACCACCTGAGCGAGGGCCTTCAGGCTGGGGGACTCCACACGGCGGCGACGGCCGGATCCGGGGTGGGGAGGCGGTCGGGGTGGAGCAGGCCGGCGAGGATCTCGATGCCGGTGACGAAGCGGGGGCCCGAGCGGTTGAAGTAGGAGGAGGCGTCAACGACCCAGGCGCGTCCCTCGGCGACCGCGCGCGGAGCCATCTCCCCGAGACGTTCGGCGTGCGCGTCGGCATCCCGCCGGGCCGCTTCGAGGCCATAGCCGCAGGGCATGAGGAGGAGCGCGTCGGGATCGAGGTCTCCGATCTCCTCCCACGCCACCTCCCGGGAAGGCTGCCCCGCCTCGCCCGCCAGGTTCCGGCCGCCGGCGAGTTCGATCATCTCCGGCACCCAGTGGCCCGGTGCGAACGGCGGATCGAACCACTCTATCCCGAGCACCCGCAGCGGGTCGGTGTCCTGTACGGCAACGCGCACCGCGTCGAGTCGGCTTCGGAGCGAGCCCCCCGCGTCGCGGGCGACGTCCGGATCGCCGACGGCGCGCGCCACCTGCGTGAGCGAGGCGAGGATGTCCTCGATCGTGTGCGCGTCGAGCGACACGACCTCGGCATCGATCCCGCGCGCCCCGAGCACCTCCTGCACCCCGCCGGTCGGCACGGCGCACACCTCGCACACGGCCTGGGTGAGGATGATGTCCGGGTCGAGCCCTTCGAGGACGGCCCCGTCGATCTCGTACACGCTGCCGTGTTCGATCATGGCCTGCCGCACGGCGGCGTCGATCTCCCCGCTCGAGAGGCCCTCCGGGTCGAAGCGGGGGCGGCTGACGCGGGGCCGGTCGAGGAGGTGCGGCGGATGATCGCACTCGTGCGAGATGCCGACGAGGCATTCGCCGAGGCCGAGGGCGTCGACGATCTCGGTCCCCGACGCGAGGAGCGAAACGATCCGGGGAGCGGCGGCCGCCACGGGTTCAGGCCCCCATCAGTACTGCGGCATCGCCGGGTCGATCTCCTCGGCCCACGCGAGGATCCCCCCCGCGAGGTTCACGGCGTTGTCGAACCCCACCGCGCGCAGGTATTCGACGGCGCGGTCGCCGCGGGGGCCCGAACGACAGTGGATGATGAGGGGTTCCGACGCGTCCAGGCTCTCCACGGCCTGCGGGAGCGTGGCGAGCGGCACGAGCCGCGCCCCCGCCTCCTCCAGGTTGCAGATCGCCCACTCGTAGTCCTCGCGCACGTCGATGAGCTGGAAGCGCTCGCCGGCATCGATCCGGCGCTTCAGTTCGTGTACGTCGATGTCGAAGTCGTCCATCGCACTCTCCGCCTTCCGCCGCGCCGTCCGCCCGCCGTCCGCCGTCCCACCGCAGAAGCGCTCGTAGTCGATGAGTTCCGTCACCGTCGGCTCGGGGCCGCAGACCACGCACTCGGGGTCGCGGGCGATGTCGAGCGAGCGGAACTCCATGCGGAGCGCGTCGATGAGGAGCAGGCGCCCGGCGAGGGTCTCGCCGATCCCCGCCAGCCACTTGATCGCCTCGTTCGCCTGGATCGACCCCACGATGCCGGGCAGGACGCCCGAGCACCCCGGCTTCCGCGCAGTTCGGCACGAGATCCGGAGGCGGAGGATCCCGGAACAGGCAGCGATAGCAGGGCCCATCCGGCGCCGCGAACACCGACGCCTGCCCCTCGAAGCGGAGGATGGCCCCGTACGCGAAGGGCGTCCCGAGCATCACGCAGGCGTCGTTCACGAGATACCGGGTCGGGAAGTTGTCGCTCCCGTCGATGACGAAATCCCACCCCTCGAGGATCTCGAGCGCGTTCCCCGATTCCAGGCGCGCGTCGAACGTCTCGACGGCGACGTCCGGGTTCAGTCCCGCGAGCCGCGCCCGCGCGGAGGCGAGCTTCGGCGTCCCGACCGAATCGGTGTCGTAGAGCACCTGGCGCTGCAGGTTGGAGAGGTCCACGCGGTCGTGGTCCACGAGGCCGAGCCGTCCCACCCCCGCCGCGGCCAGGTAGAGCGCGGCCGGCGAACCCAACCCCCCCGCGCCCACGATGAGCACGCTCGAAGCCAGCAGGCGCCGCTGGCCCTCCACCCCCACCTCGGGGATGCTGACGTGACGTCCATAGCGGACGAGTTCGTCGCGGGAGAGGCCGTCGTTCATCGCGTCCTCAGCCGTAGGGCGCGAGCGCGTCGCGCAACGCCGCCATGTTCGCGGCGATGCCGGGTGCCCAACGGAAGACCGAGGAACCGGCCACGAACACCGACGCCCCCGCCGCGGCGCACACGGGGGCGGACGCGGGATCGATCCCCCCGTCCACCTGGATGGCCGGCGGCGCCAGCCCCCGATCCGCCGCCATCCGGAGCACCGTGGAGATCTTCGGCACCGCCTCGGCGATGAACTTCTGTCCCCCGAACCCCGGGTTCACCGTCATCACGAGGACGAGGTCCACGTAGCCCAGGACTTCCGACAGCGTCTCCGCCGGCGTGGCCGGGTTGAGCGCGACCCCGGCGTAGCAACCCAGCTCCCGGATCCGGTGCAGGTCGCCGTGCAGGTGGGCCGACACCTCCTGGTGGACCGTGAGCATGTCGGCGCCCGCCGCCGCGAACGGCTCGAGGAACTCGCCGGGGTTGTCGATCATCAGGTGCACGTCGAGGAACGAGTCGGACACCGCGCGCAACGACTCCAGCACCGGCAGCCCGATCGTGAGGTTGGGCACGAAGTGCCCGTCCATGACGTCGAGCTGGAACCACTCCGCGCCCGCCGCCTCCGCCTCGGCCACCTCCGCCCCCAGCCGCGCGTAATCCGCGGCGAGGATGGACGGGGCGATGACCATCCCCCCGGGCAACTCCCGATTCAGTCCGCGCTCAGTCACGATTTCATGCTCCCTCGCGATCCCATGCTCCCTGCGGTCTCCGCGGCGCCAAGGGCGTCAGATCAGGTGGAGCCGCTCGCCCACCTTCTTCAGGGCGGCGAGGGCGGCGTCGATGTGTTCGCGTTCGTGCGCGGCCGACAGCTGACAGCGGATCCGGGCCTCCCCGCGCGGGACCACCGGATACCCGAACCCGATGACGAACACGCCCTCGCGCAGCAGTTCGCGGCTGAGCCGGATCGCATCCGCCGTCTTCCCGATGATGACGGGGACGATGGGCGTGCCGCCGGGAATCGGCTTGTATCCGAGTTCGATCAACCCCTCGCGGTAATACTCCGTGTTGTCGCGGAGCCGGGCCACGAGTTCCGGATGCGTCTCCAGGTGCTCGATCGCGGCCATGGCCCCGGCCGCCGAGTGGCAGGGCAGGGCGTTGGTGAACAACTGGGTGCGCGACGCCTGAACGAGATAGTCGATCACGGCTTCGGAACTGGCCGTGAACCCGCCGGCCATGCCCCCGAGCGCCTTGCCGAGCGTCGACGTGACGATGTCGACCTCGCCGTGCATCCCGAAGTGCTCGGGCGTCCCCCGTCCCGTGTCGCCCAGCACCCCCGTCGCGTGCGAGTCGTCCACGGCCATGATCGCGTCGTAGCGGTCGCACAGTTCCCGGATCTCCGGGAGCGGCGCGATCTCGCCCTCCATCGAGAAGATGCCGTCGGTGATGACGAGCCGGTGGCGCGCGTCGCGGCTCGCCTCGAGGGCGTCGCGCAGCGAGCCCATGTCCATGTGGTCGTAGATGAACCGGCGCGCCTTGCAGAGGCGGATCCCGTCGATGATGCAGGCGTGGTTGAGCCGGTCCGAGATCAGGGCGTCATCCGCACCCAGGAGCGGCGCGAAGAGCCCCTCGTTCGCGTTCCACGCGGAGGTGTAGGTGAGGGAGGCCGGCGTCTCGAGGAAGTCCGCGATCTTCGCCTCGAGTTCGCGGTGAATGTCGAACGTCCCGCAGATGAAGCGCACCGAGGAGGTCCCCGCGCCGTACTCGTCCACTCCGTCCTTCACCGCCTGCATCACGGAGGGTTCGTCGCACAGGCCCAGGTAGTTGTTCGAGCACATGTTGATGGTCACGCCCAGGCCATCGATGTCCACGACGGGAGCCTGCCGCCCCATGATGTGCAGCAGTTCCTTGTGAACCCCATTCTCCCTCATCTCCCCGAGTTCGGAGACGAGGCGGTGCTCGAGGCCCCGGTTCACGTTCGACGTCATCCCATCCCGCTCCTCATACAGTGTCATGATCGCGCCGTCCCGCACTCGAATCGCTCAGGGGTAGAGATCGCCGACGCGCTTGTCGGTGGCCCACGCGGTATCCACACGGATTCTGGGGCGCGACCCCCAGTTGCCGCACGAGATGAAGCCTCGCAACCGCCCGCGGACATGGAGGACGCGGTCGGTCCCCGCCTCGCGAAGCTCGGGGCTGAGGCCGTCGAGCGCGAATACCCGCTGGCTGCCGATCCATCCGGGCCCGAACAGCCAGCACCCGGCCGCCTCGCGGATCGTCCCCTCGCCCCATGTGCGGATGCCGGAGAATCCTCCGCTGTCCGTCGCGACGAGCGTGCCGAGGTCGATGTCGGTCGCGGTGCGGATCCGGTAGCGCCCGGGCGTCTCCAGCGTGATGGGCCGTGCCTCGTAGAAGCTGACGTGCTGGGGCGCGCACATGGTGCGGAAGGTGCTCCGCCGGGCCGCGAGTTCGATCGAGGAGTCGGTGACCGCGAGCGTGGCGGTGTCCAGCCGGCCGCACTGGTCCTCGGACACGGGCCCGCCGAACTCGAAGGAAAAGGGCGCGCCCACCTCCACCGTCTCGGGATACGCGACCCAGGTGACGAGCGCCTCGCCGGCGGTGCCCTCCCCGATCCGCCAGCACCCGGCCGCCAGCAGCGCGGCGGCGGCGAAGGCCGGGACGACGGTGCCGGCGGCGCGCGCCACGGGGACCGAACGGCTAGTCCAGCATGAGGACGACCTTCGCCGCCTCGCCGGAATACATGGAGTCGAACCCTTCCTCGAAGCGGTCGAACGGGAGCCGGTGGGTGATCACCGGCTCGACGTCGAGGCGTCCCGACGCCAGGAAGTCCCGCATCTCGATCCACGTCCGGTACATGAGCCGCCCCACCACGCCGTACACGTGGAGACCCTTGAAGATGACGTCGCGCGCGAGGTCGACCTCCACCGGGTCCTTCGGCAGCCCCAGCAGCCGGACGTACCCTCCGTTGCGGCACATGCGGAACGCGGAGCGCACGCCCGCCGGGTGGCCGCTCATCTCGCACACCACGTGCGCCCCGTAGCCGTGCGTGAGGTCGGCGATCCGCGCCTCCACGTCGCCCTCCGCCGGGTCGAGGCAGTCGTGCGCGCCCATCCGCGCCGCGAGTTCCCGCCGCCCCTCGTGCGGCTCGACCGCGATGACCCTGGAGGCTCCCGCCGCGCGCGCGATCCCGACCGCGAACAGGCCGATCGGGCCGCAGCCGACCACGGCGACGACCCGTCCCGCCACATCCGTGTGCAGAACCGTGTGGAAAGCGTTGCCGAGCGGGTCGAACACCGCCGCCAGGTCGTCGTTGATGGAGTCGGGGACGTGGATGATGTTCGCCGCCGGGATGGAGACGTATTCCGCGAACGCGCCGTCCCGGTCGATGCCGATGATCCGGGTGTCCCGGCACACGTGCGCCTGCTCCGTGCCGCAGTACTCGCAGTGTCCGCAGACCAGGTGCCCTTCCGCCGAGACGCGGTCGCCGACCTCGATGTTCCGGACCAGCCGGCCGGTCTCGACGACCTCTCCCATGAATTCGTGGCCGAGCGTGACGGGCGGATTCACGCGATGCCGCGACCAGCGGTCCCATTGGTGAATGTGCAGGTCCGTGCCGCAGATCCCCGCCCGCCGCACCTTGACCAGCACGTCGCGGGAGCGAATCTCGGGCACCGGCGCGTCGCACAGCACGAGGCCGGGGGCCGGCCCGGGTTTGCGGATCGCTTTCATGGAGACGGAAGATGACTCCTGGTGACGTGTCGGGTGGCGCATGCCGGGTGGCGCACAATGTGCCGGAGGGTCTGACCGGGCGGCAAGCGCCGGGAACCCGGGGGGGCGGCCTTCCGTACGATGCTTCAGCGGGGGATTGCTGACCGCCGCGTGACGCCGTCCCGACGGCCTCGCGACCATTCTGGAGTCGGATCGAACCTGTGCGCACGACGACAAGGAAACGGCCGGACTGGCGATACCGGGTCGCGTCATCGCGCTCCCGCGGCCGGGAGCGGGCCGTGTGGTGGGGCGGGATGCTTGCCTCCGCGCTCCTGCACGCGCTCCTCCTCCTCGCGTGGGTGCGCCCGGCGCCCGAGTTCGAGCCGGCGGCCCGGCCCGGCGTGAATCCGGACCTCCCCGCCGGCGGGGGCGGCCTGAGGGCGCTCAGGGTTTCCATGCCCCGCAGGATCGAGATCCCTCCGCCGCCACGGCCCGTCCTCGCCGTCGACATGCCCGAGATCCAGGTCCGGGAGGCGGAGATCGAGGTGGCCTCCGAACTGCTCCCCGTCGGCGCGCCGGCGCCGTCGCCCGGGAGCGGGGCGGGGATCGGTGCCGGCGACGAGGGGACGGGCGGGGGCGAGGGCGACGGATACGTGTCCCCCGTGCCAAGGTCCGTCGTGCCGCACTGGGACCCCCCGAGCGCCGTCCGCGGCATGGAGGTGACGGTGCGCGTCTTCGTCGACGCGACCGGGCGTCCCGGTCTCGTCGAACTGGACCCCCCGACCCCGGACGAGGACTTCAACCGCGACATCATGCGCCAGGTTCGGGCGTGGGAATACCGGCCCGCGCTCCGCCACGGGACCCCCGTCGACGGCTGGGCCGAGATCACCTTCATCTTCTGACTTGATGGCCGGTTTGATGGCCGGTTGATCCGCTCCCCGATCCTCGGGCAGGAATCGGACCTGCTACGGGGGAGGTGAGGGGTGTGGGATCTGAATCGCGCGGAACGCAAGGCAATGGGCGCCGCGCTCGTGCTCGTCGGCGTGAGCCTCGTGACGCGCACCCTCCTCGCGCCCGACCCGGGCCGGCTTGAAGGTCTCGACGCGATCGACCCCGCGACGGATCTGGCGGGCATCGAGGGCGAGGTCGTCGCCGCCCTGACCCGGGAGCAGCGGGCGCAGACCCCGCTCGCCGATGGGGAACAGATCGATGTGAACCGCGCCCCGGCCGATGAGTTGCGCCGGCTGCCCGGCGTCGGTCCGAGCCTGGCGGAAGCTCTCATCGAGGAGCGGCAACGTGCTCCGTTCCGCGAAACCGCCGACCTGGAACGGGTCCGTGGAGTGGGAGAGGTCACCGCGCGCCGCCTCGAGCCGCATCTCCGCTTCGAGTCCGGAGCACCCCGCTCCGCTCCCGCTCCCGCCGCGCACCGCCCGGCCCTCCCTCCCGCCGCGCCGATGTCGGCGGGCTGTCCGCCCGGAGGCGCGCGGATCGATCTGAATCGAGCCGACCGCGCGCAACTCGAGAGCCTGTCCGGCATCGGACCCGCCCTCGCGGCCCGCATCATCGAGGACCGAAGCGAGAACGGCCCGTTCGAAACGCCCGAGGCCGTCACCCGCGTCCGGGGCATCGGCGCACGCTCCCTCGCGCGCTTCCGGGAACAGGTATGCGCGGGGACGCGGTGACGCCTTCCCCGGCCGCGGACACGCCGGCCCCGAAGCGGAAGCGGCCGGCGTCGGATCCGAGGGTCCTTCGTCTCATCCCGGCGGAGTTTGCGAGTCGGCATCTCGTGCTCCCGCTGCGGCGCACCGGCCGGACGCTCTCCGTCGCGATGGCGGACCCGTCCGACGCGACGCTCATCGACGACCTGCAGTTCCTCACCCAGTTCGAGATCGACGCCGTTGGAGTGGGAGAACACACGCTCCGCCAACGGATCGACCGGAGCTATGAAGCTGCCACGACACGTGGAGGCGGGCGCGCGGAGCAGGCGGCCGCGGCACCGCCGGCCGAAGCCGATTCGACCGAAGCGAGCGAGGAGCCGGCCGTCAGGCTCATCGATGACATCCTCGGCGATGCGGTACATCGCGGCGCCTCGGATATTCACTTCGAGCCGTACGAAACTGAACTGCGGGTCCGCTATCGCCTGGATGGGAGACTGCGCGAGATCTTGCGGCCGCCGTTCCGGCTGGCGGCGGCCCTGACGTCTCGGCTCAAGATCCTGGCGGACCTGGACATCGCGGAGCGCCGGATTCCCCAGGACGGCCGGATCCGGATGCCGGTCGCCGAACGGGTCATCGACTTCCGGGTCTCCACGCTTCCCACGCTGTTCGGTGAGAAGGTCGTCCTCCGAATCCTCGACAGGGAGCGGCAGGCCTTCGACCTCGAGTCGTTCGGGATGGAGACGCGCGCGGAGCGCGAACTGCTCGCGGCGATCGCGCAGACATCGGGCATGGTTCTCGTCACGGGCCCCACGGGATCCGGGAAGACCACGACGCTCTACAGCGCACTCGCGAGACTCAATACGCCCGAGGCGAACATCATGACCGCCGAGGATCCCGTCGAGTACAGTATCGAAGGCATCAACCAGGTTCAGGTACGCCCGAAGATCGGTCTCACCTTCGCCACGACGCTTCGCGCCTTCCTGCGGCAGGACCCCAACATTCTCATGGTGGGCGAGATCCGCGACCGCGAGACGGGCGGCATCGCCGTGAAGGCGGCACTCACCGGCCATCTCGTGCTCTCCACCCTCCACACCAATGACGCCGCTTCGACCGCGACGCGACTCGTGGACATGGGGATCGAGGCGTTCAACGTGGCCGTCGCCGTCAAGGTCATCACCGCCCAGCGGCTCGTCGGCCGGATCTGTCCCGACTGCAGGGTCGAGGCGAGCTACGCCCCCGAGATCCTGAATTCGGTGGGACTGGAAGCGGGCAGACGCGACGCGGACGCCTTCTACCGCGGCGCGGGCTGCGATTCGTGCGACGGGTCGGGGTACTCGGGCCGTCACGGCCTTTATGAAGTCCTTCCGATGTCTCCCGCGATCCGCCGACTCGTCCTGGCGGGCGCATCGTCGGAGGAGATCGAGCGCTGCGCCGTCGACGAGGGAATGATCACCCTGCGGCAGGACGGGTTCGCCAAGGCGCGAAGGGGGATCGCGACGCTCGAAGACGTGCTCAGGGAGACGCCGGCGTAGGCCGGGCCGGATGGACGCGCGTCTGGTGGAACTGCTGAGCGAGATGGTCGAGCGGGGAGCGTCCGACCTGCACCTCACGGCGGGCGAACGCCCGAAGCTGCGGATCGACGGCAACCTCACGGACAGTCGCGCGGAGGGCGCGCTGGATCCCGAGGATACCGAAGCTCTCGGCCGTTCGATGCTCTCGAAGGAACAGCGCGAGCGCTTCGCGGGCGAGCCCGACTTCGATTTCGGCTTCGCGATCCCCGGCCTCTCCCGCTTCCGCGCGAACCTGTTCCGGCAGCGGGGGAGCGTGGCGTGCGCCATCCGCCGCGTGCCCGTCGATATCCCGAGTCTGCGCGAACTCGGCGTACCTTCGGTCGTCGGTCGGCTGGCGGACAAACCGCGCGGGCTCGTGCTGGTGACGGGGCCCACCGGCTCGGGAAAGTCGACGACGCTGGCGGCGATGGTGGACCGCATCAACACGGCCCGCGCGGGCCACATCGTCACGATCGAAGATCCGATCGAATTCGTACATCCGCACAAACGCTGCATCGTGAACCAGCGCGAGATCGGGCAGGACACGCCGAATTTCGCCAGCGCGCTCCGCTACGCCCTGCGCCAGGACCCGGACGTGATTCTCATCGGGGAGTTGCGGGATCCCGAGACGATTCAAGCCGCGCTCACGGTCGCGGAGACCGGACACCTCGCGCTCGGCACGCTGCATACGCGTTCGGCGGCGGAGTCCATCCACCGGATCATCGATGCCTTCGCGGCCCACCGGCAGGAGCAGGTGCGCGCCCAGTTCGCCCACGTCTTCGAGGGGGTCATCACCCAGACGCTGCTTCGCCGCGCGCGGGGCGGCGGTCGCGTCGTCGCCTGCGAGATCCTGGTCGCGACGCCCGCGGTCCGGGCTTTGATCCGGGAGGCGAAGGTTCATCAGATCCATTCCGCGATGCAGGCCGCGCGCAGGTTCGGCATGCGGACGCTCAACGACGCGCTCCACCAGCTCTATGTCCGGCGGCAGGTGGACTTCGACGAATGCCTCCGGATCACCTCCGATCCCGCCGAATTCCGTCGCATGGCGAGTACGACGCCCGCGCCGGACGGATCCGCTCGGTGACGGAGTCGACGTGAGGAGAGCAGTGGCGACCGGCCGCCGGCGATGGCGCGGGGTGGATGATGTGGGGGCTGGCGGTCGGTCCACCTCTCCCCCGGTCGAGAGCCCGTGACGTCTGTCGCAGCGGACGCGGGCCGGCGCGCGTGGCGCCGCATCTTCGCACCGTCGGTACGGGTGAAGACGCGTGATCTCGTCCTCTTCACGCGACAGTTCTCCGTGATGATCAGCGCCGGGTTGCCGCTCACCCGGACGCTCGAGACCCTCGCGCTCCAGGCGGACAACGCCGCGCTTCGGCGGGTGGCCCGCGACACGCTGCGCGATGTCGAGGCCGGGAACACGCTGGCCGGCGCGCTCGGCAGGCACCCCCGCGTCTTCACGCAGCTCTACGTGAACATGGTCCATGCGGGCGAATCCGGGAGCAGACTGGACGGGATTCTCGACCGCCTGGCCACCTTCCTCGAGAAGAGCGAAGAGATCCGTCGAAAGGTGAAGGGCGCCATGCTCTATCCCGCCGTCGTGCTCGCGGTGGCCATGGCTGTCGTCGCGACGCTCCTCCTCTTTGTGATCCCGACGTTCGAGACGGTGTTCGCGAGCTTTGATGCGACGCTCCCCCTCCCGACCCGCGCGGTCATCGGTCTGTCGGGGATGGTCCAGAAGTGGTGGTGGGCGCTGCTCGCCGTGGCGGGCGGCGCGGTCCTGATGCTGCGCCGCTGGATCGCGACGGACGCGGGCCGGCGGCGCTTCGACCGTACCCTGCTGCAACTTCCGGTTCTCGGATCGCTGATCCGGAAAGCGGCGGTGTCCCGCGTCACGCGGACGCTGGGAACGCTGCTCTCGTCGGGCGTTCCGATTCTCGAGGGACTCGAGATCACGGCGCGGACCGCGGGGAACCGCGTGATCGAGGACGCGATACAGGCGAGTCGGACCGCCATCCGGCGGGGTGACTCCATCGCGCGGCCGCTGCGCGAAACGCGGGCCTTCCCACCCATGGTGGCCCGAATGATCCATGTCGGAGAAGAGACCGGAGACCTCGATGGGATGCTGGCCCGGATCGCCGACTTCTACGACGACGAAGTCGATGCCGGCGCGGAGAGTCTGCTGAGAATACTGGAGCCCGTCCTCATCGTGATCCTCGGAGGCCTCGTCGGCGGGATGATCATCGCCATGTACCTCCCCATCTTCGAACTCATCAACGCGATCCAGTGACGCGGCCGGGGCCCTCGCCGGCCGCGGATCGCCGCGGCTTGCGGGGCTTCCCCCGGTTCCTCTTCTTGGCGCATGTCCGCGAGCACAAACGACGACGACACGATCCCCCGCCAGACGGCTCCCTGCGTGCAGGATCTCCTCCGCCAGTCCGTCGAAGCGGCCTTCGAGCGGTACGGACGCGCGGCGGCGGACCGGCGCGTGGGAGGGGACCGCTGGCTTCGCTTCGAGGCTCCCAACTGGACGCTGCGCCTGAGAGCCAGGCCGGATCGGATCGGCGGGCCGGCCCTCGTCCGGTCGTGGACGGCCGTCTTCGCGGAAGGATTCGACACGGTGCCGAAGGCGTTGCGTGCACTGGGATTGCCGCCTCCCGAGCCGTCGGCCGGGACACAGGAGATCCGCCGCCCGCTGCGCGACGGCGCCGGACGGGTGCATTCGCTGACCCTGTCGGTGCGGCACGGTCGAATCCGTGCCGCGACCGGCTTCGATGAACCGCCCGACTGGGACGTTGAGACCCCGTTGCTGGATGATGTCTAATTGTGGGGTAACCGTCCGCGGTCACCGGCGCCCCGCCGGAACCGCGGCCCGAGCAGCCCCACCGGAGGTGCTGCCGGAGGATCCAACCCGGGCGGAAGTGAGGAGAGGGATGAGGAGAACGACGAGGAGTGGTGCGGAGGGGTTCACGCTGATCGAGTTGCTGATCGTGGTCGTCATCATCGGCATTCTCGCGGCGATCGCGATTCCGCAGTTCACGAGCACGAAGGAGAAGGCGTTCGACGCCGCCGCGCAGAGCGACATTCGCAACCTGATGACGGCCGAGGAAGCGTACTTCTTCAACCACCAGGCGTATGCCGCGATCGCCGTGGCCGCGGGAGGAGCGGGGGACCTGGACGGCGACGGCACTCCGGATTTCCAGGCCAGCACGAACGTCGCGCTGACGGTGACGGCGTATCTGGACGGCTACCAGATCACGGCGAAACACGCATCCTCGCCGAACACGTGGTGCGTCAATTCGTCGGCCGGCAACGCCTCGGGAGCCGTCGGACAGATCATCGAGGCTACCAGTTGCTAACAGCCGTTGATGCGCCGTTGACACGGGGGACCATGCTTACGGAAACAGTCGGCAACGCTCATTCAGGAAGAGGGAGCACCCCGTGCAGCAAGACGGATCACGTAGACCGCCCGGACCGCACGCAGGGCGGAGTGGGTTCAGTCTGGTGGAGGTCGCGGTCGCGCTGGCGGTCGCAGGATTGGCCGCGACCTTCATCATCTCTCGCGAACCCCTCGCCCGTTTCAGCCTGACGCGAGCCGCCCGCGTGGCGGAGTCGCAACTCACGCTGGCACGTCTCCACGCCGTGGCGACCCATGTGCCGACTGCGGTGACACTCGTGGGGACCCGGCTCGAAGTATCGCGGCGGGGAGGGTCGCTGCTGTCTCGCGTCGACCTCGGGAGACACGTTCTCGGTCGGCTCGACTCGCTGCGGTTGCAGCCCTCAACTCTCCGTTTCAACGCGCGGGGACACGGATCCCCCGGCAACGTCTACCTGTATCGTGGCGAGCGAGGCATTCGGCTGGTGTCGAACTTCGTGGGCCAGGTTCGCACGGAGACTTTTCAACATTGAAGACCGCGGGCTTCAGTCTGGTCGAGGTGCTGCTGGCCATCGTCGTGACGTCCGTCGGAGTCCTTGGCGCGGCGGGCGTAGTGCTCGGGGTCGGTTCGCAGGCGCTCCGTGCGGCGTGGGAAACGGAGCACGCCCTCGCGGGTCGAAACGCCGTGGAGTCGCTTGTGCGGGCCGGACATGCCGCCGCGGCTTCCCGCACGAGCGCTGCCGACATCGGCGGACGTCGATTCGATGTGTCGCTCGATGTGACCGCACGGTCGCCGCGGCTCAAGCACGCGCGAGTGACGGTGTCGCTGCCGCCGGCCCCGGAGGCGGAGCTCGAGATCGTCCTGTCGCGCCCTCGCCCGCTGCCCGCGGCGCCATGAGCGTGCCACGCCGCCTCGCGCCGGCCGGGGCCTGCCGCCAGGAGGGGTTCACGCTCGCCGAGATGCTGGTCGCGCTGACAGGGGCCGGTCTGCTCATCGGCTTGCTCATCGGACTGCTGGGGAGTCAGAGCGCCTTCCATCTGCGTAATGAGGACACGATCCAGGCCTCGCAGATCGCGCGCGCTCTGTCTGATGGGCTGGGACCGGAGATCCGCGCCGCCGGGCCGGGCGACCTGCTGCTTGCGACACCCGACACGGTGTCCATCCGCGTGGACGTGTTGAGGGCCGTCGTATGTGGTACGGCGAGCGGCGGCTCCGTCGATCTCTTCGCCTACGATTCGATCGCCGCAAACCTTCAGTCCGGGTGGCGCGGCACGGCGCTTTCCGGACCGTACTCGGCGGCCTGGGTCTACACGGACGGACTTACGCCCGTTTCCGGTGTTTCGGCGGCGGCGGAGGCCGCTTGCCGGGCGGCCGGGGCGGATCCGGCGAACCGGATGCCGACCCGGTGGTTCCGTCGCGCGAGCGGCTGGAGCGGAGGCCTCGCCCCGATGCCCGAGCCCGGCTCGCTCGCCCGCATCTACGGGCGCCTCACCTACGCCATCCACCGATCCGCTTCCGGGTCGGCGACGGTGTCTATCCGGCGCAACGGCCAGGAGTTCGTATCCCCACTCGAGCCCGGCGCGGCGTTCGAGTACCGGTTGTCGAGCGGCGCGATCCAGGCCCGCGTATCGACCGGGGCTCTTTCCCGCGTGCGCGAGGTCCGGCTGACCGGTACGGCCATCGGCCGAAACGGGCGCGCCGGGGGTCGGCGGGTCGTCTACGCGATGTCGCTCCGAAACTGACACATGGGGCGATTCGGATTGCGGCGCCGGAAAGCGACCGTCGGACTCGATATCGGCAGCGGCTTCAGCAAGGCCGCGGTGATCGAGCATGGCGAAAACGGGCCGCGCCTGACCGCCCTCGCGACCGCTGCCAACGAGCCGGACGCCGTGCGCGGTGGCACGATCCGGGAGCCGGAGCGCGTCGCCGACACGCTTTCCTCGATGTTCAGGCGGGAGCGAATCAAGCCCCACGATGTCGTCATCGGCATCGGCGGGCGCGACGTCCTGAGCAAGGTGATCGAAATCGACCGGATGGATGAGGCGGAGGCCCGCGCCGTGATGCCGTGGGAAGCCGAGCAGCACGTCCCCTTCGACATGAAGAACGTGGAACTGGACTTCGCGATCATCGATCCGAAGGGCGAAGGCTCGACGATGACCGTGTTGCTGGCGGCGGCGAAGCGCGACGTCGTCCAGACGCGGGTCGCACTCCTGCGGCGGGCCGACCTGAACCCCACGGTCATCGACGTGGAAGCCCTGGCCCTTCGCAACGCCTTCGAGGCGAACCATCCGACCGCCATGAAGGGTGTGACCGTGCTGGTCGACATCGGGGTCCAGTCGACGGCCATACACCTGCTCCGAAACGGACTTCCCCTGCTGACCCGGGAACTGGCCATCGGCGCTCCGACCGCGAACGAGCTGGACGAGTGCGCCCGCCGGATCGCGCGCGGCATCGACCGGGCGGGGGCGTTCGTAGAGACGGGACCGGGGATCGCACGCGCCTACCTGTGCGGGGGAGGAGCCACGGCGTCCGGACTGGTCGAGATCCTCGCAGATACAACCGGCGTCGAAACGCGCCTCGCGAGTGCGTTCGAACGCATCGAGGTTGCGCCCGATGTCGCGGACCGGGCAGACCTGGGCTCGGTGGCGCCGCTGCTCATGCTCTCGGTCGGGCTGGCCCTCAGGTCCCCGGTCCGGGGTGCCTGACCGTGGAGAGGCGGGAACGGCCATGATCGAGATCAACCTTCTGCCCGACTCCCCGCGTGCGCGGCAAGGGTTCGTGACCGACGAGACTGCCGGGAGCGTCCTCCGCATCGACGTTTGGGGTGTCGCACTGCTGATTTCGGCGCTGACGATCCTGCCGGGCACGGCCGCGCTGTGGTGGCTGCAGCGGACCGAAGCCCGGGAACTCGGGGCGCGTCTCGAAGCGGTCGTGGCGGACTCGGCGCGGCTCGCCGAGCTCCGGGCCGCAAGTGACAGTCTGACGGAAAGGTCTCGCGAGATCCGCGAGCGTGTCGCACTGGTCGAACAGCTGGACCGAGACCGGTTCGCGTGGCCGCACCTGATGGACGAAATCAGCCGCGCGCTCCCGCCCCCGGCCTGGCTGACTTCGCTGCGTCAACTGTCGGCGCCGCCCGACCTTGCGGTCGAACTCCAGGGCGTTGCGGGCAATCCGCTCGCGATCACGGAGTTCGTCCGAGGCCTGGGGATGTCGAACCACATCGCCGATGTGAAGATCATCGGAAGCCAGCAGCAGGGGTCCGATTCCGATCAGGGCTCCCGGCAGGCCTTCACCCTCGTGCTTCGGTTCGCCCATGCCCCCGCCCTGCGGCGGGTCGAGCCCACCTGACCGTGCTGCCCAGGGATCCCCGCGCTCAGTACCGGGTGCTTGGGCTCGTACTCCTGCTGGGCTGCGGGACGGCCTTCCAGCTGCGCTTCTGGAACCCGCGCAAGGCGGAACTGGCCGCGTTGGCGGAG
Organism: Candidatus Palauibacter irciniicola; assembly: GCF_965208695.1. Taxonomy (GTDB): domain Bacteria; phylum Gemmatimonadota; class Gemmatimonadetes; order Palauibacterales; family Palauibacteraceae; genus Palauibacter; species Palauibacter irciniicola. Next base: position 206,589 of record NZ_OZ242352.1, read on the forward strand.
CGGGTGGAGCGGGCCGAGCGGGTTAACGCGATCGCCGAGCTGGGTGACGGCACCCTGGATGCGATGCGCGAGGATCTCGCGCTCGGTGAACGGCAACTCGCGGAGCTGCAACGGCTTGTTCCGCGAGAGGGTGAGGTCGAGGCCATCTATGAAGCCATCGCGGCCGAAACGCAGTCGCTGGGCCTCGAACTCGTCCACGCACTGCCCGCCGATCCCGTGGTCGACTCCACCGGGTACTTCGTGCGGCAGCAGTGGGCGCTTCAGGTCGAGGGGGCCTACCACGATGTCGGGACGCTCCTGACGCGAATCGCCGGCTTCGCCCGCCTCGTCCGGCCCGAGGTCGACGAGATCGTCCCTTCCCGGATCGCCGACTCGGGGCGGCAACTCGTACACGTCCGCTTCAGCCTCGAGACCTTCGTGCTGCCGCCCGAGGACACCCCTTCGCCGGAGGCAAGATGAATCGCCTGACTCTTGCCGCGGTGCTCGCCGCGACGTGCGGGACCGGGCCGTGGGAGGTCGCGGCACAGACGCGACCGCCGATCTACGAGCGGGAGGTCTTCACCTACCCCGCCTTCGACCGCCGCGACCCGTTCCAGCCGCTTCACCTCGACACGCGGGCGGGGCCCCGTTTCGGCGACCTTGCGCTGGTCGGCGTGCTGTACACCCCGCAACTCGGAAGCGTGGCGATTCTGATCGATCGAACGACCGGGCGGCGCTACCGTGCCCGCGAACGCGACAACATCGGCGCGGCCCGGGTCTTACAAATCCGTACGGAGGAGGTGGATTTCGTGATCACGAGCTTCGGGGTCAGCCGTCGCGAGACGCTGCGCGTACGGCGCGAACGGGGGACAGGAGCATGATCTCGCGCATCATTCTCCCCTTCGCCGTAGCGCTTGCGGCGACGCCCGCAGCCGATATGCGGGAAGTGAGGATCGCGCCGGAGGGGACGGACACCGAGATCACGGTGGTCCTCGACGGACCGGCCACGCACCGCCACATGATGCTCACCAACCCGCCGCGGCTGCTCCTGGACATCAGGGGGGCGAATGCGGGACTGGCGCAGGGCCGCTACAACCGGATCGACCGCGGCGGAGTGCTCGGCCTGCGTTCAACCCAGTTCCGGCCCGAGACGATACGGCTCGTGTTCGACCTCGATCGGCAAGTCGCCTACCGCGTCGCCGCGGACTCCGGAGCGATTCGCGTGACCTTCCGCAACCCCGGGCCGCCATTTCCGGCCTGGTCCACGACGGATGTTCCGGAGGCTTCCGAGACGGAGGTCCAGGGTGTTGCCGCACCGCTGCCCGTCGTGCCGGAGACCGAACCGCGCATCTCGGTGGTGTACGACAGCGCCAGCATGCTCGACGTCCTCGCCGGGTTCTCCGAGTTCGCGGACATCTCCGTCGTCCCGAACGGGGATGTCGCGTCCGTCATCGTTCGAGGCATCGACATCCGCGACCAGCCGTGGGACGTGGCGCTCAACGCGATCCTGTCGGCCCAGAACCTCGGCTGGCACCGGACCGAGAGCGGAATCATCGTCGTGGACTGGCTGGAGAACCTCCAGGCGCGGGATCAACTGCTCAGCGAGACGCGCGTGATCCGGGTCAACTACGCGCGGGCGGATTCCGTGGCCGAGACGCTCCGACACCTGGCCACGCCCAACCGCGGCCAGGTCGTGTCTTTCTCGGGCAGCAACACCGTCATTGTGACCGACGCACCGTCCGTCGTCGCGCGGATGGATACGATCATCGCGGCGCTGGACCGGCGGCTCCCCCAGGTCGCGATCGAGGCGAAGATCGTGTTCGTCGATCGGACGGACGTGCAGCAACTGGGGATCGTGTACGACCTCAAGGAGCGGAACGGCGACGTCGTGGAGCAGGGCCTCAACGACTTCATCGCGGTGCCCGATCCCAACGCGCCGCCCCAACTCGTGGATGTGGACGGCGACGGCACCGTCGATCAGGGGTTTGTCCGGCGGACGAACGAAACGCTCGTGAGCCTGGGAGGTTCCGCGGTCGCGGCGTTGGCGAACGCGAACGATCGTCCGATCGGGCCCGCCCTCCAGATTCTGACGGCCGTGGCGTTCGGGGAGTTCTCCCTCTTCTCGTTCCTCGAAGCGCTCGAGTCCCACCAGTTGTCGGACGTCCAGGCGGCGCCCTCGATCCAGGTCGTGGACCACGCGCACGCAAGGATCCAGGTCGGCGAACGCACCCCGATCCGGGTCCTGGAGCCGGGAGCCCAGACCGAGTCCGCGCGGGTCAATGTCGACTTCGAGGACACGGGGATCATTCTGGATGTCGTGCCGCACGTGACGAACAACGACCAGATCCGGCTGGAACTGATGGCCGAACGGTCCGGTCTGAAGCTCGGACTCTCGGATGTGGGCTTCGTGTTCGAGAAGCAGATTGGTGAGACGACACTGCTGCTCGATGACGGCGAGACCGCCGTGATCGGCGGGCTCACGCTGAGCGAGGTGAGCCGGAGCCGCAGCGGGATTCCCGGGCTGATGAACCTCCCGCTGATCGGAAATCTGTTCCGAAGCACCAAGGAGAACGAAGTGAAGCAGGACCTCATTATCCTCGTCACGCCCCACATCGTCCGGCGCCGGCCCGGGGGTCGCTAGGAGGGCGGCAGGTTGCGGCTCCCGCCCTCGGCGCATCCTTTTCCCGCCGTTGGAACGGCCGTTCGATGAGGAGAGGTCCACGCGATGTTCACGCGATGAGGACGGAATGCTGAGGTGTCTGAGGTTGACCACGGCGGGCGAAACGCACGGCCCCGCCGTGGTCGCCGTGCTGGAGGGGATCCCCGCCGGATTGGCGCTCGCGCCCGACGATATCGCGCGGGAGCTGGCGCGCCGGCAGGGCGGGCACGGCCGCGGGGGCCGCATGAAGATCGAGAAGGACGTGGGCGAGATCTTCGGCGGCGTCCGCCTCGGGGAGACGCTGGGGGCTCCGGTCGCGATCCGGATCCCCAACCGCGACTTCAGGAACTGGGGCGCGGCGATGGCGGTCGAGGCGCCGGAGGTGGACGACGACGAACTCCTGCGCCGGGTGTACCTGCCGCGGCCGGGACACGCCGACCTCGCGGGGATGCTCAAGTACGGACGGAAGGACGCCCGCGACATCCTCGAGCGGGCGAGCGCGCGGGAGACCGCCGCGCGCGTCGCCGCCGGGGCCGTCGCCAAGCGGTTGCTGGGCGAGTTCGGCGTGCGCGTCGAGAGTCACGTGGTGTCGATCGGTCCGGCGGAGGTGCCGCCCGGGTTGCCGCTGCCGGAGGATCTGCTCGCCGTGGCCGACGCGTCGCCCGTGCGCTGCATCGACCCCGATGCGACCGCCGCGATGGTCGACGCGATCGATGCGGCCCGTCGCGCCGGCGACTCGCTGGGAGGCGTGTTCGAGGTCGTCGCGCGTGGCGTGCCCGTGGGCCTCGGGAGCCACGTCACGTGGGAGACCCGCCTCGGCGGTCGCATCGGTGGCGCGATGATGTCGATCCACGCGATGAAGGGCGTCGAGATCGGAATGGGATTCGAAGCCGCGCGTCACCGGGGGTCCGATGTCCACGACGAGATCGAAAGGGACCCGGCGCGTGGCGGGAGCGGAGGCTACAGGCGGCGGCGGAACAACGCCGGAGGCCTGGAAGGCGGCATGACGACGGGAGGCGACATCGTCGCCCGCGTGGCGATGAAGCCGCTCAGTTCGCTGCGCCGCCCTCTGGACAGCGTGGACACCCGGACCGGAGAACCCGCCAAGGCGGTCCTCGAGCGGAGCGACGTGTGCGCGGTGCCCGCCGCCGGGATCGTCGGGGAGGCGATGATGGCGCTGGTGCTGGCGGACGCGTGGATCGAGAAGTTCGGCGGCGACAGCCTCGCGGAGATGCGGTCCAACGTGGAGAGCTACCTCGCCCGGGTCGGGACGTGACGTGTCGAGCGTGCCCCGAAAGATCTGGCTCGTCGGCCTCTCCGGATCGGGGAAGAGCACCATAGGCCCGATCCTGGCGCGGCGTTTGGGCTACCGGTTCGTCGACCTGGACCGCGAGATCGAAGCGCGAGCCGGCGAATCGATCTCCCGCATGTTCCGTCGCCGCGGGGAAGGCGAGTTCCGGCGGCTCGAGGCCGACGAGTCCGCCCGCATGGCCCGAAAAAAGAACGTCGTCGTCGCGACCGGAGGCGGGTGGATGGCGCGCCGGGACATCGACCGTGCGTCCGGCGGCCGGGTACGCGTCTGGTTGCGCGTGCGCCCCGAGACCGCGATCCATCGCCTCTCCCGGGAGGGCGCCGAGGCCCGGCCTCTGCTGGCCGGAAGCGACCCCGAGGCCGCGCTCGCCACGCTGCTCGCGGCGCGGGAGGCCGCATACGCGGAGGCCGAAGTGGTGCTGGAGACGGATGGAAGGGAACCGGAAGCCGTGGTGGAGGTAGCGCTGAGGAGTCTGCGGCATTTCGCCGCCGGCCCGCAGGCGGACGGGGAAGGACCGACGGCAGGACAACAGGAGAGTTGAGAGACCGCCCGTGAATCTCGTCATCGTGGAGTCGCCGGCCAAGGCCCGCACCCTGGAGTCGTACCTCGGGGCCGGCTTCAGCGTGCAGGCATCCGTCGGCCACGTCCGGGACCTCCCCAGGAGCGGCCTCGGCGTCGACATCGACAAGGGGTTCGAGCCGGAGTACGTCACGATCGAGGGGAAGGAACCCGTCCTCCGCAAGCTGCGCGCGGCGGCGGCGAAGGCGGACTCCATCCTCCTCGCCACGGACCCCGACCGGGAGGGCGAGGCGATCGCCTATCACATCGTCGAGGCTCTGACCGCGCGCAAGCGGTCGCTGCGGGAGCGGTTCCACCGCATCACGTTCAACGAGATCACGAAGACCGCCGTGCTCGCGGCGCTCGAGCGGCCGGGAGAGATCGACCTCCCCCGCATCGAGGCCCAGCAGGCGCGCAGGATTCTGGATCGTCTCGTCGGGTACAGGGTCTCGCCGCTCCTGTGGAAGAAGATCAAGCCGGGACTCTCGGCCGGCCGCGTGCAGTCGGTCGCCGTCCGCCTGCTCGTGGAGCGCGAACGGGAACGGCGCGCCTTCCGGAGCGGCGCCTGGTGGCGTCTGCGCGCGCACCTCGCCGCGGACGGGGGCGCCTTCACGGCCGACCTCGCCGCCCTCGACGGCGTCGCGATCGCGACGGGCCGGGATTTCGACGAGCGCACCGGCGCCCTCAAGTCCGGCCGCAAGGTCGTCCTGCTGGACCGGGAACGCGCCGAGGCGCTCCGCGCGCGGTTGGCCGACGCGACCTTCACCGTCGTCAGCCTGCGGGAGAAGCGGTCGAAGCGGAGCCCGTATCCTCCGTTCACGACGGCGACCCTCCAGCAGGAGGCCAACCGCAAGCTGAACCTCGGGGCCCGGGAGACGATGCGGATCGCGCAGGCGCTCTACGAGGCCGGCCGCATCACCTACATGAGGACCGATTCCGTCACGCTCTCCGAAGCCGCGATCACGGCGATTCGAAGCCGGGTGGCGGCCCGGTACGGGAAGGAATACCTGAGCCCCTCCCCGCGGCGCTACAGGACGAAGTCCCGCTCGGCGCAGGAGGCCCACGAGGCGATTCGCCCGGCCGGCACCGACATGCGGACCGCCGATGAACTCGGGCTCACCGGCCGGCAGAAGGCGCTCTACGAGCTGATCTGGAGACGCGCGGTCGCGACGCAGATGGCCGATGCCCGGCTGCGGCATCTGAACGTGCAGGTGGATGCGGAGGAGGCGCGCTTCCGGGCCGCGGGGAAGGTGATCGAGTTCCCCGGCTTCTTCCGCGCCTACGTTGAAGGGTCCGACGATCCGGACGCGGCACTGGAGAACCAGGAGACGGTGCTCCCGGACATGCGGGAGGGTCAGACGCTCGAGAACCGCAGGCTGGAGAGCCGGAAGCACGAGACGAAGCCGCCTCCCCGCTTCACGGACGCGGCGCTCGTGAAGGAGCTGGAGGCGGACGGAATCGGGCGTCCCTCCACGTACGCCGCCATCATCTCGACCGTCGTCGATCGCGGGTACGCGGTACGGCAGGGCAAGCAACTCGTCCCCACCTTCATCGCCTTCGCGGTGACCGGCCTCCTGGAGGATCACTTCCCGAACCTCGTCGACACCGGGTTCACCTCCGAGATGGAGGAGGCGCTGGACGAGATCGCTCGCGGCAACGTGGACTGGCGCGCCTACCTCGGGGATTTCTACAGCGGCGGAGACGGGCTCGAAGCGCGGCTCGTCGAGCGCGAAGCGGCCATCGACCCGCGCGAGGCCTCGACCGTGCGGCTCCAGGATCTCACTCCCCGTGTGCGGATCGGCCGCTACGGGCCCTTCCTCGAACTCGAGAAAAACGGCGACCGGCTCACCGCCTCCCTCCCCGACGACGTGGCCCCGGCCGACCTCAGCGAGGAGCAGGCGATCGACCTCCTCCGGAAGCGGGCGGAAGGCCCGGATCGTCTCGGGGAGGACCCCGATTCCGGAGAGACCATCTACCTCATGGAGGGGCGCTTCGGCCCCTACGTGCAGCGAGGCGAGAGGGCGGACGGACAGAAGCCGAAACGCGCCTCCCTCCCGAAGAACGTGCGGCCGGAGGATGTGTCGCTGACGACGGCGCTCAAACTGCTCGCCATGCCCGCCCCGCTCGGCGCGCACCCGGAGAGCGGCGACCCGGTGAAGGTGGGCATCGGGCGCTACGGCCCGTACGTCGTCCACCAGTCGGACTACCGTTCGCTGACGGAGCACGACGACCCGCTCGACATCACGTTCGAGCGCGCCATGGAGCTGCTCTCCGCGCCCAAGACGCGGGGCCGCCGGGCGAGCGCCACGCCGCTGCGGGAAGTCGGCGCGCACCCGGATGACGGCGAGTCGATCGCGATCTACAAGGGTCGCTACGGTCCGTATGTGAAGCACGGCAAGACGAACGCGTCGCTACCCAAGGGGACGGAGCCCGACGAGGTCACGCTGGACGTGGCGCTGGACCTGCTGAGGAAGCGGAAGGAGCGCGACGCGACCAGAAAGGCGGGCGGGCGGCGCGGCGGCCCCCGCAAGAAGTCGTCGAGAAAATGACCCGGACGTCCGCGCCCGCCGATGCGGGGGCGCGAGCCCGGCGCGCATGGGTCGAAGACTTCCTTCGCTACGCCCGCGCAGAGCGCCGGCTGTCCCCCAACACCGTTTCCGCGTACCGCCGCGACCTCGATCAGTTCGAGGCCTTCGTGAGCGCGTACGAGGGGACGCACGACTGGGGCTGGGCGGACGTGCATCGCGTGTCCATCCGTTCCTTCATGGGAGAGCTCGAGTCGCGCGGGCTGAAGCGTTCCTCGATCGGCCGCAAGCTCGCCGCCGTGCGCGCCTTCTTCGCCTTCCTCCAGCGCACGGACCGGGTGGAGGCCAGCCCGGCCCGGCTCGTCCGCACCCCGCGCCGGGACCGGACGCTGCCCACCTTCCTGAGCGAGGAGGACGCCCGCGAACTGCTCGACTCCGCCGGCGAGGCGGCGCGGCGGGACGGGTCCGCGGTGGCGCTCCGGCGCTGGGCCCTCCTCGAGTTGCTCTACTCGTGCGGACTGCGCCTGGCGGAGGTGCAGGGCCTCGACGTGACCGCCGTGGACCGCCGCGCCGGGCAGGTGCGCGCGCTCGGCAAGGGCGGGAAGGAGCGCGTGGTCCCTCTCGGCCGGCCCGCGTCGGAAGCGCTCGGCGCCTACTTCGGCAAACGGGGGGAAGGCTCCTCCCGGGCCGCGTTCCTCTCCGTTCGCGGCACCCGCCTCTCGCGGCGGCAGATCCAGCGCGACGTGACGGCCCAACTCGCGCGGGTCGCGGAGGGCGACCGGCTGACCACGCATTCGCTGCGCCACTCCTTCGCGACCCACCTGCTCGACCGGGGGGCGGACCTCGTCTCGGTGAAGGAGATGCTGGGACACGCGAGTCTGAGCACGACCCGGATCTACACGCACACATCCGTGGACCGCCTCAAGCGCGTACACTCCCGGGCCCACCCACGCGGAGGAGAATGAAGAGCATGATACGAGCCACGACGATCCTCTGCGTTCGGGTCGGCGGGGAAGTCGCGATGGCGGGTGACGGCCAGGTGACGATGGGGGAGACCGTCGTCAAGGCGAAGGCGAGCAAGCTCCGCACGATGCGCGACGGCCGGATCCTGGCGGGCTTCGCCGGCGGCGTCGCCGATGCGCTCACCCTGTTCGAGAAGTTCGAGGCGCAACTCGAACGCTACCCTCGCCACCTCACCCGCGCGGCGGTGGAACTCGCGAAGGAGTGGCGGAGCGACCGCTATCTCCGGCGGCTCGAGGCGCTGCTCGCCGTCGCCGACCGCGAGACGAGCCTGCTCATCGCCGGCACGGGAGAGGTCATCGAACCGGACGATGGCATTCTCGCGCTCGGTTCCGGGGGGCCGCACGCGCTCGCCGCCGCGCGGGCCCTCGCCCGCCGCACGGAGCTGCCGGCCGCCGAGGTGGCCCGGCAGGCCCTCGAGATCGCGGCGGAGATCTGCGTGTACACGAACCGGGAGATCACGGTGCTCGAACTCCCGGGCGCCGACGACGACAACGGGAACGAGCCATGAAGACCGATATCAGCCCCGCCCCGGATCCCGGCGACCCCGGCATCGCGGCGGCGCTCACTCCGCGACAGATCGTCGAGGAACTCGACCAGTACATCATCGGACAGGACGAGGCGAAGAAGGCCGTCGCGATCGCGCTCCGCAACCGCTGGCGCCGGCGGAACGTCGACGAGGGAATGCGCGAGGAGATCCTCCCCAACAACATCATCCTCATCGGCCCGACCGGGGTGGGGAAGACCGAGATCGCCCGCCGCCTCTCCCGGCTCGCGGGGGCTCCGTTCATCAAGGTCGAGGCCTCGAAGTTCACCGAGGTGGGCTACGTCGGCCGCGATGTGGAATCGATGATCCGGGACCTCCTCGAGATCGCGATCAAGCTCGTTCGCGAGGAGCAGGAGGCCCGTCACGGGGAGATCGCCGACCGGCGGGTCGAAGAGCGCCTTCTCGATCTTCTTCTTCCTCCCGTGGCGGAGGGCGAGCCCGCGCCCGGCGCCGGCGGGGGCCCGCAGCGGCAGTTCGTCGTGTCGCTCGCGGGGCAGGCGTCCGAGACCCGCTCCGACGAGCCCTCCGAGCAGCGCAAGCAGCGCACGCGAGAGAAGCTCCGCGGCCTCCTGCGCGACGGCATGCTCGATGAGCGGGAGGTCGAAGTCGAGGTCAGCGAGAGCACGATCCCGATGCTGGATGTGGGGGGCGGCATGGAGAGCCTCGACTTCAACGTCGGGGAGGTCCTCAAGGGGGTGCTCCCGAAGAAGACGCGCCGCCGCCGGGTCACGGTGGCAGACGCACGCCGGATCCTCCGCTCCGAAGAACTCGCGAACCTGGTCGACATGGAGGAGGTCACGGAGCAGGCGCTCCGCCGGACCGAGAGCATGGGAATCGTCTTCCTCGACGAGATCGACAAGGTCGCCGGAAAGCACGGCGGCGCCGGACCCGACGTTTCGCGCGAGGGCGTGCAGCGGGACCTCCTGCCCATCGTCGAGGGGTCCACGGTCCAGACGCGGCACGGGATGGTCCGCACGGACCACATCCTGTTCATCGCCGCCGGGGCCTTCCACATCGCGAAGCCCTCGGATCTGATCCCCGAACTCCAGGGCCGGTTCCCGATCCGCGTCGAACTCGAGAGTCTGGACGCGGAGGCGTTCACGCGCATCCTCCAGGAGCCTCGCTACGCCCTCCTGGCGCAGTACCAGGCACTCGTGGAGACCGAGTCCGCCCGGCTCGAGTTCGAGGAGAGCGCGGTCCGCGAGATCGCCCGCATCGCGAGCCAGGTGAACGAACGGACGGAGAACATCGGCGCCCGGCGTCTCCACACCGTGCTCAGCACGCTCCTGGAGAAGATCCTCTTCGATCTGCCGGAGGCGCGGGCGAACGAGACGATCACCGTCGACGCGGACTTCGTGCGGGACCGCCTGTCGCGCATCGCGGACGACGAAGATCTGCGACGGTATATCCTGTAGGCGGAAACCCGAGGACGCACGAAGCCATGGACCGGACCCGACACTTTCTCTCGATCGCCGACTGGTCGCCCGAGCGGCTGCGCGAGGCGCTCGACCTCGCGGACCGCCTGAAGGCCGACCCCGACGCGGCGGGCCGCCCCCTCGCCGGGAAGACGCTCGCCATGATCTTCACCAAGAGTTCGACCCGCACCCGGGTGTCGTTCCAGGTGGGGACGCACCAACTGGGCGGGCAGGCGCTCTTCCTTTCCGCGCGCGACATCCAGATCGGGCGCGGGGAACCGCTCTCCGATACGGCCCTGGTCCTGTCGCGCTTCGTGCACGGGATCATGATCCGGACGTTCGCGCAGTCCGATGTCGAGGCGCTGGCCGAACACGGTTCCATTCCCGTCATCAACGGACTCACGGATCTCCTGCACCCCTGCCAGATCATGGCGGATCTGCAGACCGCGCGCGCCGAGTTCGGCCCCGACCTGTCGGGACGGACCGTGGCCTGGATCGGCGACGGCAACAACGTCGCGAACTCGTGGTTGAACGCGGCCGCGAAACTCGGCTTCCGGCTCCGTCTCGCCTGCCCCGAGGGCTACGATCCGGACCCCTCCATCCTCGCCGCCGCGGGACGCGCGACGCGGGTCGATCTCTTCCGGGCGCCCGCGGAAGCGGCCGAGGGCGCGCACGTCGTGACGACGGACGTGTGGGCCTCGATGGGGCAGGAGGAGGAGGCCGCGGAACGCGCGCGGGCCTTCGAGGGCTACCATGTGGGCGCGGAGATCATGGCCCGCGCCGCCGACGATGCGATCTTCCTCCACTGCCTGCCCGCGCACCGCGGCGAGGAAGTCGGGGCCGAAGTCATCGACGGACCCGCGTCGCGCGTGTGGGACGAGGCGGAGAACCGGCTCCACTCGCAGAAGGCGATCCTCACCATGCTCATGGGAGCGGCCTCGTGAAGGACCTGAAAGAAACTCCGCTGTTCGAAGAACACGTCCGGCTGGGCGGAAAGATCGTCCCCTTCGCCGGCTACGCGATGCCCGTCCAGTATCCGACCGGCATCAGGGCGGAACACCGCGCCGTGCGCGAGAAGTCGGGCCTGTTCGACGTCTCCCACATGGGAGAGTTCCGTGTCCGCGGCGAGGACGCGCAGGCGTTCGTGGCCTACGCGACGACGAACGACCCCTCGCGCCTGGAGCCGGGAGACGCCCAGTACAGCGCGATGTGCCACGAGACCGGCGGCGTCATCGACGACCTCATCGTCTACTGCATGGGCGAGGCGGATTATCGGCTCGTCGTGAACGCGGCCAACATGGCCAAGGACTGGGCGCACCTCGCCGGGCTCGCCAAGGGGTTCGACGTGAGAATGACGGACGAGAGCGATGAGATCGCCCTCCTCGCCCTCCAGGGTCCGTTGGCGGAGGTGATGCTGGCGCCGCTGACCGACCAACCGCTGGCGGAGATCGACTACTACCGCTTCGTGCACGGCGACGTCGCGGGCGCGCCGTGCGTCATCAGTCGGACCGGATATACGGGGGAGATCGGGTTCGAACTCTACATGCCGAATGCGTACGCGGCGCCGACGTGGCGGGCGCTCGTCGCGGCCGGCGCCGTCCCCACGGGCCTGGGAGCCCGCGACTCGCTCCGGCTCGAGATGGGCTACGCGCTCTACGGCAACGACGTGGACGACGAGACGACCGCGCTCGAGGCCGGGCTCGGGTGGCTCGTGAAGCCCGCCAAAGGCGACTTCGTGGGAGCGGAAGCCCTTGCCGCGCAGCGCGCCGCCGGCCTCACCCGCAAGCTGCGCTTCCTCAGGCTGCTCGAGCGGGGCTTCCCGCGGCCGGGCTACGACGTCCGATTCCAGGGGGAGGCCGTCGCCGTCGTCCGCAGCGGCACCGTGAGTCCTTCCATGGGGTACGGGATCGCGACGGCCTACCTGCCGGTGGCCGCCGGGTTCGGCGACGCGGTCGAGATCATGATCCGGGGGAAGGCGATCGCGGCCGAGGTCGTCCGCCCGCCCTTCTATCCACGCGGCTCGCTGCACCGGATCGCGCCGCGGATCGCCGTCATGACCATCTCCGATGCCGTCCACGCCGGGGAGCGGGAGGACGGTTCCGGGGCCCTCATCGAGAAGTGGATCCGGGGGCGGGCCTATTCGCTGTCCGGCGCGGACGTCGTTCCCTGCGAGAACGACGCGATCAGCTCCCGCCTCCTGCACTGGTGCGACGTGCGGGGGGTCGACGTCGTTCTCACGACGGGCGGCATCGGCCTTGCGGTCCGCGACGTGACGCCCGAAGCGACGCGCACCGTCCTTGAGCGCCACGCGCCGGGGATCGCCGAGATGCTGCGCCGCGCCGGCGCCGAGTCGACGCCGTACGCCGCGCTCGGTCGCGGGCTGACGGGGATCCGCGGCGAGACGCTCATCATCAATCTGCCCGGGAACCCGGGCGGCGTCTCCGACGGCCTCGCCGCGCTCGAATCCGTGATCGACCACGCGGTCGATCTGCTGCGCGGCGAAACCGTGCACGCCTCCCCGGGCGGCTGATGGCGCGCGTCTTCGTCGACGGGCGCGCGGTGGAGTCCGCCATCGCCGTCCGGCAGGCCGTGCAGGCCGACGGGCACGAGGTCGAGTTCGTGGAGTCGGTGCGCGAACTCGAGGGACGGCTCGGCGGGGCGGCCGACGTTGCCCTGGTCCTCACGGGCCCGCCCGGCGAATCGCGCGCCGCCGCGATGCGCGGACTGTTCGAGGCGGAGATTCCGCGCCCTCCGGTGCTCGGACTCACGGAGGAGACCCACCCCGATGCGCGCCGCGGGCTGGCGCGGTCCTTCGATCTCGACGAGGCGCTCTCGCTTCCCGTCGATCCCGACGAAATGCGGGTCGTCCTGCAGACGCACCTCGACCGCTACGACCTCCAGCGACAGACGGGGATCATCGGGCGCACCGAGGCCGTGCGCGAGATCCTGGAGCGGGTGCACATGATCGCCCCCGTGATGAGCACCGTCCTCCTGACGGGCGAGAGCGGGACCGGAAAGGAACTCGTGGCGCGGGCCTTTCACCGGCTGTCCCCGAGGCGCGCGAAGGCCTTCATCGCGGTGAACTGCGCCGCCCTCCCCGAGTCGCTGCTCGAATCCGAATTGTTCGGGCACGAGAAGGGCGCCTTCACCGGGGCGACCTCGCTGCGGCGGGGGATGTTCGAACTCGCCGATGGCGGCACGCTCCTCCTCGACGAGATTGCCGAGATGCCGCTCCCCACCCAGACGCGGCTCCTGCGGGTGCTCGAGAGCCGCCGCTTCATGCGGGTGGGCGGGGACCACGAGATCCAGGTCAGCGTGCGCGTCGTCGCCGCCACGAACCGCGACCTCAGGCAGGCGGTCGAGACCGGGGAATTCCGCCGCGACCTGTACTACCGGCTCAACGTCCTCAACGTCCACGTCCCCCCGCTCCGCGAGCGGCGCCGCGACATCCCCGTCCTCATCCGCCGCTTCATCTCGGAGTTCAGCCGCCAGCACGACCGGGAATTCCGCGGACTCGCTCCGGACGCGCTCCAGATCCTCCTCGACTACGACTGGCCGGGGAACGTCCGGGAACTCCGCAACCTGATCGAGTCCATGGTCGTCCTCGCGCCCGGCTCCGTCATACGTCCGGAGGACATTCCGCCCGAGATCCGGTCGGGGGGCGTGAGCCTCGTGCCATCCCCCGCGCGCATCGCGCCTCCGGTCGACGCGGGCGCCGGATCCATCCCGAGTTCACCGCAACTCGCGTTCGTCTTCCGCACCCTCGTGGACCTCAAGGTGGACATCGATGACCTCAAGCGGGAGTTCGAGGCCTACAGGTCGGGTGCCCGCCAACTCCCTCCGGCCCCCTCCGGGGGCGGGGTCGTGGACGACATCGAGGACGCGATCGAGATCGACATCACCGACGCGGTCGACGCGATCGATGCGACCCCGGCCGAAGTCGCCTCACCGACCGAGGGCGGCCCGGCCGCGGAGGACAGCTCGGTCCCGGAGGACGCGGACGTGATCGCGATCCGGCCCGGGATGACGATGGAGGAGATCGAGCGCGCGGCGATCATCGCCGTGCTCCGCCAGGCCGGAGGCAACCGGCGCCGGGCGGCGGAGGCGCTCGGCATCGGCGAACGCACGATCTACCGCAAGATCCGGAAGTACGGCATCGACCACTAGCCTCGCATCCGGCGGGGGCGCCGGCCGCGTCACACCGCCGAGCCGGCCTCCGCGCGGGCCTTCAGCCCTCGTGCGACATCGTTGAACCCGCGTCGCACGAACCCGCCGAAGAGCAGCATCACGAGCGGGATGAGAAGGCCCGAGAAGTCATCCGACGTCCGGTATCGGCAGCGCCCCTCTCCGACGGCTTCCAGGCGCTGCTCCCGCAGGGCCGAGATGAGGAGACGGTGGCCCATCGTCGTGCTCCACGCGATGAGGTGCGGCGGCTCGACGGCCTCGATCCGCTCGACCTGTTTCAGTCTCCAGGGTCCCATCCTCACGTACAGTTCGACCGGCGAGCCGATCTTGAAGTCCGTGGCGACCGAGGGCGTGAACGGGTTCCATTCGCCGTAGCGCTCGAAGTCCGTGAGGATGTCCCACGCCCGTTCGATCGGCGCGTCGATTTCCACGGCCTCCGAACGCACATGCCCCTTGAACAGGGCGCTGCCCTTCCGCTGCGGTTTCACTCCGATTCCCCCGCGGCGAACCCGCGCACACCCTCCTCGCCGGGTCGCGGGTGTCGCGCCAGCAGCGCCGCGCTTTCCCGCCACAGTCGCGCTCCGGCGGCGGCGTCCATCGCCGGCGCGGACATCTCCTTCTCCCGCATCAGGTGCAGGTAGACCCCGCTGCGCCGACCCAGGTCCTCAGCGCAGCACGCATGGGTCACGGGCGCCGCCGCCTTGCGGGGCGCCGCGAAGAGCAGGCGTTTCGCCGGGTGGAGCAGCGGCTTCAGCCACCACGGCGCTTCCCGCATGAGGTCGGAGTCGACCGCGCCCGGGCACAGCGAGTTCACGGCGATCCGTACGTCTCCCTCCGGGTTCAGCCGGCGCGACAGTTCCTGCGCATAGGTACACAGGTGCAGTTTGCTCAACGCATAGTACTTCAGGCCGTCTCTCAGGCCGTAGTCGGCAAAGGCGCCGAAGCTGCCGAAGTCGATCGACTCGGCGGCTCGATGCGTTTCGGACACGATGAAGACGATTCTCGGGATCTCTCCACCGCGGCCGCCCGGCCGAACGACGCCGTCCGCCAGGAGTCGGTCGATGAGCACGCGGTTGGCCAGGAAATGGACCGCGAACATCAACTCGTAGCCCTGGGCCGATCTCCGAGCCTTCGCCGGCATCACCCCGGCGTTGAGGACGAGGATGTCCACCGTGCGCCGCTCGCGTTCGAGCCCGTCGCACAGCGCGTGCACGGAGTCGAGGTCGGCGAGGTCCACGCGAAGCATGTCGACCGCGTCGGAACCCGCGAGCCGCCGGACGTCCTCCCCCGCAGCGGGATGTCCGCCGCGGCAGGCCATGAGCACCTCGGCGCCGCGTTTCGCCAGGTCGACCGCCACCGCCTTGCCCAGCCCCCGGTTGGCCCCCGTGACCAGGCAGACCTTTCCGTCGAGGCGGACGCGCTCCGGGACCGGGCTCAGCGTGGGGCGCTGGAAGAAACGATCGACGACCCCGCTGGCGAAGGCCTTCAGCTTCCGGTTGTATTTCACGTGACGACCTCGTCCGGTATCCGGTATTCCCGCCGGTAGGCCGCGGAATGCCGGTCTATGGTCTCCTCGTCGAGACCGAAGCTGGCCGGCGAGTAGACGTGCCTCCCGTGGCCGTCCTTCCCGCTTCGTTCGGAGACGTTCCTCGCCGCGTCCGCGGCTTCGTCCGTGAAGTCGATTCCCGCGGCCCCGTAGATCCTGCGCAACTCGCCGACCGGATCCGCGATCAGGTCGTAGAACGATACATCGACGAACACATGCTCGGCCGCGCCCCGCCGCACGCTCATGGAGCGCTCCATCATCCGGCGGATCTTCCTCATCCAGTGCGCCCCGATCTCCGGCGGATCCACACGGTCGCTGAAGATGCCGCGTCCGTGCGCCACCATGCTGCAGAACGACGGCACCGCTTTCTTCGGATCCCGATGCGTCTGGATGACGCACACGTCGGGGAAGACATCGAGGATGACGTCGAGATGTTCCATGTGATGCGGCGTCTTCAGCACCCAGCAATCGCCCGGGCGCTGCCAGTGCAGGATCTTCAGCACCGTGAGCAGGTACTCGTAGCACTTCGTGTGGTCCCGGGCTTCGAGCCACCGCGAATAGCTCGGCACGTGCATCGCCGCTTCCGGCGCCTGGCTCATGAACGAGAGATCGAGCAGAAGGACGTCCTCCTCCGGCGCGTCCCAGGCCATGGGGTGGACGGCGCGGAAATCGGGCGCCAGGAACCCGATGGCTCGCGCGGCGCGTTTCGCCTGACGCATGCGGCGCCGCGGAGCCCCCGTCCCTTCGTCCCCGAGAGGCACGGGGCTGAGCACTTCCCACGCACGCAGGGCGCGAACCCCCGGGTCCGCCGCGAGCAACCGGTGCAGCGTCGTCGTCGCGGTGCGCTGCAGGCCCGCGATGAGGAGGATTCGCCCCAGGTCCACGTCGAGAATCTCGGGGTGTTCCCGAAGCAACCGTGCCGCGCGCAGCCGAATCGCCAGGGCCGATACGATCCGCGCGCGCTGAATCGTCGCGCCGAGCGGCGTCAGTCGCGCCTCCGCGTTGATCGATTCGACGAGCACCTCGAGGGGTTCCAGGAACCACTCATCGCCGAAGTCCGAGAGTCCCGTCCGCCGCCTCGCGGCGGCGACCATGCGGCCGACGTCCAGGGCGCCGCCGAAGCCGAACCTCCGGGCCGCCCGCCCCACCCGGTTGAAGAGGGACACGGCCAGGGGGCGGTACGGCCTGCGGTACTCCGTCGAGGTCCGCACCGGGCCGCCTACGCCTCGCGAAGCGCGCGCAGCTCAGAGAGCTTCACGAGCCGCGTTCGCGGCTGCGGGTGCTCCGCGGCCCGGATCCACCGGAAGCACATCGTCCCCGACGTGTGGCCCGCCGTCTCCAGCCAGTTCGGGAGCCCGGGATCCTCGTGGCAGACGACGAGGCGTACGGAACCGTCCTCCTCATGGTGCGCGAGGTGCTTGTTCGTGTGGATCGTGTGATAACGGTAGTCCAGCGACTCCATCCAGTAGTTGTTCAGTTGGAAGTTCCAGTGCTCGCACTCGGGCGGCATCGCTTCGATGAGGAGCGCTTCGTCGTCGGCCACGGCCCAGTGACTGTGGTAGTAGGCGATGTTCGGGTCGCCGCCCGCCTGAAGCGACACCTCCGGATCGAACATGGGCAGCGTGTTCGAGTGTTTCCGGAAGCCGCGCGCCCAGTTCGCGAACAGCATCGACGCGCCCGCCACCAGCGTACCGGCGGACTTCAGTCCCTCATCGAGTTGTTCCGGCGTGAGCGGGCGGGGTCGCTTCTCGTCCTCCGCGCACCCGATGCGCTCGATGCGAAGTTCGGCCGGCGCCTCCGTCTCCCGGTCGAGGAAGGTCTGGCGCACGATCAGCGTGCGGCTCTCCGCCGTCATCGGCAGCCAGTTCCCGCCGTGGCGCCGGCCGCTGACGATGAGTTCGAAGGTCCCGTCCTCGTCGATCTCCATCTCGCCGGCCTCGATGTAACCGGTGGGGGGCAGGCCGCCGCTCTGCCCGTAGTGGCCGGCCTGGGTGCCGAAACCGAGGTACGTCACGGTGTTGCGCCGCCCGGAGATCCGGTACTCGAAGTCGCCGTGAATGGCGGCCGTCTGGTAGTAGTTGTCGGGGTTGTCGCTCCCCAGCTTCACCGTCTCGTGGGCCACGCGGTGCAGCACGGGCGCCCGCGGGTCGGCGTGTTCCACGAAGGCCATGAGCCCCCCGCGGGCCAGGCGGCTGAGATACCGGTATCCCTCCGCCTGGTCGAACGGGTCGCGCGGCGCGCCGGGGAAGGTCAGCGCGGCCCCCGCCGCCTTCAGCGTGTCGCAGAATTCGTCCCACGCCTTGCCGCTGACCACGCGCTGCGCGGCGACGTCCGCGGGCGTCCGGCCCCGGAGCTTCCGCGCCCCGAGCGAGAGGCGCCGAAAGAGCCCGAGCAGTCCGATGATGAACTTTCTCATCGCGTCTCCCCTCCGCCCGTCCCGTGGCCTCAAGCGCGGTGGCTTCGAGCGGCTAGCCGGTCTTCGCCTCGGCAAGGAGGGCGGCGATGCTCTCCCGCAGCGTGTCGACGCCGGCGCCGGTGCGCGCGGACGTCTCCACCAGTTGATCCGCATCGAGTTCGAGCGCCTCGCGCAACTGCTCCGTCGCCCGCCGTCGCCCGGACCGGTTCAGCTTGTCCGACTTCGTGAGCGCGAAGAGCGTCGGCGTGCCCGTCGCCCCCAGGAAGTCGATCATCCGCTCGTCGTCGTCCGTGAGTCCGCGGCGCGCGTCCACGAGCAGCACGAGTCCGAGCAGCTTCGGCGTCCGGCGCAGATACCCGTCGATCAGCCGCCCCCACTTCTTCCGCACGGTCTTCGGCGCCTTCGCGAACCCGTAGCCCGGCAGATCGACGAGCATGTAACGGTCGTCGACGAGGAAGAAGTTGATCTCGCGCGTCCGTCCGGGCTGCTTCGAGGTCCGCGCGAGGCTCTTCCGTCCCACGAGCCGGTTGAGCAGGGAGGACTTGCCGACGTTCGAGCGCCCGGCGATCGCGATCTGGGGGAGGTCGCGCGGCGGCTTCTGGCCGACCGCGCCGACCGCGCCGACGAACTCGACCGTCCTGACGTGCGCGACGACCCTGTCAGCCGGCGGCAAGGTCCGTTACGCCTCCCTGCGCTTCGCCTCGGGCTCGAGGATGAGGAGCGGCTGGTTGCTCTCCTCGACGGTTTCGCGCGTGACGACGACCTCGCGGATGTCCATGCGTCCCGGCAGGTCGAACATCACGTCGAGCATGATGGATTCCATCACGGCCCTCAGTCCGCGGGCGCCCGTTCCGCGGTCGATCGTCTTGCGCGCGATCGCGCGCAGCGCCTCCGGGTCCAGCGTGAGGCCCACACCCTCGAGTTCGAACATCTTCGTGTACTGCTTGAGCAGCGCGTTCTTCGGACGCTGCAGGATCTCGACCAGCGCATCCTCGTCGAGGTCGTGCAGCGCCACGAGTACCGGGAGCCGGCCGACGAGTTCGGGGATGAGTCCGTAGCGGAGCATGTCCTCGGGTTCGACGCAGGCGAGGAGGTTCTCCTCGTCGTTCGGCGCCACCGCCCCCGCGATGAGGTCATCCCGGAAACCGATCTGCCGGCGGCCCTGCCGTTCCTGGATGATCTCCTCGAGGCCGTCGAAGGCGCCGCCGCAGATGAAGAGGATGTTCCGCGTATCGATCTGGATGTACTCCTGCTGCGGATGCTTGCGCCCGCCCTGCGGAGGCACGGACGCCACCGTCCCCTCGAGGATCTTGAGGAGCGCCTGCTGGACGCCCTCGCCGGAGACGTCGCGCGTGATCGACGGGTTGTCCGATTTGCGCGCGATCTTGTCGATCTCGTCGATGTAGACGATGCCGCGCTCGCACTCCGCCACGTTGTATTCGCCCGCCTGCAGGAGCCGGACGAGGATGTTCTCGACATCCTCCCCCACATATCCCGCCTCGGTGAGCGTCGTCGCGTCCGCGATCGTGAACGGGACCTGGAGAATCCGCGCCAGCGTCTGCGCGAGCAGCGTCTTGCCCACCCCCGTGGGACCGAGCAGCAGGATGTTCGACTTCTCGATCTCGACATCGTCGACGAGACTGCGGTGGTTGATCCGCTTGTAGTGATTGTAGACGGCGACCGAGAGCGTCTTCTTCGCCACCTCCTGCCCGATCACGTACTCGTCGAGCGTCGCCTTGATCTCGGACGGCGTCGGGATCTCCGTGAAGCGCCCGCCCTGTTCGCGTTCCTCTTCCTCGGCGAGGATCTCGTTACAGAGCGAGATGCACTCGTTGCAGATATAGACGTTGGGTCCGGAGATGAACTTCTGGACGGCGTCCTTGGACTTGCCGCAGAAGGAGCAGCGCAGGTGCTTGTCGCTCGGCATCGTCGCCTCCCCTCGGTCCCTCGGGTTGCCCCGGCCCTACTTCGCGACGGCGGGACCGGGCCGGCCGTTCTTGCCGTCCACCTCCGCCTCGCGCGCGACGACCAGGTCGATGAGCCCGTACTCCCGCGCTTCCTCGGGCGACATGAAGCGGTCGCGGTCGACATCCTCGGCGATCCGCTCGAGGTCCTGCCCTGTGTGTTCGGCGAGAATCCCGTTGAGCCGCTCGCGGGCGTTGAGGATTTCCTTCGCCTGGATCTCGATGTCCGCCGCCGTCCCGTACGAGCCGCCGGAAGGCTGGTGGATCATGATCCGCGCGTTCGGCAGCGAGCGCCGCCTGCCGGGCGTGCCGGCGGCGAGCAGGAACGCTCCCATCGACGCCGCCATCCCCATGCACATCGTCGCCACCGGGGCGTTCAGGAACTGCATCGTGTCGTAGATCGCGAGTCCCGCCTGGACGCTTCCCCCCGGCGAGTTGATGTAGATGTTGATCTCGCGCTCCGGGTTGTCCGCCTCCAGGAAGAGCAACTGGGCGATCACCACGTTCGCCACATCGTCGTTGATCGGAGCCCCGAGGAAGACGATCCGGTCCATGAGGAGACGCGAGAAGATGTCGTACGTGCGTTCCCCGCGGCTCGACCGTTCGATGACATACGGTGCGAATATCGTGCTCAAATCAGTCCCTCACGTGGTTTGCGAAGCCCATCAGCTCACGTCCGAGCCGTCGATCAGAAACCGGAACGCCTTGTCGATGGCGAAACGGCGGCGGAGGGGGTCGAGCTGCTTCTCCCTCGCGAGCTGCCGGCGTATCTCCACCAGGCTCTTGCCCCTCGCCTTCCCCAGTTCCGACAGGCGCTCGTCGAATTCCTCGCTCGACAAATCGAGTCCCTGATCCTCGATGAGTCGCCCGAGCACCAGATCCCGCTTGATCTGACGCTCCACCTCCGGGGTCACGGACCGGCGGGCCTCCTCGACCCGCTCGGGATCCGCTCCCTCGGGGGCGTCGATCACCCGGTCAAGATAACGCGACGTGAGACTCGGCGGCACCTCGAAGGCGTTGGCTTCGATCACCGCGTCGAGGAGTCGTTCGCCGACTTCCTCATCCGCCTGACGTTCACCCCGCGCCAGGAGTTCCTTCCCCACCGCTTCGCGAAGTTCAGCCAGCGTCCCGAAATCTCCGATCTCGCTCGCGAACTCGTCCGTGAGGTCCGGAAGCTCGCTGGCACGGACGTCATCGAGGCGGATCTGCAGCGATCGCGTGGTGCCCGCGAGTTCCTCGGCCCCGAAGTCGTCCGGATAGGAGACCGTGAACGTGCCCTCCTCGCCGGGCGTGAGCGTGAGGATCGCGTCTTCGACATCCGGAATCGCGTAGCCCGCGCCCAGCTCGAACCGATACGGTTTCTCCGCCGCCCCGTCGCCTCCTTCGTGTTCCCTGATCGCCACGGCGACGACGTCCCCGCTCCGCGGCGCCCGGTCCACGGGCTGGAGCACGGCGTTTTCCTTGCGGATGTTCTCGATGACCTCGTCGATGTCCGCGTCCGCGACGGCCACCTCGCGCCGCTTGACGCGGAACCCGCCGGTCCTCGCAAGCTCGATCGCCGGCATCACCTCCACGTCGATGCGGAACGAGAGCCGCTCCCCGGGCCGGTAGTCGAGTTCGCTCACCACGGGTTCCCCAATGGTGGAGAGGTCGTGCCGCTGCACGGCGTCCCGGAACGCCCGGTTGACGAGGGCATCGACGGTTCGTTCGTCGATGAGGGGACCGTAGCGTTCCTCGACGATCCGCACCGGGACCTTCCCCTTCCGGAACCCCTTGATGCGGGTCGTCTTCCGGAGTCGGGCGGCTTCCCGTCGCCGCGTCGCCGCCACCTGCGCGGGGTCCACGGATACGTCGAGACGGCGCAGGTAGTCGTTCTCCTGCTTGATCGCGACGTCGAACGGATCCGTCGCGGCGGCTTGTGAATCGGCTGGGCTCAAGGTCGGTATGGCTCCCGCTCAGGTCTCCGCACGGGCCAACTGCCGGCAGTCTGCGGCACGAAGTGCGAAAGGGGGGATTCGAACCCCCACGGCCAAGGGCCACCAGCTCCTAAGGCTGGCGCGTCTGCCAATTCCGCCACTTTCGCGCGAACCCGCCAGGTCGAACGCAGCGCCGGGATCGGCCGGGAATCTCGGCACCGGCCGGAACGGGGGCAAGCAAGAATCCCCGTCCCGCCCGGCGCCCCGCGAATCAGCGTTCCGGGATCACGACGCTCCGGAAAGCGTTCTGTCGACGCCCGTCCAGCAGCAGAATATCGAGTTGCACGCTCAGCGCATCGCCGGGCCCCAGCCCGGAGATGATGCGCTCGTAGTCGGCGCGCCCCTGAATCACCTCGCCGTTGATGTCGACGATACGGGTCCCTTCGGGAAGGCGCAGCCGCCCCACCGCGCCCCTCCGATCTCCGCCGACGATGACGACACCCTTGAACCCGGGGTCGATCCTGTACTGCGCATGTTCCCTGGCTTCGACTTCGGCATCGTCTTTTACTGCCAGACCGAGGACATCGCCGGTCGGCTCGGTCGGCTCGGAGCGTGCCGCGACCTGTGGCGGCGCGTCGTCGTCCGCCGAGATGAGGCGGACACGCGCCCGGTCGCGCTCCAGCGTGGAGCGGCGCACGACGTCCAGTTCCACCGTCTCCCCCGGCTCGAAGGCGCGGATCCGCCGCTGCAGTTCCGAAACGCCGGAGACGGGCTCCCCCGCCACGCCGACGATGACATCGCCGCCTTCCAGTCCGGCCAGCAGGGCGGGGCTGTCGTCGAAGGAGAAGGTCTGGATCTTCGCGCCCTCGACGCGCTCCAGGCCGTAGAACGCGGCATCCGCGGCGTTGACGTCGGTAATCGAGACGCCGATGAGCGCCCGCCGCACCTCACCGAATTCGATCAGGTCGTCGACAACCTCGCGGGCGAGTTCGATCGGGACCGCGAAGCCGTACCCCTGGTAGCTCCCCGTCGTCGACAGGATCGCCGTGTTGATTCCGATCACCTCGCCCTCCGCATTCACCAGCGGCCCGCCCGAGTTGCCCCGGTTGATGACCGCATCCGTCTGGATGAAGTCCTCGATCGCGAGCGGGTTGCGGTTCCGGAGGATGGAGATGTTGCGCCCCTTGGCGGAGACGATCCCCGCCGTCACGGATGAGAGCAGCGGTCCCGGTGCCGTCCGGAAGCCGGGACTCCCGATGGCGAGCACCCACTCGCCCACGGCGGTCTCGTCGCTGGAGCCGATGGGAAGGACGGCGATGTCGTCCGCCTCGAGCCTGAGCAGCGCCACGTCGGTCTGCGGATCGCGCCCCACGAGTTCCACGTTGTCGAGGACCCGTCCATCGTGAAGTTCGATGTCGATGCGCTCCGCGCCCGCGACCACGTGGTTGTTCGTCACTACGTAGCCGGCCTCCGAGACGATGAAGCCGGATCCGCTCCACTCGACGGTCTGTGGCCGCCGCTCCTCCTCGCGGTTCCGGGCGGAATCGGGCGGGAACTCGAACCCCGGCGGGAACTCGAACCCCGGCGGCGGCTCGAACCCGGGCGGTAACGGGGAAGCATTCGGGAACGAGGTCTCCCGCTCCGCCGTCAGGTAGATCGTCACCACCGCGGGAGCCACGCGCTCCGTCACGTCGGCGAAGCCGTTCCCCATCGTCATCCCGGCGCCGGCGGGGGCCCCGATCACCCACCCCGGGTCCCGGTTGCTGTCCGCCGCGATCGAGACCGGGGTCAGGTCCAGAACCGAAGCCAGCCCCACGCCGAACGCGAACGCGATCGCCGTCGCGATCAGAAGATTCAGTCGAGTACGCAGCGAGTCGCTCATCCCTCTATCTCCCTCTCCCGGCCGTATCGTCCAGCGGCCGAAGTCCGAATATAGCAGCCCGAATCGGCGTTTCTCCAACTCCCCCGCCAATGACGGTGACCGGACCGGGCCCGTCACCCCCGAACGCCGCACCATGGGATGAACGGCGCGCGACCCGGGGTTGCCCGTGGGCCGGGCTCCCGGGTCGCGCGGTGAGACGCTGTCGGCGGAGGGCTACTTGTCGTCGGACTCCTCGACGATCTCGTAGTCCGCCTCGACGACTTCCACTTCGCCGGCGTCGTCCGCCTCCACCTCGACTTCGGCCTCTTCGTCGCCAGCGCCCGGCATGTCGCCCGGCGAGGCGTCGGCCCCCATCCCGGCCGCGGCGTACATCTTCTGCGCCGCCGCGCCGACCGCTTCCTGGATGGCCGTGGTCGCCTCGGCCACTTCCTCGGTGTCGTCCTGCTTGAGCGCCGCACGCCCCCGCTCCAGCGTCTCCTCGATCGCGGACCGGTCCGCGTCGTCGAGCGACTCCTTCCAGTCCTCGAGGTTCTTCTCCGTCTGGTACAAGAGGGAGTCGAGCCGGTTGCGGGCCTCCACGGTCTCGCGCCGCTCCTGGTCCTCCGCCGCATGCGATTCCGCGTCCCTCACCATGCTCTCGATCTCGGCGTCGGAGAGCCCCGAAGAGGCCTCGATGCGGATCTTCTGCTCCTTGCCCGTCGCCTTGTCCTGGGCGCTCACGTGCAGGATGCCGTTCGCGTCGATGTCGAACGTGACCTCGACCTGGGGCACGCCGCGCGGCGCGGGCGGGATGCCGGTGAGCTGGAAGCGGCCGATCGTCTTGTTGCCGCTCGCCATCTTCCGCTCGCCCTGCAGCACGTGGATGTCGACCGTGTTCTGGTTGTCTTCCGCGGTCGAGAAGATCTCCGACTTCTTCGTGGGGATCGTCGTGTTGCGCTCGATGAGCGACGTCATGACGCCGCCCAGCGTCTCGATCCCGAGCGAGAGCGGCGTGACGTCGAGCAGCAGCACGTCCTTCACGTCGCCGCCGAGCACGCCGCCCTGGATCGCGGCCCCGATGCCCACGACCTCGTCCGGGTTCACGCCCTTGTGCGGGTCCTGGCCGAAGAAGTCCTTCACGACTTCCTGGATCTTGGGGATCCGGGTCGAGCCGCCGACGAGGATGACCTCGTCGATCTCGTCGACGGAGAGTCCCGCGTCCGCCAGCGCCTTCTCCATCGGCGGAATCGTGCGCTGGATCAGGTCGTCCACCAGCTGCTCGAACTTCGCCCGCGAGAGGGAGAGGTTGAGGTGCTTGGGCCCCGACGCGTCGGCCGTGATGAAGGGGAGGTTGATGTCCGTCTGCATCGTCGAGCTGAGCTCGATCTTCGCCTTCTCCGCCGCCTCCTTGAGGCGCTGCAGCGCCATTGGGTCCGCCGACAGGTCGATCCCCTGGTCCTTCTTGAACTCGTCCACGAGCCAGTTGATGAGGCGCTGGTCGAAGTCGTCTCCGCCCAGGTGCGTGTCGCCGTTCGTGGCCTTCACCTCGAACACGCCGTCCCCGAGTTCGAGCACGGAGATGTCGTAGGTGCCGCCGCCGAGGTCGAACACCGCGATCTTCTCGTCCGACTTCTTGTCGAGCCCGTAGGCGAGCGCGGCGGCCGTCGGCTCGTTGATGATCCGGCGCACCGTGAGACCGGCCACGCGGCCCGCGTCCTTCGTCGCCTGCCGCTGGGCGTCGTTGAAGTAGGCCGGGACCGTGATCACCGCCTCGGTCACTTCCTGTCCCAGGTAGTCCTCGGCCGTCTGCTTCATCTTCTGCAGCACCATGGCCGAGAGTTCGGGCGGCGTGAAGGTCTTGTCCGCGTGCGCGATCCGCACCTGGACGCGGTCCTGGTTGTCGCCCTGGATGTCGTAGGTGACGAGCTTCATCTCCTCGCCCACCTCGGACCGCTTGCGGCCCATGAAGCGCTTGATCGAGGCGACGGTGTTGAGCGGGTTCGTGACGGCCTGCCGCTTCGCGACCTGCCCGACGAGCCGCTCACCCTCCTTCGTGAAGGCGACCACCGAGGGCGTGGTGCGCGCGCCCTCCGCGCTCGGGATGACGACGGGGTCTCCACCTTCCATTACCGCGACGACCGAGTTCGTCGTCCCGAGATCGATTCCGATGATCTTGCCCATTGCTCTTCCTTGCCTTGTGCTTGTCCGCTGCTTCCGCTGGTTCCGTCCCAGTCCGCTGTTTCCGTCCCGGGGCCCCAATCGCGCGGGCGCCGCCTCGTTCCGGCACGCCCGCGAACGAAGACACACATTGCAATCGCCGTGCCGCACCGCCGGCCGCCCGTCCGCCGTCTTTTCCGACAAAATGGCACTTGGGGGAGCCGCGCTCCGACATGGGGTGCCAAAGTGGCATGAAAAGGGGCACGGTTGTGGCGCGGAACACGGGACGGGGTATGTTCTCCGGGCTCCCGTCGCCCCGAACCCTCAGCCGGAGTGCGCCGATGTCCCAGCGTCGCGATCCTTCCCGCTCCGCAGCCGCGGCACCCTCGGCGATGCCGCGCGGGAGATGGCTGGTCCTGACCGTGGTTACCGTGCTGGGCGTCGGGCTGGCCGCGGGCGCGGCGCCGCTGGCTGCGCAGGGACTCGAGGGGGTGGGGGGCGCGATCGACGAGCCGTTCTTCTCCCGCCTGGCGCGGGGCCTGCTCGGGATCGCCTTCCTGCTCACCACGGTGTGGCTCTGCTCGGCCCACCGCAGGTCGATCTCGTGGCCGCTCGTCGCGAAGGGGCTCGGGCTTCAGATCGCCTTCGCGCTCCTCGTTCTCAAGACGGGGATCGGTCACACCTTCTTCAGCGCCGTCAACGACATCTTCGTCGCGCTCATCGGGTACACGAACGACGGGTCGCGCTTCGTGTTCGGGTCGCTCGTCGACTACGGGACTCCGGTCGAAGGGGGCGCGGGCGGCGTGGTGAACATCGGCGCGAATTTCGCCTTCAGCGTCCTGCCCACGATCATCTTCTTCTCTTCTCTCATGGCCCTCGCCTATCACCTGGGGTTCATGCAGCGGGTCGTGCGGGGCGTCGCGTGGGCGATGCAGCGCACCCTGGGGACGAGCGGCGCGGAGACGACCTCGGCCGCCGGCAACATCTTCGTCGGCCAGACCGAGGCGCCGCTCCTCATCCGGCCCTTCGTGGACCGGATGACGATGTCGGAACTCAACACCGTGATGACGGGCGGCTTCGCGACCGTGGCGGGCGGCGCGCTCGCGGCGTACGTCGCGATCCTCGTGGGGGTATTCCCGGGGATCGCGGGACACCTGCTGGCGGCGAGCATCATGGCGGCGCCCGCGGGGATCGTGGTGAGCAAGATGCTGATGCCCGAGACGGAGGAACCCGAGACGCGCGGCACGCTGGACATCGACCCGCCCCAGGCGCACGCGAACGTGATCGACGCGGCGGCCGGCGGGGCGGGGGACGGGCTGAAGCTCGCCCTGAACGTCGGGGCCATGCTGCTTGCCTTCCTCGCCATCATCGCTCTGGGGAACGGCGTCATCGGCTGGGTGACCGGGCTGTTCGGCGTGGAGGGAATCACGCTCGAGCGGATCTTCGGCTGGGTTTTCGCCCCGGTGGCCTGGCTCATCGGCGTGCCGTGGGCGGATGCGGTCGAGGTGGGGACGCTGTTCGGCGTGAAGATGGTCGCGAACGAGTTCCTCGCCTTCACGAATCTCGGGGCCGGGCTCGCCGGCGACCTTCAGCTCTCGAACAAGTCGCTCATCATGTGCACCTACGCGCTGACGGGCTTCGCGAACTTCAGCTCCATCGCGATCCAGATCGGGGGCATCGGCGGGATCGCCCCCGGTCGCCGAGAGGATCTGTCGAAGCTCGGCCTGCGGGCGATGCTCGGGGGGACGGTGGCGACGTGGATGACGGCGACGCTGGCCGGAGTCCTCGCGTGACTCGTGCGGCCGCGGACATCCAGGCCGGCGTCGAGGCGGCGGCCGCGGTGCTGCGAGCCCGCGTCGAGGACCGGCTGGACGGCGACGCGCCGCACGTCGCGATCACGATGGGTTCGGGACTCGGCGGCCTCGGGGAGGAGATCGAGGATCCGGTGCGGGTGCCCTACGAGGATCTTCCCGGCTGGCCTCGCCCCACGGTCATCGGCCACGCCGGCCACGCGCTCATCGGGACCCTCGGCGGCCGGCCCGTCCTGGGCCTGAGCGGACGCGTCCACCTCTACGAGGGTGGCCCGCCGGAGCGCGTTGTCTTCTACGTGCGCGTCGCGGCGGCCCTGGGCATCCCGGTCCTCTTCCTCTCGAACGCGGCGGGGGCGATCGGCGAAGGCTGGCACCCCGGCGAACTCATGCTGATCTCCGACCACCTGAACCTGACCGGCACGAGCCCCCTCATCGGCCCCGTGGTGGGGGCGGAGAGTCGTTTCCCGGACCTGACGTTCGCCTACGACCCCGAGCTACGGGCGATCATGCGCGAGACCGCCGCCGAACTGGATCACAAACTCCACGAGGGCGTCTACGCCGCGATGCACGGCCCCGCCTTCGAGACCCCGGCCGAGATCCGCATGCTGCGGACGCTCGGCGCCGACGCCGTCGGCATGTCCACCGTCCCCGAGGTCATCGCGGCGCGCGCCCTCGGTATCCGCTGCGTCGCCGTCTCCTGCCTCACGAACTACGCCGCCGGGGTCCTCGACGAACCGCTGAACCACGAGGAAGTACTGGAGACGACAAAGCTCGCCCAGGCCGACTTCCAGCGCCTCGTCGCCGAGTCCATCCGCCGGTTCCCGTAGCATGTAGCATGGCGGCCCGTTCCCTCGCCCTGGCCCGCTGAATCACCCGCGCCGGCCAGGCTGCGGTCAGGTCAGGTCGTAGCGGTCGAGGTTCATCACCTTGTTCCAGGCGGCGACGAAGTCGCGCACGAAGGCCTCCTGCCCGTCGTCGCACCCGTAGACTTCCGCCGAGGCCCGGAGTTCGGAGTTCGAACCGAACACCAGGTCCGCCTCGGTGGCGGTCCAGCGGACGTCGCCGGCCGCGTCGCGACCCTCGAAGGCGCCATCGGATGACGCGCTCCACTCCGTGCTCATGTCGAGCAGGTTCACGAAGAAGTCGTTCGTCAGCGTTCCCGGCCGGTCCGTGAACACGCCGTGCGCGGACCCCCCGGTGTTCGCGTTCAGGACGCGCATGCCGCCGACCAGCGCGGTCATCTCGGGCGCGGTCAGCGTGAGCAGGCAGGCCCGCTCCACGAGCTGCTCGGCCGCGGACGCTTCGTTTCCGCTCTTGACGTAGTTCCGGAACCCGTCCGCGGCGGGCTCGAGGACGGCGAACGACTCCGCGTCCGTCCACTCCTCCGACGCGTCCGTGCGCCCCGGTGCGAACGGCACCTGCACGTCGTGCCCGGCATCGCGTGCCGCCTGCTCGACGCCCGCGCACCCGGCGAGGACGATGAGATCGGCAAACGAGACCTGCTTCCCTCCGCTCTGCTCGTCGTTGAACTCCGCCTGGATCCCTTCCAGCGTCCGTAGCGCCCCCGCCAGCTCGGCCGGGTCGTTCGCTTCCCAGTCCTTCTGCGGCGCGAGGCGGATGCGGGCGCCGTTCGCCCCACCGCGCTTGTCGGTGCCGCGGAACGCGGCGGCCGACGCCCAGGCGGTCGCCACCAGCCGGGAAACCGACAGGCCCGAAGCGAGGACCCTGGCCTTGAGGTCGGCGACGTCCCCCTCATCGATCAGCTCGTGGTCGACGTCGGGCACGGGATCCTGCCACAGCTGCGGCTCCGCGGGGACGAGCGGTCCGAGATACCGGCTGCGCGGCCCCATGTCGCGGTGGAGCAGCTTGAACCAGGCCTTGGCGAACGCGTCTTCGAGGTCCGCCGGGTTCTCGAGGAAGCGCTTCGCGATCGGCGCGTAGGCCGGATCAACGCGCAGCGAAAGGTCCGTCGTGAGCATCATCGGGGCATGCTTCTTCGAGGGGTCGTGCGCATCCGGCACGGTGGCCACCTCGGACGCGTTGACCGGCGTGTACTGCGACTTGCCGGCGGGGCTCTTCGTCAGCTCCCACTCGTGATCGTGCAGGTTCTCCATGAAGTTGTTGTCCCACCGCGTGGGCTCGGTCGTCCAGGCGCCCTCCAGGCCGCTCGTGATCGTGTCGCCGGCCTTGCCGCTGCCGTGGCTGCTGTGCCAGCCGAAGCCCTGCGCCTCGAGGCCGGCCCCCTCCGGTTCGGTGCCGACATGCGACTCGGGGCCGGCGCCGTGCGCCTTGCCGAAGGTGTGGCCGCCGGCGATGAGCGCGACCGTCTCCTCGTCGTTCATCGCCATGCGGGCGAAGGTCGTGCGGATGAACTTCGCCGCCGCCGCCGGGTCCGGGTTCCCGCCCGGCCCCTCCGGGTTCACGTAGATGAGCCCCATGTGGTCGGCGCCGAGCCCCTCCTGGAGTTCCCCGTCATCGTCATGGCGTTCGTCCCCGAGCCACTCTGTCTCGGATCCCCAGTCCGTCTCGTCGGCCTCCCACACGTCCGGTCGGCCGAAGGCGAAGCCGAACGTCCGGAACCCCATCGACTCCAGCGCGCAGTTGCCCGCGAAGATGATGAGGTCGGCCCACGACAGGTTGCGGCCGTACTTCTGCTTGACCGGCCACAGGAGCCGGCGCGCCTTGTCCAGGTTCCCGTTGTCGGGCCAGCTGTTCAGCGGCGCGAAGCGCTGGTAGCCGGAGCCGCCGCCGCCGCGGCCGTCGGTGATGCGATAGGTGCCCGCCGCGTGCCACGTCATGCGGATGAAGAGCGGCCCGTAGTGCCCGTAGTCCGCCGGCCACCACTCCTGGGAGGTCGTCATCACTTCCTCGATGTCCCGCTTCAACTCCTCGACGTCGACGTTCTTGAACGCCTCCGCGTAGTCGAAGCCCCCGCCCATCGGGTCCGACGCGGGCGAGTTCTGCCGAAGAGCCTTCAGGCTGAGCTGGTTCGGCCACCAGGTTTCGTTCGTCGTCATGGGATTCTCCGGATGGTCAATCGTCAGGTTCTCTCGGGGTGTCCGGGCAACAGCTTCGGCCCGGAGGCGGCCGAGCGTCAAGAAACCGTCGGCGCCTCTTCGTAGACCGCACCGTCCTCGAAGCGGAAGGTACATTCGCCTGAGTCCGGCGTCCGAACGATATTCTACCCATGGGCCTCTTCCAGCGATCATCGGAACCCGGTGTCGTTCCCATGCGGGGGCGCAACGCCGGAACGCCGCTCGACCTCGATCTGATCCGGGGGCAGGCTGCGAACCGCAGCGCGATCGAGCGCCGGGCCGCGACGCTGGGGAAGCGCCGCAGCATCAAGAAGGAGTGGCAGACCGCCTGGCTCCTCCGCGCAGTGACGATGATCGACCTCACGACGCTCGCCGGCGACGACACCCCGGGGCGGGTGGCTCGCCTCGCCGCCAAGGCCTGCCAGCCCGTGCGTCCCGACCTCCTCCGCGCGCTCGGGGCGGACGATCTCGGCCTGCGCGTGGCCTCCGTCTGCGTGTATCCGACGATGGTTCCGGCCGTCGTCAAAGCGCTCGCCGGCGACGACATCCCGGTGTGCGCGGTCGCCGCCGGCTTCCCCGCCGGGCTCACGCCGTTCGCGCAGCGGGTCGAGGAGATCCACGAAGCGGTCGAAGCCGGCGCGCGCGAGATCGACATCGTCATCACCCGCCGCCACGCGCTCGCCGGCGACTGGGAGGCGCTGTACGACGAGGTCCGCGCCTTCCGCGAGGCCTGCGGCGAGGCTCACCTGAAGACGATCATGGCCACGGGTGAACTCGGGAGCCTGCGCAACGTCGCCCGCGCGAGCTGGACCTGCATGATGGCCGGAGCCGACTTCATCAAGACCTCGACCGGCAAGGAGAAGGTCAACGCCACGGTCCCCGTCGGACTGGTGATGGCGCGCGCGATCCGCGCCTACCGGCAACTCTCCGGCTTCCATGTGGGCCTGAAGCCCGCCGGAGGAGTGGGGAAGGCGAAGCAGGCGCTGGAGTGGCTCATTCTCGTGAAGGAAGAACTGGGCGGGGCATGGCTCGACCGGTCGCTGTTCCGCTTCGGCGCGAGTTCGCTGCTCGCGGACATCGAACGCCAGTTGGAGCACCGGGCGACGGGGCGGTATTCCGCGTACCACCGGCACCCGCTGGGGTGAGGGTCGGGTTGAGGCTGAGAGGGGGTTGAGGGAGATGCCGAAGATCGCGGAACTTTTCGAGACGATGGAGTACGGTCCCGCCCCGGAGGTCGCGGACGAGGCGCGAGCATGGATCGCGGAACGGGGTCCCCGCTTCGAGCACTACATCGGCGGCGCCTGGTGCGAGCCGGCGGACGGCGAGTTCTTCGCGACCCTCGATCCGAGCAACGAAGCGCAACTGGGCGAGATCGCGCAGGGCAGCCCCGGCGACGTGGACCGCGCGGTGGCGGCGGCGCGGGCGGCCCAGGCCGCCTGGCGGGACCTCGGGGGACACGGCCGGGCGCGCTACCTGTACGCGATCGCCCGCCGCCTGCAGAAGCACTCCCGGCTCTTCGCGACGCTCGAGACGCTCGACAACGGGAAGCCCATCCGTGAATCCCGCGACATCGACATTCCGCTCGTCGCGCGGCACTTCTATCACCACGCGGGCTGGGCCCAGCTCATGGACACCGAACTCGCGGACTGCGAGCCGCTCGGCGTCGCGGGCCAGATCATCCCCTGGAACTTCCCGCTGCTCATGCTCGCGTGGAAGGTCGCGCCCGCCCTCGCGACCGGGAACACCGTCGTCCTCAAGCCCGCGGAGTTCACGTCGCTGACCGCCCTCCGGTTCGCGGAACTCTGCCACGAGATCGATCTCCCGCCGGGCGTCGTGAACATCGTAACCGGGGATGGCCGCACGGGCACCGCGATCGTCGAACATCCGGATGTCGACAAGATCGCCTTCACCGGTTCGACGGAGGTCGGCCGCATCATCCGCGAGGCGACGGCGGGGACCGGCAAGAAGATCTCGCTGGAGCTCGGCGGGAAGTCACCCTTCCTCGTCTTCGACGACGCGGACCTCGACAGCGTGGTCGAGGGCGTGGTCGACGCGATCTGGTTCAACCAGGGCCAGGTGTGCTGCGCCGGCTCGCGGATCCTCGCCCACGAAGGGATCGCCGACGCGCTTGCCGACCGCCTGCGCGCCCGCATGGAGACGCTCCGCATGGGGGCTCCGCTCGACAAGGGCGTCGACCTCGGCGCGATCATCGCGCCCGTCCAGTTGAAGAAGATCGAGTCGCTCGTCGAGGAGGGTCGCGAGGAGGGCGCCGCGATCTGGCAGCCGTCCTGGAGCGTCCCCCGGGACGGCTGGTTCTACCCGCCCACCCTGTGCACCGACGTGTCACCGGCCGCGCGCATCGCCCAGGTCGAGATCTTCGGCCCCGTCGTGGTTCAGATGACGTTCCGCACCCCCGCGGAGGCGGTCGCGCTCGCGAACAACACGCGCTACGGCCTCGCGGCGAGCGTCTGGACGGAGAACGTGAACCTCGCGCTCGACATCGCCTCGCAGATCAAGGCCGGGACCGTCTGGATCAACTGCACCAACGTGTTCGATGCCGCGTCCGGCTTCGGCGGCTACCGCGAGAGCGGCTTCGGCCGCGAGGGTGGCCGTGAAGGACTGTGGGAATACGTCCGCCAGCGCCACGCGCCCGTGGAGCCGGCCCCGGAAAGGGACTCGGAGACGGCGGAGCGCGACGAGGAGGGAGACGTCGGCGAGGAGGCCGGCGCCCCGGCGCCGCTGCCCGCGATCGACCGGACGGCGAAGCTCTACATCGGTGGCCGGCAGGCCCGGCCGGATGGTGGCTACAGCCTCGAGGTCCTGGATTATCGGGGCCGCGGCGCGGGGGAAGTCGCCCGAGGCAACCGGAAGGACGCGCGCAACGCGGTGGAGGCGGCGCTCGCCGCGGATTGGGCGCGCACGACGGCCCACCTGAGGGCGCAGATCCTGTACTACGCCGGCGAGAATCTCGACGCCCGCCGGGACGCATTCGAAGGCCGGTTGCGCGACCTCACCGGCTGCGACCCGCAGGCGGCGCGGCGCGAAGTGGAGGCGTCGGTGCGGCGCCTCTTCACCTGGGCGGCGTGGGCGGACAAGTGGGACGGGGCCGTCCACCGGACGCCCTTCCGCAACGTCACGCTCGCCATGCCCGAGCCGCTGGGCGTGATGGCGGTGATCTGTCCGCCGGAACCCGCGCTGCTCGGGTTCATCTCCAGCGTGATCCCGGGCGTCGCGCTCGGGAACGCCGTCGTTGCCGTCGCTTCGGAGCGATGGCCGCTCCTCGCCACCGACTTCCAACAGGTGCTCGAGACCTCGGATGTGCCGCCGGGGGTGATCAACATCCTTACCGGCCTCGAGGAGGAACTGCGGCCCACCCTCGCCGGCCACGATGCGGTGGATGGGATGTGGTACTTCGGGACGGACGAGGGGGCCGCCGACGTCGAGCGCCGCTCCGCCTCGAATCTGAAGCGCACGTGGACGCAGGCCGCCGGTGGGCGGGCTTGGTTCGGTCCCGGCGGCGAGGGGCGCGAATTCCTCCGGCACGCCTCCCAGATCAAGAACATCTGGGTGCCGTACGGAGAATAGCGGTCCGTGGCAAAGCCCCGCATCAGCGCCGAGAGCGGCCTCCGGGACTAGCCCAATGATCCAGGGGACCGCGGCCCGCGCCGAGACCCGGCGCCGCCGCGATGGCGGCGTGCGTGAAGGCGAGTCCCCGTTCGATCGCCGGCTCGAGGGCGAGCCCCGACGCCAGCCCCGCCGCGATCGCCGCCGAGAGCGTGCAGCCGGTCCCATGGGTCTCCGTCGTCCGGATGCGGGGCGTCCGCCACACGCGCTCGCGGCTCCCGTCCCCGAACAGGTCCACGACTTCCTCGCCCTCCAGGTGCCCGCCCTTGACGAGCACGGCCCCGGCGCCCCGCGCGAGGATGGCGCTCGCCGCCGCGGACATGTCGGCTTCGGTGCGCACGGTCCGTCCAGCGAGGATCTCGGCTTCGGGCAGGTTCGGCGTGACGAGGGCGGCGAGAGGCAGAAGCTCCTCGAGGATGGCGGCCACGGCGGCCGGGTCGAGCAGCCGGTCGCCGCTCGTCGCCACCATCACCGGATCGACCACAAGCGGCGCTTCGAAGCCGTGCAGGCCCGCGACGACGGCCCGCACGATGTTCTCGTTGGCGAGCATCCCGGTCTTCGCGGCCAGCGGTGGCAGATCCGCGCGCACCGATTCGATCTGGCGCCGCACGATCGGCGGGTCCAGCGCCTGCACCGCCTGGACCCCGACGGTGTTCTGCGCGGTCACGGCGGTGACCGCGCTCGTTCCGAACACGCCGAACGCGTGAAAGGTCTTGAGATCAGCCTGGATGCCGGCGCCGCCTCCCGAATCGCTTCCCGCGATCGTGAGGGCCGTCGCCCGCGCCGCTTTCTTCGGGTTCACGCTCCACTCCGTTCAGGTCCGCAGAGGTCCGCGCAAGGTCGACCGACTCGAGCCCGCTCCGTGCGCCGCGATGACAGTGCGTTGAGCCGCAGCGTAAAATAAGGGCATGCCGACGCGCGCGGAGATCAAGGCCTGGCGGTCGCTGCACCGCGGAAAGGGACGCCGGAAAACCGGGTGTTTCCTGGCCGAGGGGCGGCGGCTCGTCGGCGAGATGCTCGAGTGGCCGGGCCGCACGGTTGCCGTGCTGCACGCCGACGCGGCGGAGGACGAGCCGGAACTGCAGGCGCTGCTCGCGCGTGCGGCGGCACGGGGCGTTCGCACGGAGGCGGTGCCGGAAGCGATCGTCCGGACGCTGGCGGATGCCGCCACGCCGCAGCCCGTCCTGGCGATCGGCGAAGTGCCGGCGTACGGCTGGGCCGACGTGGGCGACGGCACGATCGTGCTTCTCGACGGCGTGCAGGATCCCGGCAACGTCGGCGTCCTCGTGCGCACCGCGCTCGCGCTCGGGGCGGCCGCGGTGATCGGCGTCGGCGAGACCGCGGATCCCTGGGGGCCGAAGGCGCTGCGGGCCTCGGCGGGCGCGTCGTTCCGCGGCCCCGTCTTCCGCACGGACACCGGGGATGCCGTGGAGCGGCTCGCCGGGCGGGGGATCCCGATATGGGTCGCGGCGGCCGATGCCCCGCCGCTCGAAGCGTCGCCTTCCGGACCGCTCGCGCTCGCGCTGGGGAGCGAGGCCCACGGCGTCTCGGCCCTCCTCCTCGCCGCCGCCGCCCGCGCCGTCTCCGTGCCGCTCGCCCGTGGCGTGGAGTCGCTGAACGTGGCGTCGGCGGGCGCGATCCTGCTCGACCGGATGCGGACGGGGCGCCCATTTGGCTGATCCCGCGATCGTTGGGGTGGCCGCAATGCTCGGTGCGGCCCTGGGCTCCTTCCTCAACGTGTGCATCACCCGGATGCCCGCCGGAGACAGCGTCCTGCGCCCCCGCAGCCGCTGCCCGGCGTGCCGCGCGACCATCCGCTGGCGCGACAACCTCCCCGTCCTCTCGTGGATCTTCCTGCGGGCGAAGTGCCGCGACTGCGGCGGCCGCATCCCCGTGCGCTACCCCGCGATCGAACTGGCAACGGCCCTCGGCTGGGCCGGCATGGCCTGGCTGTACGGCACATCCGTCGCCGCCCTGACGGGAGCGGTCCTGTTCACGCTCCTCCTCGCGATCGCGGTCATCGACGCGCGCCATTACATCATCCCCGATGCCCTCTCGCTCGGCGGGTGCGCCGCGGGCCTCGCCCTTTCGGCGCTTCCCGGATCGACACCACCGCTCGCGGCGGTCGCCGGCGCGGTTCTCGGGTTCGGACTTCTCCACGTGGTCGGGTGGCTGGGCGAGAAGGCGTTCCGAAAGCCGGCGCTCGGCGGCGGCGACGTGAAGATGATGGCGATGGTCGGCGCGTTCCTCGGCCCCGGCGGTGCCCTCCTCACGATCTTCCTGGGCGCGCTCGCCGGGTCCCTCGTCTATGGTCCGGTCTCACTCCGGACGGGAAAGCCCGTCCCCTTCGGCACCTTCCTCGCGCTCGGCGCCGCCATCTCGTTCCTGTTCGGGGACACGCTGTTCGACGAGTACTTGCGCGCCGCTGCCGCCGAGCCTCTCTCGGCGCTGCCGCGGAGTCTTGCCCCGGCCTGCTAGCGGCGGCGGATCCGGGCGCGCGTCACCTGCGTGTCGGTGCTCGCCACGACCTTGATCCGCACATCGCCGTGCTCCACCACTTCTCCCGCCTCGGGCACCCGGCCGAGTTCGGCCAGCAGGAAGCCGTTCAGCGACCGGTGCTCGACCACGGGGAACGAGGTTCCGAAGAAGTCGTTGATCTCCCGCAGTTCGGCGCCGCCGTCCACGGCGATCTCGTCCCGTCGCAGCCGGATGATGGGTTCGGTCGGAAGATCCGTTTCATCCACGATGTCGCCGACCAGTTCCTCGAGGATGTCCTCGAGCGTCACGAGTCCGTCGAGCCCGCCGTGCTCATCCACCACGAGCCCCATGTGCACGCGCCGCGCCCGAAACTGCTCGAGCAGTTCGATGAGCGTGATCGTATCCGGCACGAAGTAGGGCTCGCGGGCGACGCTCGAGAGCGGAAGGTCCCACCGGCCGCCGAGCAGCGCACGGTACGCTTCGGTGCGGTATAGCACCCCGGTCACGTCGTCGAGCGATTCGCCGTACACCGGGATCCGGCTGAAGCGCACGTCGGCGAGCTCGTCCGCGATGTCTCCGAGGCGGCGCGAGTCCTCCCAGGCGAGGACCTCCACCCGGGGCGTCATGATCTCCCGCGCGCGCAGGCGGTCCAGCGTGAACACGCGGTCGATGAACTGGCGCTCGTGCGCTTCGATGTCGCCCGCCTGGTGCCCGAGGCGCACCATGGAGCGGATCTGCCGCTCGCTCACGTGCGTCCCGCCGCCCGTGTCGGGCAGCACCCGCCGCACGAGCCGGTCGAGCGGGCCGACGACCGGCAGGAGCAGGCGCCCCAGGCCCGCGAGAACCGGGGCGGTCAGCAGCGACAGTCGGTCCGCGCGGCGCGCCGCGAGGCTCTTCGGCGTCACCTCAGGGCCCGCCCGTACTGTCGGCGAGAGCTGCGTACTGTCGGTTTCGTCCAACGTCTACCAGCCGCGGCTGTGTTCGATCAACTCCGCGACGATGTCGTCCGCGGTCTTCCCCTCGGCCTCCGCTTCGAAGCCCGGAACCACCCGGTGACGGAGCACGGCGGGCGCGACCGCCCGCACGTCGTCGAGATTGGGGGCCGGACGCCCATCGAGCGCCGCCCGCGCCTTCGCCGCCAGCACCGTGTGCTGCGAAGCCCGAGGCCCGGCGCCCCAGCTCACCATGCGGCGCACGAATTCCGGGGAGGAGGCCTCGCGCGGCCGGGTGGCCCGCGCCAGCCGCACCGCGTAGTCGACCACCGACTCCGAAGCCGGCACCCGCTGCACGAGCGCCTGGTATTCGAGCAGCTGGCCCGCGGTCACAACGGGGTTCACCTGGGCGGGCGGCCCACTCGATGCCATGTCGGCGATGACCGACTCCTCCTCCGCCGTCGGGTACCCGATCCGAAGCTCGAACATGAAGCGGTCGAGCTGGGCTTCGGGAAGAGGATACGTCCCTTCCTGCTCGATCGGGTTCTGCGTCGCGAGGACGAAGAACGGGCGGCCGAGCGGGAACGTCTCGCTGCCGACGGTGACCTCTCCCTCCTGCATCGCCTGCAGAAGGGCGGCCTGCGTCTTCGGCGGTGTCCGGTTGATCTCGTCCGCCAGGATCACATCCGCGAAGATCGGCCCCCGGACGAAGGCGAAACGGCGCTCCCCCGTGCGCTGGTCGTCCTGGAGCACCTCCGTCCCGGTGATGTCCGAGGGCATCAGGTCCGGGGTGAACTGGATCCGGCTGAACTCCAGGTGCAGGGCTTCGGCGAGCGTCGAGACGAGAAGCGTCTTGGCCAGACCGGGGACACCGACCAGAAGGGCGTGTCCATCGGCGAGCAGCGTGATGAGCAGCTTCTCCACGATCTCCCGCTGCCCGATAATCCGCTTCCCGATCTCCTCCTCGATCCGGCGCCGGGCGTGACCCAGCTCCTCGAGCAGCCGAACGTCATTCGTTTCGACCTTTCGACCGGCTTCCAAGACTCAATCGGCTCCAGAGGTGAGGGGGGCCGCGGGAATGCGAGACCCGGGCGTCGGCGAGGCCATTTCGGAGTTGACCAGAGGCCTTCAATATGGTGGCAGCAACCTAGGCCTTCAGCGCCCAGCGTCAAGCGAAACCGGCATTGCGAAATTTTTCACAAGCGGACAGATTGGGCTTGGGAAATTTTTCACAAGCGGTCGGCGCGGGGCTCCCGAACGGAGAAGTTTCCCCATGCCGCATCCGCATCCCGGTTCGACGAACCGGCCGAAACCCGAGAAACCCGAGGGGCATGCCGGTCGCCTGTACGCAAAGGCGGCGGGCACGGAGTTCGCGAGTCTGGGCATTGCGATGGGTCTTGCGATCACGCTCCTCGCGGTCGGCGGCAACTGGCTCGACGGCCGTCTCGGGACCGCGCCGCTCTTCGTCCTCCTCGGTGTGTTCACGGGGTTCGCGGGGGGGTGCTACAGCATGTACGGCCGGTTGGCGGCACGGCGCGAAGGCTCCGCGGCGGATGAGACCGACGGGGAGACGGACCGCGGGAAGTGAAAGGCGTTCCCACCGGCTGGACGCGGCGTACGCCGACCTATGCGCTGGCCACGTTGGGGCTGGCGGTGGCGGCGGCCGCGTGGCTGGGGGATGGCGAGCGCACGTGGGGCATCGCCGCGGCCTGGCTGATTCAGGTGGTCGCGGTCTGGCCGCTGAACCGGGCGCTCCTGGCGGGACGGCGGGCGACCCGGCCGTGGCTGGCCGGGATCGGCCTGCGCATGGGAGGGCTGGTCGTAACGGGCGGACTCGTGTGGACGGGATCGGCGACGCCCGACCTGCCCATCGCGTACGGACTCGCCATGCTGGTGCTGTTGTGGACGGAAGCCTTGTGGCTGTGGCTCGCGCTCGCCCGCGCGAAGCCCATGAAGACCAACTCGACACGGAACGCACGACCGGATGAACCGGGTGCTCGATAGATCGATGGCCTCCCTGCGGAGTCTGACGGAGCGGGTGCAGGAGCACGCCGCTCCCGCGGCCGCGGCTGCCCAGGAACACCACGGCGCCGCCGCCGCTGGCGAGCACGCCGAGGAGTGGGGCACCGAAGTCATGATGCACCACGTCGTGGACTCGAACATCTGGGAGTTCAAGCCCTTCGGCGAGATCCCTCTCCCGACGCTCCCGGCCTTCAACATCGGCGGCCTCGAGGTCGACCTCTCGATCACGAAGCACGTGCTGTTCCTGATGTTCGCGGCAGTGCTCACCATCGTGACGATGTTCTTCGCCGCGCGCTCGACGCAGCGGCTCGAAAACGGCGAGAAGGCGCCGAGAGGGATCCTCAACGGGATCGAGGCCTTCTATCTGTACCTGAGAGATGACGTGGTGATGGCCAACATCGGCCGCGGAGGGGAGAGGTTCGTCCCCCTCGTCATCACCTTCTTCTTCTTCATCCTCTATGCGAACCTGCTCGGCCTCATCCCCTTCGGCGCGACGGCGACGGGGAACATCATGGTCACGGCCGCGCTCGCCATCATCGCGCTCGTCGTGATCGAGACGGCGGGGTTCATCGCCCTCGGCCCGATGGGCTACGCGAAGACCGTCTTCTTCCTCCCGCCCGGGCTGCCCGGGCCGCTGAAGCCGGTTACGCTGCTCATCATGGCCCCGGTCGAACTGATCGCGAAGTTCTCGAAGATCATGGCGCTCGCGATCCGGCTCTTCGCCAACATGACGGCGGGACACTTCGTCATCCTCGCCTTCATGGGTCTCATCCTCACCTACGGCTCGATGGTCGGTCAGGGACTCTTCGGCACGACGGTCGGCGCCGCGACAATTCTGGGGTCCATGGGCCTCGCGCTGTTCGTGATGATGCTGGAGATCTTCATCGCGCTCC
Organism: Candidatus Palauibacter irciniicola; assembly: GCF_965208695.1. Classification (GTDB taxonomy): domain Bacteria; phylum Gemmatimonadota; class Gemmatimonadetes; order Palauibacterales; family Palauibacteraceae; genus Palauibacter; species Palauibacter irciniicola. The sequence continues at coordinate 247,444 of NZ_OZ242352.1, forward strand.
TTCAGGCGTACATCTTCGCGATGCTGGTCTCGGTGTTCATCGGGTTGATTCGCCACGCGCACTGACCCGGAGGGGTCCGCGGGCAACTTCCGCGCCGGGGAGGCGCGGACGGAACGGGGGGTGTCGTCCGAACCCCCGACAGAGAAAGGAAACTGGAGCATACGATGCTGAACATGTTGACGCTGCTGCAGGGCATGTCGACGGGAGACGGCCTCGCGATCGGTCTCGCCATCGTCGGTGGCGGGCTCTCCGTGCTCGGAGCCGGTATCGGAATCGGTCTCATCGGCGGGCGCATGACGGAAGCGATGGCCCGCCAGCCCGAGGAAGCGCAGACCATCCAGACGGCCGCGATCGTGCTCGCCGTGTTCATCGAGGGTGTGGCGCTGTTCGGACTCGTGATCGCCGGCTTCATCCGCGGATGATGCGTTCGGCCGGGGTCGCCGGCAGCTTCGCGCTCGCTGCGCCGCCGGCGCTGGCGGCCCAGGCGGAGACGGGGATCTTCTCGCTCAACCTGGGGCTCTTCGTCTGGACGGTAGTCCTGTTCGTGCTCACGCTCCTCGTCCTCGCGAAGTGGGTCTTCCCGCTCATTGCCGGCGGACTCGAGCAGAGGCACGCGAAGATTCAGGGGGCGATCGACGATGCCCTCTCCGCGCGCGATGATGCGAAGGGGCTGCTGTCGCAGCAGGAAGCCGCGCTCGAAGCGGCCCGCAGCGAAGCCCGCGAGATGCTCGAAAACGCCCGACAGCACGCCGACGGCCTCCGCAAGGAGATGCTCGAGGAGGCGCGGGCGCAGCAGGCGCAGCTGCTCGAGGACGCCCGCCGCGAGATCGGACACGAGCGGGAACAGCTGCGCGACGAGATCCGGCGGGATGCGGTGGATCTCGCGCTGGCCGCTTCCGAGCGGCTGATCCGCGCGCGGCTGGACGCCGAGGAGAACCGGCGTCTGGTGCACGAGTTCGTGTCGGACGTCTAGCGGAGCGATGAGCGCGTCGGCGGTGGCCCGCAACTACGCGACGACTCTGTTCGAACTCGCGGCGCGGGACGGGAACGAGGCCGAGTACGGGCGGCTGATCGAGGAGATCGGCGACCTGTACGCGAACGTCCCGGACTTCCAGCGCTTCCTGGAAGTGCCCGCCGTGTCGCTGTTCGAGAAGAAGGAGGCGATCCAGGCGGCCCTTTCCGGACGGGCGCCGGATCTGTTCGTCCGCTTTCTGCTCGTCATCATGGATCGCCACCGGCAGCGGGCCCTCCCGGGGATCGCGCTGGCCTACCGCGATCTTCTCGACGAGAAGGCGGGGCGGGTCCGCGCCACCGTGACGCTGCCCTTCGAGGCGGATGACCGCGTCCGGAACGAAGTGGTTTCCGCCCTGGAGCGGCGCTTCGAGCGGGAGGTCGTCCCCGAGTTCCACGAGGACCCGAAGATTCTCGGCGGCGTGATCATCCGCGTCGGCGACGAGTTGCTGGACGCCTCGCTGCGGCGGCAGCTCGAGCAGATGCGGCGCGAACTGTACTGAGCCGCCGGTAACGAAAAACAGAGAAGAGAAGACGATGACAGGTTTCGACAGCTCCCTTCGAGCGAGCGAGATCAAGAAGGCCCTGCTCGAGCAGATCGACCGCTACGAGGAGGAACTCCGGGTCGAAGAGGTCGGCGAGGTGCTCGAGGTGAAGGACGGCGTGGCCCGCATCTGGGGTCTTTCGACGTGCGTCGCCAACGAGATGCTCGAGATCACGTCCCGCGACACCGGGGTCTCCGTGATCGGTCTCGCCTCGAACCTCGAGGAAGACAACATCGGCGCCGTGATCCTCGGCGATTACCTGGCCCTCAAGGAGGGAGATCCGGTGCGCCGCACCGGCCGCGTCCTCTCAGTGCCCGTCGGCCCGGAGATCCTCGGCCGCGTGGTGGACACGCTGGGGCAGCCGCGCGATGGCCGCGGGCCGATCGAAACCGTGACCTACATGAAGGTCGACCGGAAGGCGCCCGGCATCGTGTACCGCCAGCCGGTGAACGAGCCCCTGCAGACGGGCCTCAAGGCGATCGACTCCATGATTCCGATCGGCCGCGGCCAGCGGGAGCTGATCATCGGCGACCGCGGCACGGGCAAGACGGCCGTGGCGATCGACGCGATCATCAACCAGAAGGATGAGGACGTCGTCTGCGTCTACTGCGCGATCGGGCAGAAGGGCTCGACGGTCGCCGGCATCGTGGAACGGCTCCGCGAGGAGGGCGCGCTCGACTACACGGTCGTCGTGGCCGCGAACGCGTCGGAGCCCGCCCCGATGCAGTTCATGGCCCCATACGCCGCGTGCGCGATCGGCGAGTACTTCATGTACGAGGAAGGGAAGGCCGTCCTCGTCATCTACGACGACCTCACGAAGCAGGCGGATGCGTACCGCGAGGCGTCGCTCATCCTGCGGCGTCCTCCGGGCCGCGAGGCGTACCCCGGCGACGTCTTCTATCTCCACAGCCGCCTGCTCGAGCGGGCGGCCAAGATCAGCAACGATCCCGACGCCATCGCCGGCCACCCGGACATCAAGCAACCCGGCGGTTCGCTGACCGCGCTCCCGATCATCCAGACGGCGGCCGGCGACGTGTCCGCCTACATCCCGACGAACGTGATCTCGATCACCGACGGCCAGATCTTCCTCGAAACCGACCTCTTCTACTCGGGCGTGCGCCCGGCCGTGAACGTGGGAATCTCGGTCTCGCGCGTGGGCGGAAACGCGCAGATCAAGGCGATGAAGAAGGTCGCCGGACGCCTGCGGTTGGACCTGGCGCAGTTCCGCGAGATCGAGGCCTTCGCGCAGTTCGGCACGGAGCTGGATGCCGCGACGCAGCGGCAGCTGGACCGGGGCCGGCGCACCGTCGAGATCCTGAAGCAGGGCCAGTACGAGCCGATGCCGGTCGAGGAGCAGGTCATGGTGATCTTCGCGGCCACGCAGGGGTTCCTCGACGACATGGACGTGTCGAGGATTCGGGGCTGGGAGGTTGGCTTCCTCGAGTACATGGGCACGAATCACCCGGAAGTCGGCGACGCGATCCGCGATGAGAGGGTGATGTCGGAGGAGACCGAAGCCGCGCTCCGCGAGGCGATCGAGTCCTACTCCGACACCTTCGTCCACGACGGCGCCTCCCGAGAGGACGCTGCGGACGCCGCGGCATGAGCAAGTCGAGGGACATCTATCGGCGGATGAAGTCCGTCGACAGCACGAAGAAGATCACGCGCACCATGGAGATGGTCGCGACCGCCAAGCTCGCGCAGGCGCAGGGGCGGGTGATCCGTGCACGTCCCTACTCGGCCGAACTGATGGACATGATCGCCCGGCTCGCCACGCCGGACCTGGCGGAATCGCAGCCCCTGCTGCGCCAGCCCGCGCGCATCGAGCGGGCCGCGCTCGTGCTCCTGACGAGCAATCGCGGGCTGTGCGGCGCCTTCAACGCGAATCTCATCCGAACCGCGCAGGCGCAACTCCGCGAGCTGGAGGAGGCGGGAGCGGAGGTGGAGTTCCACGTCTACGGCAACAAGGGGATCTCCTACTTCCGCTTTCGGGGCGTCGGGATGGCGCTCACTCGCAACGACCTGGGGGATCCTCCGGCGGTGGACGATGCGCGGAGCCTGATCGGGGAGCTCGCCGCCCGCTTCGTGGCCGGCGAGCTCGACGCGGTGCGGCTCGTCTTCGCGGAATTCCGGAACATGGTCAGCACGCCGCCGGCGGTCCGTCAGGTCCTGCCCGTCGGCGTGGGCGAGGCGCGCAAGGGCCCGCAGCCCTTCTATATCCTCGATCCGTCGGAGGAAGGCATCCTCGACCATCTCCTGCCGCTCTACGTAACGAACTCGACGTACAGCGCGCTCCTGGAGACGGCGGCGGCGGAGCAGGCGGCTCGCCGGACGGCGATGAAGTCGGCGACGGACAACGCCAACGAGTTCCTCGACAACCTGCGGCGGACGTACAACCGCGCCCGCCAGGCCGAGATCACGAATCAGATCGCGGAGATCATCGGCGGCGCGGACGCGTTGGACGGGTAACGGACGAACAGCGTACAGGGGCGGAGGCGCCCCGGAGAACCGATAAGCCATGAGGCTGACATATGTCTGAAGGATCGACCGAACGAGGCACCGGCAAGGTCGTGCAGGTCATCGGACCCACGATCGACGCGGAGTTCGAGCCCGAGCATTTGCCGGAGATCTACAACGCGCTCTCCCTGTCCTGGGAGGACGATGACGGGACCGTGCACGATCTCGTGTGCGAGGTGGCGCAGCACATCGGCCGCAACCAGGTGCGCGCCGTCGCCATGGACGCGACGGACGGCGTGACGCGCGGGATGGAGGTCGTGGACACGGGACACCCCATCTCGGCGCCCGTCGGCGAGGCGTCGCTGGGCCGCATCCTCAACGTCCTCGGCGAGCCCGTGGACGAGATGGGGCCGGTGGAGGCGACGGAGCGGTGGCCCATCCACCGCAAGTCGCCCGCCCTCCAGAACCTCGAGCCGAAGACGGAGATCTTCGTCACCGGGATCAAGGTCGTGGACCTCATCGCCCCCTACGTGAAGGGCGGCAAGACGGGACTCTTCGGCGGGGCCGGCGTCGGCAAGACCGTCATCATCATGGAGCTCATCAACAACATCGCACAGGAGCACGGCGGCCGCTCCGTCTTCTGCGGCGTGGGCGAGCGCACCCGGGAGGGGAACGACCTCTGGCTCGAGATGAAGGAGTCGGGCGTCATCGACTCGACGGCCCTCATCTACGGGCAGATGAACGAGCCGCCGGGCGCGCGCCTGCGCGTGGGCCTCACCGGCCTCACCGTCGCGGAGTACTTCCGTGAGGTGGAGGGGCTCGACGTCCTCCTCTTCATCGACAACATCTTCCGCTTCAGCCAGGCCGGGTCCGAGGTGTCCGCGCTGCTCGGCCGCATGCCGAGCGCGGTGGGCTACCAGCCGACGCTGGCCACGGAGATGGGCAACCTCCAGGAGCGCATCACGTCGACCACCCGGGGTTCGATCACCTCGGTGCAGGCGATTTACGTGCCGGCGGACGACCTCACGGACCCGGCGCCGGCCGCGGCCTTCACGCACCTCGACTCCCAGACGGTCCTCTCGCGCCAGATCGCCGAACTCGGCATCTACCCCGCCGTGGACCCGCTCGACTCCAGCAGCCGCATCCTCAGCGAGCAGTTCCTGGGCGAGCGGCACTACCGCGTGGCCACCGCGGTGCAGCGCACGCTGCAGCGCTACAAGGACCTGCAGGACATCATCGCGATCCTCGGGATGGACGAACTCTCCGAGGAGGACAAGGTCATCGTGAACCGGGCCCGGCGGATCCAGAAGTTCCTGTCGCAGCCCTTCCACGTGGCCGAGCAGTTCACGGGCATCCCGGGTCGCTACGTCCCGCTGGAGACGACGATCGAGTCGTTCGAGCGCGTCGTCGAGGGCGAGTTCGACCACCTGCCGGAACAGGCGTTCTACATGGTCGGCGGGATCGAGGAGGCGATCGAGCAGGCGAAGAAGCTGGAGGCGGAGGCCGCATGACGGCGATGCTGTCCGCCGACCGCCGACTGAGCGTCACGGTGATCTCGCCGTCGGCCGCCGCCTTCTCCGGCGCCGCGACATCGGTCATCGCCCCCGCGCACGACGGCGAACTGGGGATTCTGTACGGTCACGCCCCGATGGTCGTCCTGCTGGGCGAGGGCCTGCTTCGCATCCGTACGGACGAGGGTCCGCGCCGTTTCCGCGTGGCCCGGGGCTTCCTGCAGGTCCTGGACAACACCGTCGCCGTCCTCGCGGAAGAGGTGGAGCCCGCGGCGGAAAGCTGACGCCTTGAGGGTTCTCGGAGGTGCTTGACGCCCCTCCGAACCGACCCTATTTTACCCGTCTTCCCTGCGGGCGCCTTGGGGCGTCTTGCGGGTCTGCTTTTTTGACAATCTGGTAGCGAGTGAGAGTGCTGGGCGCCGAGTGCGTCTGAGGTGCTTGATGCCGTCAACGAAGATGGATCAAGCGATCAAGGGCACAGGGTGGATGTCTAGGCACGGACTGGCGATGAAGGACGTGGCAAGCTGCGATAAGCCAGGGGTAGCTGCAAGCAAGCGTTGATCCCTGGATTTCCGAATGGGGAAACCCGGCCGGGGTGATGCCCGGTCATCCCTTCGCTGAATACATAGGCGTTGGGAAGCGAACCGAGGGAACTGAAACATCTAAGTACCTCGAGGAAGAGAAAACAACCGTGATTCCCTCAGTAGCGGCGAGCGAACGGGGAAGAGCCCAAACCATGGAGGTGTCAAGGCGGCAGCCGTTGCTTCCATGGGGTAGGAGGGTGGTTCGTGGGAGTCTGCCGGCTCTCGGAGCGTCGCGCGGCGGTGAGTCGAATCCGTCTGGAAAGCCAAGCCATAGAGGGTGACAGCCCCGTAGGCGAAGCCGACGTCGCGATCTCTGGACCATTCCTGAGTAGGTCGGGACACGTGAAATCCCGATTGAATCCGGCAGGACCACCTGCCAAGGCTAAATACACGTCCGTGACCGATAGCGAACGAGTACCGTGAGGGAAAGATGAAAAGTACGCCGGGAGGCGGGTGAAACAGATCCTGAAACCGTGTGCCTACAAGCGGTGGGAGCTCGACCCTCTCTTCGTGAGAGACGTCGGGTGACCGCGTGCCTTTTGCATTATGATCCGGCGAGTTGTTCCTCAGTAGCGAGGTTAAGCCGTTCAGCGGCGGAGCCGAAGCGAAAGCGAGTCTTAACTGGGCGTAAAGTTGCTGGGGACAGACCCGAAACCAGAGTGATCTATCCATGGCCAGGTTGAAGCGAGGGTAATGCTTCGTGGAGGACCGAACCGTTGTGGGTTGAAAACTGCTCGGATGAGCTGTGGATAGGGGTGAAAGGCCAATCAAACCTGGAGATAGCTGGTTCTCCCCGAAAGATATTTAGGTATCGCCTCTGAGTGTAGACTGCGGGAGGTAGAGCACTGGAAGGGCTAGGGCCCTAAACCGGGTACCAACCCCTACTAAACTCCGAATGCCCGTTAGTTGGTCTCAGGGAGGAAGTGCACGTGCGATAATGTTCGTGCGCGAGAGGGAAAGAGCCCAGACCTTCAGCTAAGGTCCCCAAGTGCTAGCTAAGTGACAAAGGTGGTGGATTTGCGGAGACAACTGGGAGGTTGGCTTAGAAGCAGCCATCCTTGAAAGAGTGCGTAATAGCTCACCAGTCAAGCGGATCTGCGCCGATAATGGTCGGGACTAAAGTTAGCCACCGAAGCTAAGGCTGCGCGCATCTGCGCGCGGGGTAGGGGAGCGTTGCCTGAGCCGTGAAGCGGGGCCGGAAGGCTACCCGTGGAGCGCAGGCAAGTGAGAATGCCGGAATGAGTACGCGAGAAACAAGGTGAGAACCCTTGTCGCCGTAAGCCCAAGGTTTCCTGAGCCATGCCAATCAGCTCAGGGTTAGTCGGCCCCTAAGGTGAGGCCGAAAGGCGTAGCCGATGGAAAACGGGTCAACATTCCCGTACCACACGATACTGCGCTTGAGTCTGCGGAGGGACGCAGAGGTGAAAGGTCCGTCGTTTCCATGGACATGAACGATGTAAGGAGGTAGGCGTTTCCGGGTAGGCAAATCCGCCTGGTGAAGCCGAGATCCGATGCCGAAGAAGTCTTCGGACTTCGTTAAGGGACCGTAATCGTACTGCCAAGAAAAGCTTCGTGGACGAGGAGTACGTGTGACCGTACCGCAAACCGACACAGGTGGGCGAGGCGAGTAGCCTCAGGCGCTCGAGTGAGTCTTGGTTAAGGAACTCGGCAAAATGTCCCCGTAACTTCGGGAGAAGGGGAGCCGGCGGTAGGTGACCCTGCCTCGCGCAGGAGAGCCGAAACCGGCCGCAGAGAATCGGCCCAAGCGACTGTTTAGTAAAAACACAGGTGTCTGCAAAGTCGTCAAGACGACGTATAGGCACTGACGCCTGCCCGGTGCCGGAAGGTTAAATGGAAGGGTTAGCTTCGGCGAAGCTCTGAAATGAAGCCCCGGTAAACGGCGGCCGTAACTATAACGGTCCTAAGGTAGCGAAATTCCTTGTCGGGTAAGTTCCGACCTGCACGAATGGCGTAACGACTTGGGCACTGTCTCAACCAAGAGCTCGGCGAAATTGGAGTCTCGGTGAGGATACCGAGTACCCGCGGCAGGACAAAAAGACCCCGTGCACCTTTACTACAACCTGATATTGGGTTCGGGCACCGTCTGTGTAGGATAGGTGGGAGGCATTGAAGCAGGGCCGCCAGGTTCTGTGGAGCCACTGGTGAAATACCACCCTTGCGATGTCTGGATTCTAACCTGGGGCCGTGAAACCGGTCTGGGAACAGTGTCAGGCGGGTAGTTTGACTGGGGCGGTCGCCTCCCAAAAGGTAACGGAGGCGCGCAAAGGTTCCCTCAGCGCGGTCGGCAATCGCGCGAAGAGTGCAAAGGCATAAGGGAGCTTAACTGCGAGACCGACAGGTCGAGCAGATGCGAAAGCAGGCCTTAGTGATCCGGCGGTTCTGTGTGGAAAGGCCGTCGCTCAACGGATAAAAGGTACGCCGGGGATAACAGGCTTATCGCCCCCGATAGTTCACATAGACGGGGCGGTTTGGCACCTCGATGTCGGCTCATCGCATCCTGGGGCCGGAGAAGGTCCCAAGGGTCGGGCTGTTCGCCCGTTAAAGCGGTACGCGAGCTGGGTTTAGAACGTCGTGAGACAGTTCGGTCTGTATCCGCCGTGGGCGTTGGAGATTTGAGGAGAGCCGCTCCTAGTACGAGAGGACCGGAGTGGAGTGACCGCTGGTGTACCTGTTGTCCCGCCAGGGGCATCGCAGGGTAGCTATGTCGCGAAGGGATAACCGCTGAAAGCATCTAAGTGGGAAGCCTACTTCAAGATGAGATCTCCCGCACCGCAAGGTGCCTGAAGGACCGCAGGAGACGACTGCGTTGATAGGCGGCAGGTGTAAGGCGTGTGAGCGTCTCAGCCGAGCCGTACTAATCGTCCGTGAGGCTTGATCCATATCTTCATATGAGGTCGATAAGCGCTTCAGCGCGCTCGATCGCCCTGCACTCGAACTCGTGAGCCGGATCCCGGATTGCCGGCGGCTTTAGCGAGGGGGAAACACCTGGTCCCATCCCGAACCCAGCAGTTAAGCCCCTCAGCGCCGATGGTACTTGGGCGGGGACGCCCTGGGAGAGTAGGTCGCTGCCGGCGACTCTTTTGGAAAACGCCTCGTGTCCGTTGCGGATGCGAGGCGTTTTCTGCATCGGGGTGGGGTGGGATGGCGGGTGCCGTGCGGCGGGCTCGGCCGCTTCGCGGCGCGCGATCACCTTGGTCGGGTGGCGGTGGAGGAGGAGGGTGTCGGCGCTGGCGCCAGCCTTGAACGCCTGCGGATTGGCGCCCGTGCGGCCCGGGCCGCCCCGCGACGGGGTGCCCCCCGGCCGTTCAGCGTGGACGCGGCGTTCACCAGCCAGCTAGCGCCGACACCCTCCTCCTCCACCGGCGAGGCGAAGAAACTCTCGCACGACCGCGGCGGGGTCGGAGGCGGACATGACCGTGGAGAGGACGGCGATGCCGGCGCCGGTCTCGAGCACCTCGGGGGCGTTTCGCGTAGTGATGCCGCCGATTCCGAGGCAGGGGAGGCGGCTGGCCTCCCGGACGAGGCGGACCCGGTCGGGGCCGATCGCTTCGTCGGCGAGGCCGGGCTTGGAGCGTGTGCCGAACACGGCGCCGACGCCCAGGTAGTCCGCCCCCGCGGCCGCGGCGCGGCGGGCCTCTTGGGGATCGTCGGTGGAGTACCCGATGATGAAGTCCGGCGGGACGATGTCGCGGGCCGCCGCGACGGTCAGATCGCCCGGGCCGAGGTGGACGCCGTCCGCGCCGGCGGCGAGGGCGACATCGAGACGATCGTTCACGATCAGGGTAGCGCCCGCGGACTTCGTGACCGCCCGGAGCCGCTCCGCGGTCGAGGTGAGTGCGCCGCCGTTCGCGGTCTTGTCCCGGAACTGAATCGCGGGCGCCCCGGCGTCCACGCATTCCGCGACGACCTCCTCCACCGGGCGCCCGCAGGCGGGCATCGGGTGGGTGATCACCATGAGGGGCCAGCCATCCCACGCGGGCGAGCCGGGCACGGTCCCTTTCGTCCTAGCGTTCCGCCGACTCGCGGTCGAGGCGGATCCGGTTTATCGCGTTGTTGTGCTCGCGCAGGGTCCGGGTGAATTCGTGCGAGCCGTCGTTTCGCGCCACGAAGAAGATGTACTCGTGGTCAGCGGGCTGGAGGGCGGCCCGCAGCGATGCCGCTCCCGGAGAAGCGATGGGCCCGGGCGGCAGTCCCGGCTGCGTATAGGTGTTGTAGGGGTGATCCGCGACGGAGTCGATGTCCCGATAGAGCAGACGCGCCCGCGGCTCACCGAGGGCGTACTGTACTGTGGGATCCGCCTGCAGAAGCATGTCGCGCTGAAGGCGGTTCCAGTAGACCCCCGCGACCACCGGACGCTCCTCGTCCCACCGGACCTCTTTCTCGACGATGCTCGCGAGCGTCACGATCTCTCGCTCGTCGAGACCGAGCGCGGCGGCTTTAGCTCGCTCCTCGGCTCCCCAGAAGCCGGAGTATCGTCCGACGATCGCTTGCACGATGACCGGGATTCCGACCCCGTCGGCGAATCGATACGTCTCCGGGAACAGGTATCCTTCGAGCGTGGGACCCGGCACGCCCAGCTCACCCACCCGCTCCGGAGCTGCAAGGTAGGCAAGGACGGCGGCCGTCGAATCGCCGACGTAGGCGGCCAGGCGTTCCGCCACCTGCGGGAGCCGGAGACCCTCCGGGATCGTGAGCGGCGTCGTCACGACGGCCCCGGTTCGGAGCACCTCCAGCAGGTACGGGTACGGAGCGCCGCGCGGAATCTCGTACCGGCCGGCCTTCAGCTGCCGGCCCTGACCCTTCAGGCGCACGTACGCGTCGAAGATCCGCGGATGGAAGATCAGTTCCTGCGCCCGGAGCACGTCCGCCACCTCGAGCGATGCGGCGCCATCCGGGATGAGGACCTCGACCACCGACCCATCGGGAGTGCCCCGGCCCCGGAACTCGGCGGAGAAGAACCCGTACGCCACGGGCGCCAAGGCGGCGAAAGCGGCGAGGAGCAGGCGAACGCCCGTTCCTTTCGACCGGCGTTTCATGGGCCCCGGGGGACGCCTGCACCGGCGGGGGTGCTGCGCAGATAGGCGGAGAGCATCAACGCCGCGGCCATTTCGTCCGTCCGGCCCTTCGGTCGCCGCCGGCCGCGAGGCGGATTCATGCTGAGGAGCTCTCGTTCCGCCCGCGCGGTCGACAGCCGCTCATCCCACTCGATGGTTCGCACTCCCGTCGCTTCCTCCAAAGCCCGGGCGAAGGCCCGCGCCTCTTCGGCCATCTCGCCCGCGGTCCCATCCATTGAGAAGGGGATACCCACGAGGATGGCGGCGGGCTCCAATTCCGCAACGAGTTCGGCCAGCGCGCCCGGGATCGCGGTCCCGGGAGCCCGTCTCTTCGCCCTCTCCACCACACCGTGGGGCGCCGCGATCGTCCGGGTCGGATCCGTGACGGCCACCCCGATGCGTCGTCGGCCGTAGTCGAGCGCCATCAAACGGCTGCGGGGCATGCTCAGCGCTCCCGGCCCCCGGCCCGCGATTGGCTATCGGCAAGCACCCGCTGGATCGTCTCCGCGGATCCGAACAGGAACCAGCGTGGCTCCGTCCCGCGGCCGCCCGGCACCTCGGCGACCTCGACCGCGCGGTCCGCCAGACGGCTCAGCACGCCCCGCAGAAACGCCGTCGCGAAGTGACAGCGAACGTTCCCGGCCGACGTGGCCTCCGGCGAGTCACGCCAGGCGATGGCGGCGAACGCTCCTCCCCCCGGCTTGAACGATATCGATCCGAGGCCCGCCTTCCGGAGGATCTCGTCGAGGAAAGCCCAGAACTCCTCCGCGTCCAGCGCGTCCGGCGAGTCGCCGAGCAGAGCGACGGCCTCCGCGCCGGTACGATCCCCCGCCTCGTTCAGCGCCGCGATGCCGGCATCGCCCAGGCTCGCGCAGCGGTGAAAGAGATCCGCGAGGACCGACCTCGGCAGGATCACGGGAGGGGCCTGCGTGGGGGAGATCATCGCGAAAAAAGCTAGACAGGGGGCCGGGGCCGGACAAGGTTGGCGCCCCATGCTTCCCACGCGGATCATCGAGAAGAAGCGGGACGGAGGGCGGCTCTCGTCCGACGAACTCGCGGCCTTCCTGCGCGCGTATCTCGAAGGAAGCGTCGCCGAGTATCAGATGTCCGCCTTCCTCATGGCCGCGTTCATCCGCGGGCTGGATCCCGCCGAACTCTCCGTGCTTCTGCGGGAGATCATCGACTCCGGGGCGCGACTGCGGTTCGCGGACGACGGTCCGCCGGCGGTCGACAAGCACTCCACCGGCGGCGTCGGGGACAAGGTCTCGCTCATCCTGGCGCCCCTCCTGGCCGAAGCCGGCCTTCGCGTGCCCATGATGTCGGGTCGCGGCCTCGGACATACCGGAGGGACGCTGGACAAGCTCGAGGCGATCCCCGGCTTCAACGTGTCTGTGGATCTGGCACGGTTCCAGGCCATTCTCGATGAGATCGGGTGCGCGATGATCGGCCAGACGAAGGAAATCGCGCCGCTCGACGGACGTCTCTACGCGCTCCGGGATGTGACGGGGACCGTTCCCTCCCCAGCCCTGATCGCGGCCTCGATCGTTTCGAAGAAAGTGGCCGAGGGGATCGGGGCGCTCGTACTCGACGTGAAGTGTGGGCGTGGCGCCTTCATTACCGACCGTGACCAGGCACGTGGGTTGGCGCGCACCATGGTCGACCTCGCGACAGCCGAGGGGGTGCGGACGAGTGCACTCCTGACCGCGATGGATGCCCCGCTGGGCCGCACCGTCGGCAACGCGCTGGAAGTGCGCGAAGCGATCGAGACTTTGAGAGGCGGAGGACCCGCGGATCTGCGCGAAGTCACCCTGGCGCTGAGCGCCGAGTTGCTCGTCTCCGTCGGTCACGCTGCCGACGCTGAAGAGGCTGCGGCGGAACTCGGCGCGATCCTGGATGGCGGGGCCGCGCTCGAGCGCTTCGCGCGGCTCATCGAGGTCCAGGGGGGGGACCCGGGGGTGGCCGACGACCCCGGGCGCCTCCCCGCGGCCCCGATCCGCGAACCCTTCCCATCCCCCGGCTCCGGTTGGCTCGATGTCGACGCTCGCACGGTGGGCGTCGCCTCGGTGGAACTTGGGGCCGGCCGCCGCCGCGTCGAGGATGCGGTCGATCCGAGGGTGGGGTTCGAGTTTCACCGAAGGGCGGGCGACAGGGTTTCCGAAGGCGAGCCTCTGCTCACCGTCCACGCGGCGGACGCGGCCGGCGCCGCGACGGCCGCGCACCGGCTCACGGACGCGATTCGGATCTCTCCCGAACCCCCCGCGTCGCAACCGCTGATCCTGGAGCGGATCGTCGGCTAGGAGGCCGCAGCAAAGCCCGAAAGCCTGCTAGTGTGGCGCGGAATTCCCACGGACGGGGACCTGCGCGCTCCACGGACCATGCGCGTCGCACATCTCGGTCGGTTCCGTCCCCTCGAGGTAGATCTCGACGTAACGGACATCGAGCGGACACCAGCGCGTGGACAGCAGTCCCGTGGTCTCGCTCACCGTCCGCTCGATGAGGCCGGGCGGCCGCCGCCACGCGTCGGGGTGTTCGTGCGTCTCGTAATAGTGCGCCAGCACCGCCGCTCCGACCGGCGCCGCCGTGCCCCCGCCCGTGGCGCCCGCATAGATGCGCCGGGGCCGGTCGTGCCCGATCCACGTCGTCGTCACGAGGTCCGGCGTGAACCCGACGAACCAGGTGTTCGTCGCGTCGTTCGTCGTTCCCGTTTTTCCCGCCACCGGCACGGAGAAGGGAATCGCATAGCGGGACCTCACCGCCAGCGTCCCGGTCCCCCGGTCCACCGCGTCCCGCAGCATGGACTGGGCGACCCACGCGATGTCCCGTTCCAGCACGCGCTCACGCTGGACCCGGCTCTCCCAGAGCACGCGGCCGTCCCTGCTCTCCACGCGGAGGATCGACCGGGGAGAGACGCGGACGCCGAGGTTCGCGAAGGTGCTGTAGGCGGAGGCAATCTCGATCGGACGGACATCCATCGAGCCGATCGCCGCCGATGGCACGCGCGGGACGCTCGATGCGACCCCCATGCGTTCGGCCATTTGCGCGAACGACTCCTCGCCGACGCGCTGGCCCAGCTTGACGGCCACGACGTTGATGGACCGGGCAAGCGCCCGCCGTAGCGTCATCGGGCCCTTGAAGTCGTTCTCGAAGTTGCGCGGCGCGTAGGGATCGCCGCCGACGTTCTCGAGGTAGTACGGCTGGTCGTAGATGATCTCCGATGCGGGGATGCCGGCCGCGATCGCCGTCGCGTAGACGAACGGCTTGAACACGGAACCCGGCTGCCGGATGGCCTGGGTCGCGCGGTTGAACTCGGAGTCGCCGAAATCGCGCCCCCCCACCATCGCCCGCACATCGCCGGTCGCCGCGTCGAGCGCGACGAACATCCCCTGCACATAGGGCATCTCGGCGCCTCCGCGGCTCACCTGGTACAGACTGTCGGGCGGCCACGCCCGCACCTCCTCGAAGGTGACGCCGCGATAGGCCGGGTGGCGATCCACCCACTCCAGCTGCGCGAGCAGCGCGGAATCCGCGACCGCCTGGAGATCCGGGTCGAGCGTCGTGTAGACGCGGAACCCCTTCTCGTAGATGTCGGTGCCGTAGCGGTCGTAGAGCCGCTGCCGGACCCACTCCACGAAGTAGGGGGCGTCCTGCTCGATGCGGGCCCCCCTCGCGAGTTCCAGCGGGTACGCCTTCGCCGCCTCGGCGTCCTCGATGCTCACGAGTCCCTGCGCGGCCATCAGTTGAAGGACGAGATTGCGCCGCCCGATGGCCCGCTCCGGGCGGCGGATCGGGTTGTATCCCGCCGGATTCCGCGGGATGGCCGCGAGCAGCGCCGCCTCCGGCAGATTGAGCTGCGCGGCCGTCTTCCCGAAGTAACGCTCCGCCGCGGCCTGGACTCCGAACACCCCGTCGAAGTTGATCTGGTTGAGGTAGGCTTCGAGGATCTCCCACTTGCTGTACGCGCGCTCCAGGTCGATCGCGACCCGTATCTCGCGCAGCTTCCTGCGCACGCTGATGTCCCGGCGGTTCACGGAGCCCTCGAACATGTTGCCCGCGAGCTGCTGCGTGATCGAACTGCCGCCCGCGGCCCCGTACCCCCTCAGCAGGAAATCGAAGAAGGCCCGCGTCGTCCGCAGCAGATCCACTCCCGCATGACCCCAGAAGCGCTTGTCCTCGACCGCGATGAAGGCGTTGTACACGTGGCGTGGAAGCGCCTCCATCCGGATGGGCGTCCGCCGTTCGATGGCAAGCTCCGCGAGGAGGGATCCGTCCGCCGCGAAGAGTTTCGTCGCTTCCTTGGGTTCGAAGGCGTAGATCTGGGCGATGGAGGGACACTCGTCGCACAGGTGCGTCCATCCGCGCCAGGCCACGCCTCCCCCCAGTCCACCGCAGATCAGAACGGCGAGCACCAGGGCCCGGCGCACGTTTCTCCGCTTCCCGGCCGTCCCCTTCTTTGCGCCACGCGACCGGCGCGCGGTTCGTCGTCGACGGATCATCCCCGTTCCCCCCCTGCGATCTCCCGGCCGTTCACTCGTTCCTCCGGACCCCACCCCTCGCGTCGGACCGCCGACGGCCCGATTCTATCGTCACGCCGCGCCCGGCGGGAGCGACCCCGCGACGGGACGATAGGGAATATACCGACACCAGGCCCAGATGTTTCTCCCCGTAGACGAACAGATCCGCCGAATCCGCGCGGGAGCCGAGTCCATCGTCCCCGAAGACGAACTCGTGGCCAAGCTCGAGCGTTCGGCGCGAGAGAATCGGCCCCTCCTTATTAAACAGGGGTTCGATCCGACCCGGCCCGACCTCCACATCGGCCACGGCGTGTCGATCCACAAGCTGCGCACCTTCCAGGAACTCGGCCACCGCGTGGTCTTCGTGATGGGCGACTTCACGGCCCGCGTGGGCGACCCGAGCGGAAGGGACGAGACGCGGCCGATGCTGTCCGAGGAGGAGATCGAGTCGAACCTGGCCACCTACGAGGACCAGGTCTTCCGCATCCTCGATCCGGCGGCGACCGAGATCCGGAAGAACAGCGAATGGCTCGCCGGCCTCGCGCTGGCGGACATCCTGCGGCTGACCTCGCAGTACACGGTCGCCCGGATGCTCGAGCGCGACGATTTCGCCGCGCGCCACCGGGAGGGACGTCCGATCAGCCTCGTCGAATTCCTCTATCCGATGATGCAGGCGTACGATTCCGTCGCGTTGCGGGCCGACGTCGAACTCGGGGGCACCGATCAGCGGTTCAACCTGCTGCTGGGGAGAACGCTTCAGGAGCGCGCGGGCCAGGAACCGCAGGTGTGCCTCATCATGCCGCTTCTGCGCGGCACCGATGGGCACCGGAAGATGTCCAAGAGCTACGGCAACTACGTCGGTATCGCGATGGAGGCGAGCGAGACGTTCGGGCGCGTGATGTCGATCCCGGACACGCTGCTCGACGAGTGGCTCGTGCTCGTATCGAGCGCCTCCGGCGAGGAACTCGCCAACCGCCGCGCCCAGGCGGGCACCGATCCGCTCGCCGCCAAGCGGTGGCTGGCCGGGGACCTCGTGGCCCGCTTCCACGGCGCCGCGGCGGCCGGCGAGGCGCAGGAGGCGTTCGACCGCCTGCACCGGCGCCGGGAAGTGCCCGAGGATGTCCCCGCCGTCTCGCTCCCCCTCGGAGGGCAGGAGACGCTCTGGATCGCGCACATCCTCCGCGACTCGGGGCTCGCGGCTTCCTCCTCGGAGGCGGGCCGACTCATCCGTCAGGGGGCGGTGCGGGTCGATGGGAGCGTGATCCGCGAGGGCGACCTCCGGCTCGGAGAGGGCGAGTATCTCGTGCAGCGAGGCAAACGGGCGTTCGCGCGGATCTCTCTCCGGTCCCGCGATCTCTAGTTTCGGGAGCCCGGCGGCCGCGCACCCGGTTCCCGGGGCCGTCCCTGCGAAGGTCTTGCACGGGCCGAAATCGGCGCTCATGTTGCCCGGTCCCTTTCGTGGGGAAGTTGCGTGTGTGCGCCGAAAGGCGGCACGACACGTGCGGGAATCGTCGAGCTTCGGCGCGCAGCCGGTGTCGTCGCAAAACGGTTCCGCCAAGCGTTGTAAAGGAGTAGTGGCACGACACGACGTTCTTTAGAGGTCTCGACGCGGTGAACTGACCCGGCCGCGTCGGGCGGGGGCTCGGCCCTCGAACAGGTTCGGGTCGTAGAGGATCCCACTGCCACAGGAGGGCGATCCATGTTGTTTCACTTGTCAGGACGGCGGAGGCGCGCGAGTGCGCTAGCCGCTACAGCAGTGAGCGCCTGGCTCTTTATCGGCGCGGCCCCGCTGCTCGCTCAGGGAGCGGTCTCGGGGACGGTGACCGATGTGGAGTCGCTGGCCCCGGTGGCCGGCGCGCAGGTGTTCGTTGCGGGAACGGTGATCGGTACGCTGTCGGGTCCCGAGGGCACGTACCGGTTGGAAGGGGTGCCGGCGGGCGAGCAGACCGTAACGGTCCGCCTGATCGGCTACCACGAACTGTCGCAGACGGTGACGGTGACGTCGGGCCAGGTCGCGACGGCGGACTTCGCCGTGGAGCAGACGGCTCTTCGCCTCCAGGACATTGTCGTGACGGGGGTGGTGGGAGAGACGCCGCAGGTGAAGCTCCCGTTCACGGTGGAGCGGCTGTCGGCGCAGGACATTCCGGTCCCCGCGGCCGACGCCTCCTCGCTGCTGGCGGGTAAGGCGGCCGGCGTGTCGGTCATCTCCAATTCCGGCCAGCCCGGCCAGGAGTCGTCGATTACGCTGCGCGGTCCGACCTCGATCAACGCGTCCGGCCGGAGCCAGTCGCCGCTGATCGTGATCGACGGCGTGATCCAGGCCGAGGGCGCATCGCTCTCGGACGTGGGTGCGCTGGACATCGACCACGTGGAGATCGTGAAGGGGGCCGCGGCGGCGTCGCTGTACGGCTCGCGGGCGCAGAACGGCGTGATCGAGATCACGACGAAGCGCGGCACGGGCCTGCAGACGAACACGCTGACGATTACCGGCCGTGGCGAGTACGGTTTCGGCCAGCTCGTCGGTGATGTCGGACTCGTGCGTTCGCATCCCTACGAGATGAACGCATCGGGAACGAAGTTCATCGACAGCGAAGGCAACGAGGTCGACTTCGGTGACCTCAACCGCCCCGGCTTCGGTTCCGCCCGGCTGTACAACCAGATCGCCCCGGGCGAGGCGGCGACGCCGCAGACGGCGTTCGCGAACCAGGCGTTCCCCAACGAACTGTTCGATCACATGGACACGTTCTTCGATCCGGGCGAGACCGTCGATATCTACGGCGCGGTCACGGGCCGGTTCGGCGAGTCGAGCTTCCGGGTGAGCGTCAACCAGTTCCGCGAAGCCGGCGTCGTGAGTTGTTCCGCCTGCGTCGACAACCTCGCCACGCTCAACGCGGATCGTGTGGCGCAGGGGCTCACGGCCTTTGATGTCGGTGTTCCGAACGACGAAGGCTACGAGCGGCAGAACGTGCGCCTGAACGTCGACACGCGCTTCGGCGACCTGGACATCGCGGCGAGCGGGTTCTACTCGCGCTCCGACCAGGACGACAAGGCCGTGTCGACCGGTGCGTTCTCGCGGCTGACCTTCATGTCCCCCGCGCTCGACATCTCGCAGGTCGATCCGATGGACGGGTATCCGGACCTGAACGCGGATCCGCAGTCGATCGAGCCCAATCCGCTCTATCTGCTCGCGGTCAACGACAGCCGGGACGAGCGGACGCGGACGATGGGGTCGGTGGACCTCAACTTCTCGCCGGCGGCCATCGACTGGCTGACGTTCGAAGCGAACGCCTCGTTCGACCGGACGGACTTCAGCGACTACACGATCCGGCCCAAGAACGAGCGCACGGCGGGTGGCGGCGGTACCGGCGATTTCACCGGCGGCAGCCTCCGCGAGTTCAACTCCACCAACGAAGCGATCAACGCCTCCGTGACGCTCGGCGCGAGCCAGACGTTCATGGACGGCGACCTTACGGTGCGCGGTAAGGCCCGCTACCTCATCGAGGACCAGAGCTACCAGTCGAACGGCGTGTTCGGGAGCCGGTTCTCGGTGCAGGACGTGCCGAACTTCGGCGCCATCATCGGCGAGACCTCCGGGAACAACTTCCAGAGCGCGATTAAGGCGGAAGGGCTGTTCGGGATCGCGAGCGCCGACTATCGGGGCCGCTACATCCTCGACGGTCTCGTTCGTCGCGACGGCTCCTCGCTGTTCGGGCCGGACGAGCGGTGGCAGACCTACTACCGCGGCTCGATCGCGTGGCGCGTGGCGCAGGAAGACTTCTGGAACATCGACGCGATCGACGAGCTGAAGCTGCGCTTCTCGCTCGGTACGGCCGGCGGTCGCCCGAACTTCGCCGCCCAGTACGAAACGTTCGGCGTCTCGGCCGGCGCGATCTTCCCGATCAACCTCGGGAACCGCGCGCTCAAGCCGGAGTTCACGACCGAGAAAGAGGCGGGACTGAACTTCGTGTTCTTCGAGAACCTGGGTCTCGACCTGACGTACGCATGGAACACGACGGACGACCAGCTCCTGCAGGTT
Organism: Candidatus Palauibacter irciniicola; assembly: GCF_965208695.1. GTDB lineage: Bacteria > Gemmatimonadota > Gemmatimonadetes > Palauibacterales > Palauibacteraceae > Palauibacter > Palauibacter irciniicola. The sequence goes on from NZ_OZ242352.1 coordinate 267,174, forward strand.
CCGCAGCCGGCGTTCGTCGGCTTCTCCAGCCAGTGGCAGAACGCGGGCGAGATTGCAGCCGAGACGTATGAGGTGTCGCTGCGCTACGCCGCGATCGACACGCAGGACATGGGCCTCCAGTTCCGGCTGAACTGGGACAAGACGAGGCAGGAGATCACGCGCCTGGACGTTCCGGACTACTCGTTCGGCAACTTCTACGTCTCCGAGGGTCGTCCGCTGGGCGAGCTGTGGGGCGAGCGGTGGGCCAGGAGCTGCGCGGATCTGGCGCCGGTCGGCGTGTCGGCTTCCGACTGCAACGCCAACTTCCAGGTGAACGATGACGGCCTCCTCGTCCCAACGGGTGGCTCCGCCTTCACCGAAGGGTTCAGCAAGAAGCTGTGGGGCACGCAGGTCGAGGTCGCCACGGACGACGGCAGCAACTCGTACCACTGGGGCCTGCCGGTCAAGGTTTCGGACTATTCGCCGGCTTGCGTCGCGAAGAATCCTGGCGACTACACCGAGAAGTGCGTACTCACCGAGTTCCTGCCGTTCGGAAACACGACGCCGGACTTCAACGCCTCGCTGGCGACGAACTTCCGGTATCAGGGTCTCAGTGTGAACGCGCTGGTGGAGACCTCTCAGGGCCAGTCGATCTACAACGGCACGGCGCAGTGGTCGCTTCGCGAGCTGCGCGGCGAGGACACGGACCAGACGGGCAAGTCGCTTGAGCACAACAAGCCCGTCGGCTATGCGTCCGCGGTTTACTCGGTCAACGCCGACAACGACTGGTTCCGCGAGGACGGCAGCTGGATCAAGCTGCGCGAGCTTTCGTTCGGCTATACGCTGCCCGAGGGCATGGTCGAAAGTCTGTTCAGCGGCGTCTTCGACAGGGTGACGCTGAACGTGATCGGCCGGAATCTGTTCACGATCACGGATTACCGCGGTTACGACCCCGAGGTCGGCTATACCGGCGGACAGTTCGGGAGCGCGGCGCTTAACCGGATCGACAGCTTCGGTTATCCGAACTTCCGGACGTTCACCTTCGCAGCCGAGTTGGTATTCTGATTCTCTGCCCGTGGCAGTGGCGGGTCGCCCTCTCCGGAGGGCGGCCTCGCCTCGTTACGAACAGGGGGATCGGGAGATACCGCTTGAACAACGGAGAGATCATGAAAAGGAAGCTGACGCTACCGGCCTTTGCGCTGGCGTTGACGGTCGGCTTTTCGGGCTGCGACCTGCAGGTCGACAACCCGAACCAGCCGGACCGCGCCCGCGCGCTCGCCGGCCCGGACGATGTGGAGACGCTCATCGCGAGCTCCTTCCTCAAGGTCTGGGAAATCGGACACTATTGGAACAACGCAAACTTCGCGTTCGGCCACATGGCCAGCCGCCACACGGCAACCTGGGGCAACATGGGGATGAACGACCTCGGTCGTGAGCCCCGCGAGTCGCTCCCGAACTCGCCTTCGTACCGGTGGGCCTACGTCTTCGAGGCCAACTGGGGCGACGCGTACGGCGGAATCTCGGCGGCATCGGATGGGATCCGGGCCATCGACGCGGGCCTCGAGATCGGCCCGGGCGGTGAGCGGAACGCTCGCGCCGTCGCCTTCGCGGCGGGCAGCCAGGCGATCCTTTCCTGCCTGCTTGCGCTCTGGTACGACCAGGCCTTCATCGTCGACGAGACGACGGACCTGGGCGGCGAACTCGAAACGGTCGACTACAACAGCATGTTCAGCTACGCCATGGGCAAGCTGGACGCGGCGGAGTCGCAGGCCCGGGGGGCCTCGTTCACGCTCAACGACACGTGGCTCAACGGGAATGCCTGGGACAACAACCAGTGGGCGGACTATCTCGTGGGCTGGAAGGCGCGCTGCGCGGCGAACCTGCCGCGAACGGACGCCGAAGCCGCGGGCGCCAACTGGGGTCAGATCATCTCCAACGCCCAGAACGGCATCCAGGATGTCGTTATGGTGGGTGAGGACTCGTCATCGGACAGCCCGTGGTACGACGGTCTCAAGACGCTCATGCAGGAGAACGAGACCTGGCACCGGATGCACATGGACTGGGTGGGCATGGCCGACCAGTCCGGGGAGTACCAGGACTGGCTGACGATCCCGACGCAGCAGCGCACCGCGCGCAGGATGACGTTCGGCGACGACATGCGGTTCCCGCCGAGCAACGAGAACGGCGTCACGTCGGAGATCGTAAGCCCGTCGGTCGCTTCCTTCGGTCCGCGGTCGCGCTACAACTCGACGATCATCTTTCGGCCGGAGCGTGGGACGTACCGGCAGTCGCACTACGGCGACATGCGGTATGACGCCTACACGCTCAGTTGCAGCTTCTGCTTCTTCGGCGACATGGAGCACATGACGACGCAGGAGATGGAGGGCTACATCGCCGAAGCGCACTACCGCATGGGCAACTTCGCGGGCGCGGCGGAGATCGTGAACAAGACGCGCATGGAGGCGGGCCTCCCGGCCGCGCCTGCCAACCCGACCGATGTGGTACCGTCCAACGGAGCGGGCGAATGCACGCCTCGGAAGCGGTACGACACGCAGGGGCGTTGCGGCAACCTGCGCGACGCGATGTGGTACGAGCACTTCGAGAACGTGTTCAACGTCTTCGGCGGACTCGAGTTCTGGCATGGGCGTCGTAACGACATTCTGCCGGCGGGTACGGCGCTTCAGTTGCCGATCCCGGCTTCGGACCTCGAGGTCCTGCAGCGCGACGTCTACACGTTCGGCGGTGGCGGTGCGAGTTCAGCCGGCGATCCGACGCCGTCGATCGTGCCCGGCAGCCTGGACGCGGCGCTGGAACGGGCCGCCTATACGCTGGAGCGGTTCAGGGCCAGCCAGGCGGCGGACCGCAAGGTGCGGGACCTGGTCGTCAGGTAGGAAGCAGTAGCCCGGCAAGGACCGGGCCGGGGGTGGTTCTCCCCGAAGGTTTGAACCAGGAAGGCGGTTGGTTGGATAGACAGCCTTTCCAGGGAGCGTACACGCCTCCCGGCGCCGTCAGTGACGGCTCCGGGAGGCGTGCGCTTAACAACGAGACGAGCGTCGGCAAACAACGATCGGTGGTCGCGATCCTGCGGCCCCGATCGTTTTTCTTGGGGGGCAGGGAGAGGGGTCGGGTCGCTTAGGGTCCCACGCTAGAGGAAGGGTGATCCATGTTACACAAGTCGTCCGGACGGCGGAGGCGCGCGAGTGCGCTGGCCGCCACGGCAGTGAGCGTCTGGCTCTTTATCGGCGCGGCCCCGCTGCTCGCTCAGGGAGCGATCTCGGGGACGGTGACCGACGCGGAGTCGCTGGCCCCGGTGGCCGGCGCGCAGGTGTTCGTTGCGGGAACGGTGATCGGCACGCTGTCGGGTCCCGAGGGCACCTACCGGTTGGAAGGGGTGCCGGCGGGCGAGCAGACCGTGACGGTCCGCCTGATCGGCTACCACGAACTGTCGCAGACGGTGACGGTGGCGTCGGGCCAGGTGGCGACGGCGGACTTCTCCGTGGAGCAGACGGCGCTTCGCCTCCAGGACATCGTCGTGACGGGGGTGGTGGGCGAGACGCCGCAGGTGAAGCTCCCGTTCACGGTGGAGCGGCTGTCGGCGCAGAATTTCCCCGTGCCGGCGGCCGACGTCTCCGCGTTGCTGACGGCGAAGGCGGCCGGCGTGTCGGTCGTTTCCGGCTCCGGTCAGCCCGGAGCGGAGGCGTCGATCATGCTGCGCGGTCCAACCTCCATCAATTCATCGGGCCGCTCGCTGTCGCCGCTGATCGTGATCGACGGGGTGATCCAGTCGGAGTCGGCCTCGCTCTCCGACATCGGATCGCTGGACATCGACCACGTAGAGATCGTGAAGGGGGCCGCGGCGGCGTCGCTGTACGGTTCGCGGGCGCAGAACGGCGTGATCGAGATCTCGACGAAGCGCGGGACGGGGCTGCAGACGAACACCCTGAACATCCTCGCTCGCGGCGAGTACGGCATCGCCCAGTTGGTGGGGGACGTTGGTTTGACGCGGTCCCACCCGTACCAGATGAACGCGGCGGGAACGCTCTTCATCGACACCGACGGGAACGAGGTCGCTTTCACGGACCTGAGCCGCGGCGGATTCGGTGCTCCGGTCCTCGCGAACCAGATAAATCCGGACGAGCCCGGCGATTCCTTCACGTCGTTCGCCAACCAGGCGTTCCCGCATGAGCTGTTCGATCACATGAACACGTTCTTCGATCCCGGCGAAACGATCGATGCCTACGCCGCGGTGACGGGCCGGTTTGGCGAGTCGAGCTTCCGGGTGAGCGTGGACCAGTTCAGGGAAGGCGGCATCGTGCGTTGCACGCCGTGTATCGACAACCTTGCCACGTTGAACGCGGACCGGGTCGCCCAGGGCTTGACGGCCTTCAACGCCGGGCTGCCGGACGACGACGGGTACGAGCGACAGAACGTGCGCCTGAACGTCGACACCCGGTTCGGGGACCTGGACATCGCGGCGAGCGGGTTCTACTCGCGCGCCAACCAGGACGACAAGGCGCTCGAGAACGGCGCGTTCAGCCAGTTGACGTTCGCCTCGCCGGCCGTCGACCTGGCACAGATCGACCCGGTGGACGGCTATCCGAGGATCGATGCGGACTCGCAGTCCATCTCCAACAACCCGCTCTACCTCCTGGCGATCGTAGACAGTCGGGACAAGCGGACGCGGACGATGGGTTCGGTCGACCTCAACTTCTCGCCGGCATCCCTCGACTGGCTGACCTTCGAGGCGAACGCGTCCTTCGACCGAACGGACTTCTACGACTACGAACTGTATCCGAAGAACGAGAAGACCCGTGAGGGCCCAACCGGCGGCAGCCTGCGCGAAGGCAACTTCGAGGACGAGGCGATCAACGCATCGGTGACGCTCGGCGCGAGCGAGACGTTCATGGACGGCGACCTCACGGTGCGTGGTAAGGCACGCTACCTGATCGAGGACCAGCGCTTCGAGTCGAACGGCGTATTCGGAACCCAGTTTTCGGTGCAGGACGTCCCCAACTTCGGGGCCATCACCGGATCGACGACGGGCAGCAACTCCGTCCGGGCGATCAAGGCGGAAGGACTCTTCGGGATCGCGAGCGTGGACTACCAGGGCCGCTACATCCTCGACGGTCTGATCCGGCGCGACGGTTCGTCCCTGTTCGGGCCTGACGAGCGGTGGCAGACCTACTACCGAGGCTCGTTTGCCTGGCGCGTGACGCAGGAGGATTTCTGGAACATCGACGCCATCGATGAACTGAAGCTGCGCTTCTCGCTGGGGACGGCGGGCGGCCGGCCGAACTTCCAGGCCCAGTACGAGACCTTCGGCATTTCGGGCGGCGCGATCTTCCCCGTCAACCTCGGGAACACGGCACTCAAGCCCGAGTTCACGACGGAGCGTGAGGCGGGGCTCAACTTCGTCTTCTTCGACAACCTGGGTCTCGACCTGACGTACGCATGGCAGACGACCGACGACCAGTTGCTGCGCGTTCCGCAGCCGGCGTTCGTGGGTTTCTCCAGCCAGTGGCAGAACGCGGGCGAGATCTCCGCGCAGACGTACGAGATCTCCATGCGCTACGCACCGATCGACACGGAGGACATGGGCCTGCAGTTCCGTCTGAACTGGGATCGGACGCGCCAGGAGATCACGCGACTGGACGTTCCCGCGTACCGCCAAGGGACGTTCTTCGTCTCGGAGGGTCGTCCGCTGGGCGAGATGTGGGGCCACGTGCTGGCGCGAACGTGCTCGGATCTGGAACCCGTCGGCATCGCGGCCGCGGACTGCAACGCGAACTTCCGGGTGAATGACGACGGCATCCTCGTGTGGACGGGAGGCGCCGACTTCACCGAAGGGTTCAGCAAGAGACTCTGGGGGACGGACGGGACCGTGCCCACGACCGATGGTGGCGAGAACACGTATCTCTGGGGCATTCCGATCAAGGTTGTGGACTACTCGCCGGCCTGCGTGGCGAAGAACCCGGGGAACTACATGGAGAAGTGCCAGCTCACGGATGTGCTTCCGTTCGGGAACACGACGCCGGACTTCAACGTGTCGTTCGGGTCCAACTTCCGTTACAGGAACCTCGCCGTGAACGCCCTCGTCGAGTCGTCGATGGGTCACTCCATCTACAACAACACGGCGCAGTGGGCGCTCCGGGATGACCGGGGCGAGGACGTGGACCAGACGGGGAAACCCCTCGAGTTCACCAAGTCCATCGGTTACGTGGCCGGGGTGTATCTCTCGAACAACGACAACGACTGGTTCCGCGAGGACGGCGACTGGATCAAGATCCGCGAGTTGTCGATCGGGTACACGCTGCCGGACGGGATGCGGCAGAGCCTCTTCGGCGAGATGTTCGACCGGATCACCTTCAACGCCATCGGCCGTAACCTGCTGACGATCACGGACTATCGCGGATACGATCCCGAAGTCGGCCGGAGCGGCGGCGAACTCACGAACGCGGGCCTGCAGAGGTACGACAGCTTCGGCTATCCGAACTTCCGCTCGTTCACGTTCTCGGCGGAACTGGTGTTCTGATGCCCCTCCGCGAAACGGAGGTCGAACGGACATGGACTGAGTTTATGGAGGGGTCATGAACAGGAAGCTGACACTGCCGGCCGTCGCGCTGGCTCTGGGAGTCGGCTTTTCGGGCTGCGACCTTCAGGTCAACAACCCGAACGAGCCGGACCGGGCCCGCGCGCTGGCGAGCCCGGATGACGTCGAGTCGCTCATCGCCAGTTCCTATCAGCAGGTCTGGGCGATGGGTCACTACTGGAACAACGCGAACTTCGCCTTCAACCACATGTCGAGCCGGCACACGGCGACGTGGGGTAACAACGGCCAGAACGACCTCGGCCGGGAGCCACGCGAACCGATGCCGAACTCGACCTCCTATCGCTGGTCGTACGTGTTCTCGGAGCACTGGAACGACGCCTATGGAGGGATCGCGGCGGCGTCCGACGGGGTCCGGGCCATCGACGAGGGTCTGGAGATCGGGCCGGGCGGCGAGCGCAATGCCCGGGCGCGCGCCTTCGCGCTCTCCAGTCAGGCGATGCTGAGTTGCCTGCTCGCGCTGTGGTACGACCAGGCCTTCATCGTCGACGAGACGACGGATCTCACGGGCGAACTCGAGACCGTCGACTACAACAGCATGTTCAGCTACGCGATGGGCAAGCTGAACGAAGCGGAGTCCGCCGTGCGGGGGACTTCGTTCACGCTGCCGGACACCTGGATCAACGGGAATCCGTGGGACAACAACCAGTTCGCCGACTATCTGGTCGGCTGGAAGGCGCGCTGCGCGGCGAACCTGCCGCGGACGGATGCCGAGGCGGCCGGTGCGAACTGGAGCCAGATCATCTCCGACGCGCGGGCCGGCATCCAGGATGTCGTCGTCGTCGGCGAAGACCGTTCGTCCGACACGGCCTGGTTCGACGACCTGAAGGCCAAGGCGCAGCAGAACGGCACCTGGCACCGGATGCACATGGACTGGGCCGGGATGGCGGACCAGAGCGGGCAGTACCAGGACTGGCTCTCCTTCGAGACCTCGAAGCGGACGGCGCGCAAGATGGAGTTCGGGGATGACCGGCGGTACCCCGCCGTGAACGAGAACGGGACGCTGGGCGAGAGCGTGAGTCCCACGGCCGCGTCCACGGGTCCCGTCCACCGTTACAACGCGAACATCATCTTCATCGCCTCGCGCGGGACGTACCGGCAGTCGCACTACGGCGATGCCCGGTACGACCACTACACCCTGAGCTGCAACTTCTGCGAGTCCGGGGAAATGGAGGAGATGACGGGCCAGGAGATGGAGCACTACGTCGCGGAAGGCCTGTACCGGATGGGCGACTTCGCGGGGGCCGCGGACATCATCAATGTGACGCGGATGCAGGCCGGGTTGCCTCCCGCCCCGTCGAATCCGACGGACGCGGTGCCCTCCAACGGCGCGGGCGAATGCACGCCGCGCAAGCGGTACGACGTGCAGGGGCGTTGCGGCAACCTGCGGGATGCGATGTGGTTCGAGCACTTCGAGAACGTGTTCAACGTGTTCGGCGGGCTCGAACACTGGCACGGGCGACGCAACGACATCCTGCCGGCGGGCACGGCGCTGCACCTGCCGATGCCGGCGGCGGATCTGGAGGTTCTGCAGCGGGACATCTACACCTTCGGCGGGAGCGCGGGCGGAGCGGCCGGCAATCCGACGCCCCCGTCGATCGTTCCGGGCAGCCTCGACTCGGCGCTGGAGAGGGCGGCCTTCACGCTGCATCGCCTCCAGCGGCAACAGAGAGCCGCGCGTGCCAGCGAAGACATGGTCGTGCGTTGAGATGAGACGACCGGGGGGCGCCGGTGGGCGCCCCCCGGCCTGACTTCAGATAAAGGACGGTCGCATACGAAGCACAAACGGATCTCACTGCTACAGGAGAGTGATCCATGTTGTTCAAGTTGTCAGGACGGCGGAGGCGCGCGAGCGCGCTGGCCGCCACGGCAGTAAGCGTCTGGCTCTTTATCGGCGCGGCCCCGCTGCTCGCTCAGGGAGCGGTCTCGGGGACGGTGACCGACGCGGAGTCGCTGGCCCCGGTGGCCGGTGCGCAGGTGTTCGTTGCTGGAACGGTGATCGGTACGCTGTCGGGTCCGGAGGGCACGTACCGGTTGGAGGGGGTGCCGGCGGGCGAGCAGACCGTGACGGTCCGCCTGATCGGCTACCGGGAGCTGTCGCAGACGGTGACGGTGGCGTCGGGCCAGGTGGCGTCGGCGGACTTCGCCGTGGAGCAGACGGCTCTTCGCCTCCAGGACCTCGTCGTGACCGGGGTGGTGGGCGAGACGCCGGCGGTGAAGCTCCCGTTCACGGTGGAGCGGCTCTCGGCGCAGGACCTGCCGGTCCCGGCGGCCGACGCCTCCTCGCTGCTGGCGGGCAAGGCCGCGGGTATGTCGGTCGTCTCCGGTTCCGGCCAGCCCGGCCAGCCCGCCTCGATCATGCTGCGCGGCCCGACGTCGATCAACTCCGCCGGCCGGAGCACGTCGCCGCTAATCGTGATCGACGGCGTGATCCAGTCCGAGGGCGCATCGCTTTCGGACGTTGGTGCGCTGGACATCGACCACGTGGAGATCGTGAAGGGAGCGGCGGCGGCATCGCTGTACGGTTCGCGGGCGCAGAACGGCGTGATCGAGATCACGACGAAGCGCGGCACGGGGCTGCAGACGAACTCGCTGAACATCCTCGCGCGCGGCGAGTACGGCTTCGGCCAGCTCGTCGGTGACATCGGCCTCGTGCGCTCGCATCCGTACACGATGAATGCGTCCGGGACGAAGTTCATCGACTCGCAGGGCAGCGAGGTCGACTTCCGGGACCTCAACCGCCCCGGCTTCGGCTCGGCCCTGCTCTACAACCAGATCAACGTCGGCGAGCCGGGAACGACGTCCACCGCGTTCGCGAACCAGGCGTTCCCGGGCGAACTGTTCGACCACATGGACACGTTCTTCGATCCCGGCGAGACGATGGACATCTACGGCGCGGTCACCGGCCGGTTCGGCGAGTCGAGCTTCCGGGTGAGCGTGGACCAGTTCCGCGAAGCCGGCGTCGTGAGTTGCTCGCAGTGCATCGACAACCTCGCCACGCTCAACGCGGACCGTGTGGCGCAGGGCCTGTCGGCCTTCAACGTCGGCGTTCCCGACGACGAGGGCTTCGAGCGGCAGAACGTCCGCCTGAACGTCGACACGCGCTTCGGCGACCTGGACATCGCGGCGAGCGGCTTCTACTCGCGCTCCGACCAGGATGACAAGGCCGTGTCGACGGGGGCCTTCTCCCGTCTCACCTTCATGTCGCCCGCCATCGAACTGACGGAGGTCTCGTCGTTCGACGGGTATCCCGACATCAACGCGGATCCGCAGTCGATCGAGGCCAACCCGCTCTATCTGCTCGCGGTCAACACCAGCCGGGACAAGCGGACGCGGTCCATGGGTTCCGTGGACCTCAACTTCTCGCCGGCGGCCTTCGACTGGCTGACGCTCGAGGCGAATGCCTCGTTCGACCGGACGGACTTCAGGGACTACACGATCCGGCCCAAGAACGAGCGCACGTCCAGCGCCAGCGGCACCGGCGAACTCACCGGCGGCAGCCTCCGCGAGTTCAACTTCACCGACGAGGCGATCAACGCCTCCGTGACGCTCGGCGCGAGCCAGACGTTCATGGACGGCGACGTGACCGTGCGCGGAAAGGCCCGCTATCTCATCGAAGACCAGAGCTTCAAGTCGAACGGCGTGTTCGGCAGCCGGTTCTCGGTGCAGGACGTGCCGAACTTCGGCGCGATCATCGGCGAGACCTCCGGGAACAACCAGGTCCGGTCGATCAAGGCCGAGGGACTCTTCGGGATCGCGAGCGTCGACTACCAGGGCAAGTACATCCTGGACGGCCTGATCCGACGCGACGGCTCCTCGCTGTTCGGGCCGGATGAACGCTGGCAGACGTACTACCGCGGTTCGGTCGCGTGGCGCGTGGCGCAGGAGGACTTCTGGAACATCGACGCGATCGACGAACTGAAGCTGCGCTTCTCGCTCGGCACGGCCGGCGGTCGCCCGAACTTCTACGCCCAGTACGAGACGTTCGGCGTCGCGCAGGGCGCGATCTTCCCGGTCAACCTCGGGAACCGCGCGCTGAAGCCGGAGTTCACGACGGAGCGCGAGGCGGGAATCAACTTCGTGTTCTTCGAGAACCTCGGCCTCGACCTGACCTACGCCTGGCAGACGACGGACGACCAGTTGCTGCAGGTTCCGCAGGCCGCGTTCGTGGGCTTCTCGAACCAGTGGCAGAACGCGGGCGCGATCGCGGCACAGACGTACGAGGTGTCGCTGCGCTACGCGGTGATCGACACGCAGGACATGGGCCTCCAGTTCCGGCTGAACTGGGACAAGACGAAGCAGGAGATCACGCGGCTGGACGTTCCCGACTATACGGTGGGGACCTTCTTCGTGTCCGAGGGTCGCCCGCTGGGCGAGCTGTGGGGCGAAGTGCTGGCCACCAGTTGCGCCGATCTGACGCCGGTCGGCGTGTCGGCTTCCGACTGCAGCGCCAACTTCCAGGTGAACGATGACGGCCTCCTCGTCTACACGGGGGGGAGCGACTACACGGAGGGCTTCAGCCAGAAGCTGTGGGGTACTCAGGGGACCGTGTCCACGCCGGACGGCGACCGCACGTACCAATGGGGGCATCCGTTCTACGTCGAAGACTACTCGCCGGCCTGCATCGCCAAGAACCCGGGCGATTACGAAGAGAAGTGCCGCCTGACCGACTTTCTCCCGTACGGGAACACGACGCCGGACTTCAGCGCGTCGTTCGCGACGAACTTCCGCTACAGGAACCTGAGTCTGAACGCGCTCCTCGAGTCGTCGGTGGGCCACTCGATCTACAACAACACGGCGCAGTGGGCGCTGCGCGAACTGCGCGGCGAGGATGTGGACCAGACCGGCAAGCCGCTCGAGTTGAACAAGCCCACGGGCTACGCCTCGGTCATCTACAACGTCGGGTCGGACAACTCCTGGTTCCGCGAGGACGGAGACTGGCTCAAGGTCCGCGAGCTGTCGCTCGGCTACACGCTGCCGGAGTCGGTCACCTCGTCCGTTTTCGGCGACGTGTTCGATCGGGTCACGCTGAGCGCCATCGGCCGCAACCTGTTCACCTTCACCGCATACCGCGGGTACGATCCCGAAGTCGGCCGGGACGGCGGGGAGGTCGGGAGCGCGACCCTGAACCGCGTCGACAGCTTCGGTTATCCGAACTTCCGGACGTTCACCTTCTCGGCGGAGCTGGTCTTCTGACACCCTTCCGCCGAAGGGGGTCGGACGGACATGGAATTGCGTAATGATCGAGTAATGGAGGAATCATGAAAAGGAAGCTGACGCTGCCCGCCATCGCGCTGGCGCTTACGGTCGGCTTTACGGGTTGCGACCTGCAGGTCGACAACCTGAACGAGCCGGACCGGACGCGAGCCCTGGCGGGCCCGGACGACGTGGAGACGCTCATCGCGAGCTCCTACCTCAAGGTCTGGGAAATCGGGCACTACTGGAACAACGCGAACTTCGCCTTCAACCACATGTCGAGCCGCCACACGGCGACGTGGGGCAACATGGGGATGAACGACCTCGGTCGTGAGCCCCGGGAGCCGCTGCCGAACTCGGCTTCGTACAGCCCGTCGTACGTCTTCGAGGCGAACTGGGGTGACGCCTACGGCGGCATCTCCGCGGCGTCGGACGGGATCCGGGCCCTCGATGAGGGTCTCGAGATCGGCCCCGGCGGCGAGCGGAACGCGCGCGCCCGGACGTTCGCGATGGCCAGTCAGGCGATACTCAACTGCCTGCTCGCGCTGTGGTACGATCAGGCCTTCATCGTCGATGAGACCGTGGATCTCAGCGGCGAGCTGGACACGGTCGACTACAACGCGGTGTATCAGTACGCCGTGAACAAGCTGGATGAGGCGGAGGCGGCGGCCCGGTCGTCCTCGTTCACGCTCCCGGATACGTGGATCAACGGGAATCCCTGGGACAACAACCAGCTCGCGGATTACCTCGTGAGCTGGAAGGCGCGCTGCGCCGCGAACCTGCCGCGAACCGACGCCGAGGCCGCCGGCGTGAACTGGGGCAAGGTCATCTCCGACGCCGAGAACGGCATTCGCGAACTCGTTGCCATCGGCCAGGACCGTTCTTCCGGGACCCCGTGGTGGAGCGGCATCAAGATCTTCATGCAGGAGAACAACACCTGGCACCGCATGCACATGGACTGGGTCGGCATGGCGGACCAGAGCGGCCAGTACCAGGACTGGCTGACGTTCCCCACGGAACAGCGGACGGCGCGCGAGATGACGTTCGGCGACGACAAGCGGTTCCCGGCGGTGAACGAGACCGGCACGCTGGGCGAGCCCGTGAGTCCCTCGGCCGCCTCGTACGGTCCGCGCCACCGGTACAACGCCACGATCATCTTCCGGCCGGAGCGCGGGACGTACCGGCAGTCGCACTACGGCGACTCGCGGTACGACGACTACACGCTGAGCTGCAGCCGCTGCGAGTTCGGCGCGATGGAGTCCATGACGCACCAGGAGATGGACGCGTACGTGGCGGAGGGCCACTACCGCATGGGCAACTTCGGGGCCGCCGCGGACATCGTGAACAAGACGCGCATGGAGGCGGGCCTGCCGCCCGCGCCGTCGAACCCGACGGATGCGGTGCCATCGAACGCGAACGGCGAATGCACGCCGCGGAAGCGGTACGACGTACAGGGCCGCTGCGGGAACCTGCGCGACGCGATGTGGTTCGAGCACTTCGAAAACGTGTTCAACGTGTTCGGCGGGCTCGAGTTCTGGCACGGCCGGCGCAACGACATCATGCCGGCGGGGAGTGCGCTGCAATTGCCGATCCCCGCCGCGGATCTCGAGGTCCTGCAGCGGGACATCTACACGTTCGGCGGAGGGGAGCCGAGTTCGGCCGGGAATCCGATCCCGCCGTCGATCGTGCCGGGCAGTCTCGACGCTGCGCTGCTGCGTGCGGCGTACTCGCTGGAGCGTATCCAGAGGAGTCTCGCGAGGGAGGCTCGAGCCGCAAACGCCGATCTCGTGGTGCGTTAGCAATTTCGGCGGAGTGTCCCGGCCCGGGGGCCTGCGGGCGACCCCGGGTTGTGGAAGAGGCCACCGGGTCCGTCCCGGTGGCCTCTTTACGTCCGGAATCGGGGGCTGTCAGAAATCGCGGACTTCGGACGTTTCCTCGTTGTGCGGCGGTCGTCCGCCGCGCTAGCTTTCGGCGACGGAGACGGTCTTGAGCAAGAACACAGAGGGATACATGAGACTGAGAGCCACGCACTTCCTGGCGACATGCGCGGTCCTGATCGGTTTGGCGGGCGCGTCCGCGACCGGGTGTGTGGACCTCAACGTCGGGCCCACGGTTCCCAACGTCGATTCGATGGAAGACACCGCGCTCGACGAGCCGGGCAACACGAATCCGGGCAACAACATCGTCCCGGCCCTCCCGGAGAGCCGCTAGCCCTTCGGGCGCCCGGCGCGCCTTGACGGGCCCCGGCCGGCCAGCATCCGAGGTCGACCCCTCGCTGCGGGCCGTGGCCCTCGGGATGGGATCGAATCTGGGTTCTCGCATCGACCATTTGCGCGTCGCCGCGCGGCGCCTGGCGGAGACGGTGCTGGTCGAACCCCGGTTCTCCAGGGTCTATGAGACCGCGCCCGCGTACGGTCTGGACCAGCCCGCCTACCTGAACGCCTGCTGCGCCGGCTGGACCCGTCTCCAGCCCGGCGCGCTGCTCGCTTCGCTCAAGGACCTCGAGGCGCGGGCGGGCCGCGACCTCGACGCGCCGAGATACTCCTCCCGTCCGCTCGATCTCGATATCCTTCTCTACGCGAACGACGTCGTCGAGACGCCGCACCTCGCGATTCCTCACGCCGCGCTCGCGGAGCGGGCCTTCGTGCTGCTGCCGCTGGCGGAAGTTGCCGGCGCCTGGCGACATCCGTCGCTCGGGCGCTCGATCGCCGAATTGGCGGCCGCCGTGGGCCGGGAGGGCGTCACGGTCACGGAACTGTGCCTGACGGAGGCTTCCGATGGAGGCTCATGAGCCGTAGGACTCTGGAGGTCGAAGCCGCCGGAGGCGGGAGCTACCCGATTCACATCGAACCGGGTCTGCTCGACGACGCGGCGTCGGTCTGCCGGGAGTACGCGCCGGCGCACCGATACGCCGTGATCGCGGATTCGCAGGTCGCGCGGCTCTATGGCGCCGCGGTCGTCTCCCGCCTCGAGGATGCCGGTCTCGCCTCCGATCTGTTCCCGTTTCCGGCGGGCGAGTGGAACAAGAGCCGGGAGCAGTGGGCCGCGCTGAGCGATCGCATGCTTCACGCGCGGTTCGGTCGCGACTCGGCCGTCGTCGCGCTGGGAGGCGGGGTCGCGGGCGATCTGGCCGGTTTCGTCGCGGCCACGTACATGCGCGGCGTTCCCGTCATTCAGATTCCCACGACGCTTCTGGCCATGCTGGACAGCTCCGTGGGGGGGAAGACGGGCGTCGACACCGAGGCGGGCAAGAACCTGATCGGGGCCTTCCATCACCCATCGGCCGTGCTCATCGATCCCGCCGTCCTGGAGACGCTGCCGCGGCACCAGCGCTGCGCCGGGCTGGCGGAGGCCGTGAAGACGGCGGCGATTCTCGATGTGGAGCTCTGGGACTGGATGGACCGGGGGGCTTCGGCGCTATCGAGCGGCGACCCGGATGCGTCCGGCGAACTCATCGAGCGCGTCGTGGGGCACAAGGCGGCGGTGGTCGGCGATGACCCGCTGGAGCGCGGCCGCCGCGAGATCCTGAATTTCGGACACACCGTCGGCCACGCCCTGGAAGCTCTCGAGGGCTACAAGCTCCTGCATGGCGAGGCCGTCGCCGCGGGCATGCGCGTCGAATCGCGTCTGGGAGAACTGCTAGGCGTCACCGAGCACGGAACCTCCGAACAGCTCACCGCGCTGCTGGAAGCGTGCGGGCTCGACGGCGACTGGGAGACGGACCGCGAGCCAGCCGAGATTCGGGATGCGATGTCGAAGGACAAGAAGGCGCGTCGGGACCGGATCCGCTGCGTATTCCTGTCGCGGCTCGGCGAGGTGGCCACCGACGCCGATGGACGCCACAGCTTCGCTCTCGGCGAGGAGGACCTCGGACAACCGCTCGCGACGGCTTTACGACCGGCCCCGGGCGTTTGAGATTGTCGGAAGTGATCCCCCCCGAACCGTCCCCGACCTCCACGCTCAGCGTCGCCGGTCTCTTCGCGCGACACGCGGAGTTGAGCCCGCACGCGCCCTGCATATGGGCGGGGGGCGGGTCGTGGAGCTATTCCCGCGTCGCGGCGCAGGCCCGCGCCCTCGCGGTGGGGCTTCACAACCTGGGGGTCGAGCCGGGGGACCGCGTCGCGGTCCAGTTGCCCAACTGGCCCGAATTCGTGGTCTCCGCCCTGGCGGTCGCGGAAGCGGGCGCCGTCCTCGTGCCCATCGGTCCGAACTGTTCGCCGCGCGAACTCCGCTTCACGCTGCGGAATTCCGAGGCCGCCGTCGCGATCACGGCGGAGAACTGGAACGGCGTGGACTACCTCCAGCGTTTCGAGAGCCTCCTCACGCGGCTGCCGGATCTTCAGTACGTGGTGACGGTCGGAGAGGAGGATCTCTGGTACGACGACCGGATCTTCCAGTTCGAGGATCTCATCGCGAGCGGCCGCGGTCGGGAAATCCCGCCGACGGAGGTGGACCCGCACCGCGATCCGTGCGCGATCCTGTACACTCCCGGCACCACGGGGGCCCCGAAGGGGGTCGTCCTCACGCACGACAACCTGGTGCGGACCGCGCTCGCGACCGCCGCACGGCTGGAGTTGGAGGCCGAGGATCGCACGCTCTGTGTCGTCCCGCTGCCGAACATCTTCGGGCTCACGGCGCTGCTCACGACGCTCGGCACCGGGGGGGCGCTCGTGCTGCAGGAGACCTTCGACGCGTCGGGCGCGCTCGCGCTCGCGCGGGAGCACGAGGCCACGGTCGTTCACGGCGTCCCGACCATGTTCGTGATGCTGCTTAGGGCGCTGGAACAGGGCAGGGCCCGGCCCGACTCGCTGCGCACCGGGGTCATCGCGGGCGCCCCGGTCGGCGAGGCCCTCGTGCGCGACGCGCGCCGTCGCCTGATCCCCGATCTCGAGAGCGCCTACGGCCTCACCGAGACCTCCCCCACGGTGTCGATCACGGCCCGGTCGGATCCGGAGTCGAAGCGGGCCCACACGGTGGGTCGGCCACTCGAGGGGGTCGAGGTGAGGGTGCTTGACGAGGCCGGCGGGGAACTCCCCAACGAGTCCGTGGGCGAACTCGCCGTGCGCGGTTTCAACGTGATGCACGGGTACTTCCGCCAACCCGGCCAGACTCGGAAGACCATGACCGAGGACGGCTTCCTGAAGACCGGTGACCTTGCGATGGTGGACCCCGAGGGTTACCTGCATATCGTCGGCCGCCTGAGCGACGTGATTCTTCGCGGGGGTAACAGCGTTCACCCCGCCGAAATCGAAGCGCAGCTCCGGTCCCACCCCGCGGTGGAAGAAGCGGTGGTTCTCGGGATCCCCAACGACGTGCTGGGCGAACTCATCTGCGCCTGCGTGATCACTGCCGAAGGGGCCCTGATCACGGCCGACGAAATCCGCGATTTCTGCCACGAATCTCTGGCAGAGCACAGAGTGCCGGATCTCATTCACTTTCTGGATGAGCTGCCGGAGGCCTCCAGCACACAAGCGCGCCGCGTGAATCTGGCCCGCATCGTACGCGCCGAGGCCGACTAGACCAGATCGCCGCTGCGGTCGACGGGCAAAGCGGCCCGCGACCGGATCGGCGAGAGCGCGAACGGCGATCCGTAGACCCCTCTCACCATCCCCCCCGCCACCGGGGGCGAGGCAGAGGGGCCTCACCGGGCCGTTCGCGGCAACGAACGGAACAAGAGGACATGAACGACATGTACACGCGGGCGCCTCACCGGCGCCCCCCCGCCGATATGGCAGGCGCCGCGGCGCTTCTCATCGACTTCGACAACGTGACCATGGGGATCCGGTCCAACCTGGGACAGGAACTCCAAAACCTCCTCGATTCGGACATCATCCACGGCAAGGTGGCCGTCCAGCGAGCGTACGCGGACTGGCGACGCTATCCCCAGTACATCGTGCCGCTCTCCGAGTCCTCCGTCGATCTCATCTTCGCGCCCGCCTACGGGTCGTCGAAGAAGAACGCCACCGATATCCGGCTCGCGATCGACGCGCTCGAACTGGTGTTCACGCGCCCGGAGATCGGAACCTTCATCCTCCTGTCGGGGGACTCCGACTTTTCCAGCCTCGTGCTGAAGCTGAAGGAGTACGGGAAGTATGTGATCGGCGTGGGGCTCCAGGAATCCACTTCGGACATCCTCGTCCAGAACTGCGACGAGTACTACAGCTACAACCGGCTGTCCGGGCTCACCTCGGCCGACGAAATCCAGACCAGGAAGCACGATCCGTGGGAGCTGACGAGCAGGGCCGTCGCGCGCATGGCCGAGCGCGGCGATGTCATGCGGTCGGATCGCCTGAAGCAGGTGATGCTGGAGATGGACCCGGGCTTCGACGAGAAAACGGCCGGTTTCTCCCGGTTCAACCGGTTTCTGAGCGAAGCGGCCAAGCGCGATCGGATCGTGCTGCAGAAGCGGGAAAACGGCCAGTACGACATCGGCCTGCCGTCCGGCGCGCCACCGGCATCGGCGGAGGCCGCCGACGCGGTATCCTCCAAAGGAGAGACCGCGCAGGCCAGGAGCCGCGGCCGGCGCGGCCGCCGCGGAGGCTCCGGCCGCGGTCGCGGCCGCGGGTCCGCCGCGAAAGCCCCGGAAGAGCGGGCGCCCGCGAAGGCCGAAAAGCCGCCGGCGAAGACGACGGACTCTCCGGGAGCGGCCCTCGAAGGCGCCTACGAGGCGCTGAAGCGCGCGGTGGCCGAACTCTCGCGGGACGGAGCCCCGGTCCGCGATTCCATGGCCAAGCGCAAGCTGCTGCAGTACGACGCCGCCTTCGATGAGGGCAGCTTCGGCTTCAGCAAGTTCAGCCTGTTCCTGCGGGCGGCGCACGACGCCGGCGTGGTCCGGATGTCGCGGCATGACGACGGCAATCACTATCTGACCGTCCCGGCCGCGCCCGCGCGCAAGGCGGCGTCGGAGCCGGCCGCAACCCCGGACGAGGCGGGGGGACGGTCCCCCCTGTCCGCTGCGGCCCGGGCCGCGCGCAAGACGCTCGGCCGCCTCCGGCGAGGGCCGGCATCCCCGAGCAAGCCGGAACCCTCGAGCAAGCCGGACGCCCGCAGGGAGGCAGAGCGGCCGAGCAAGTCTGCGCCCCGGAGCAAGCCGGCCCCCCGCGGCAAGCCGGCGCCCCGGCGCGCGCCGTCGTCTCCGGCGGCCAGCGCGGACGCGCAACGCCAGCCGAAAAAGCCGGCTGAGCAACGGAAGGCGGAGCCGCCTCGGTCCGAACGCGGCGGCAAGAACGCGTCCGGCGCCCAGGAGGCGAAGGCAACCGGGAAAGGCCGGTCGGATCGGCGTCAGGCGGAGCGAGCGGCATGATCGGCCCGACGAGCGGCGTGATCGGCCTGCCGACCGCCGCGGCCAGCCGAAGGCGCGGGAACAGCGGGCCTCGCGGCCGAGTCGCGAGAAGGAGACGCCGAAGAAGGAGCCCGCGGCGTCCGCGCCGAAGCACGAGCCGGAGGCCCGGGACAGCCGGCCGGCCGCCCGGGAGAAGGCGTCTGCTCCGCGAACACTGGGGCGCTACCGCTCGGGATCCCGCGGGCGGACGGCGGCGGCGGGCGCGGCGAAGAAGGCGGGTGCGCCTCGCATCGGTCCGGTGGCCGATGAGGAGACGGCCACGGAGGAGACGAAGGCGGACGCGAAGCGCGCGGACGTCCCGGCTCGCGACAAGCCGGCGGCCCGCAAGGCCGGGGGGGCGGGCAGGTCGGCCCGCGGAACCGCGAAATCGGCCTCCAAGCCGGCCTCGAAGCCGGCCTCGAAGCCGGCCGGAGGGCCCATCGGACACATGGTCCGCAACTATGCGGGCGTCGGGAAGCGGACCGCGGAGGTGCTCTTCGACCACTTCGGAGACCGCGTGTTCGAGGTCATCGACTCCGAGCCGGCGCGCCTGACAGAAGTGCTCTCGGAAGGTCGGGCGAAGGTGGTTCGCGAAGCCCGGCGCGCAGAGCTGGAAAGCTGAACGAGCCGGCCGGCCCGGATCCCGGATCCGGACCGATCGGCGCCGACTTTCTGTCCCGCCCCGCCGTCGAGGTGGCCCGTGCGCTGCTCGGCTGCACGGTGCGTTCCGACTGTGCGGGCGAGCGGACGGTCGGCCGCATCGTCGAGACGGAAGCCTACACCGGGCCCGAGGACGAAGCCTGCCACGCGGCGGCGCGGATCGGCCGCACCGCGCGGAACGCCCCGCTGTTCGGACCTCCGGGCACCGCGTACATCCACCGCAACTACGGCATCCACTGGCTCCTGAACGTGGTCACGGGACCGGAAGGCTTCCCGGCCGGCGTTCTCCTGCGAGCCGTCGAGCCAACCGAGGGCCTCGACGTCATGCGCCGCCGCCGCGGCCGCGCCGAACTCACCAACGGTCCGGCCCGACTCGCCCAGGCGCTCGCGGTGGGCCCCGAACTGCAGGGACACCGGCTCGATCATCCTCCGCTCTCCCTGCTTTGGGGAGAGCCTGTCCCGGAGGCGGCCGTGCAGGTGACGACGCGGATCGGGATCTCGCGCGCGGCGGATCGACCCCTCAGGTTCTACGATCGACGGAGCCGCTGGGTCTCGAAGCGCTGAGTCGCCGCCGCGGGCCGCTACACCCCGGGAGGACGTGAATGGCCGAAATCGCTCTGCAGGAAGTCGGTACGTACGGCTTCGCCTCGCTTCTTCCCCCCCTGCTGGCCATTGGGCTCGCGATCTACACCCGCCAGGTCTTCCTCTCCCTGGCGGCCGGCATCTGGCTCGGACACACGATTCTCTCCGGCTGGAACCCGGCCGCCGGCGCGGCGGCGGCGATCGATGGCGCGATCGGCGTATTGGGCGACGCGGGCAACGCGCGGGTCATCATCTTCACCTTCCTCATCGGCGCCCTCATCGCCACGGTGGAGGCGAACGGCGGCATGCGGGGTTTCGTGCGCTGGGTCGAGGAGGCTCGGTGGGTGACGAACGCCCGGCGCGCCCAGATCATGGCCTGGCTGATCGGGATCGTCGTCTTCATCGAATCGAATCTCACGATCCTCGTCGCGGGTTCCGTGTCGCGGCCCCTCTTCGACCGCTTCCGAATCTCGCGGGAGAAGCTGGCCTACATCGTCGACTCGACCTCGGCGCCCGTCTGCATCCTGATCCCGTTCAACGCCTGGGGCGCGCTGGTTCTGGGCATCCTGACCGAGCAGGGCGTGGCCAACCCGCTCGGCGTCTTCCTCGTCGCGATTCCGCTCAACCTCTACGCCGTCGCGGCGCTCATCCTCGCGGGCCTGACCGCCTTCCGGGGCTGGAACTGGGGCCCGATGAAGAAGGCCGAGGCGCGCACGCGGGACGGGCGTCTCCACTGGGACCACGCGGTGGCGCTCGCGGACCCGGATGAGATCGCACCGCCGCCGGCCGAGGGCGTCGCGCTCAAGCCTCGCAACATGCTGATCCCGATCGCGGCCATGGTCGTCTCCATGCCCGTCTTCATGTGGGTCACGGGCGGAGGGACCATCGCGGAGGGTTCCGGCACGACGAGCGTGCTGTGGGCGGTGCTGGTAGGGCTGGCGCTCGCCTGGCTCCTCGCCCTGGGCCAGCGCTCCCTCAATCTGGAGAGCCTGAGCCGGGTCGGCCTGAAGGGGGCGGGGGCGCTCACCGGGATGGCGGTCGTGCTCTGGCTCGCGCTGTCGCTCGGGGACGTGACGGGATCGCTGGGGACGGGTCTCTACGCGGCGGGCATCGTCGGAGACACGTTCCCGCTCATGGTGCTGCTGCCGCTGGTGTTCGTCGTCACGGGCGGGATCGCCTTCGCCACCGGGAGCAGTTGGGGGACGTTCGCGATCATGCTCGCGGTGGCCGTCCCGCTCGCGAACGCCCTCGGCCTGCCGCCCGCGCCCTTCGTGGCGGCGGTGCTGTCGGGCGGCATCTTCGGTGACCACTGCAGCCCGATCAGCGATACGACGATCATTGCCTCTCTCGCGTCGGCCACCGATCACATCGAGCACGTCCGGACGCAGATTCCGTATGCGATCGTCGCCGGGGGGATCGCGACCGCGGGCTTCGCCGTCGTCGGGGCGCTGATGTGAGGGACGTTCTGCCCGTCTCATGGACGGAGGCCGGCGGGCGCGGGCGCGTCGGCGGGGTCGCGCTGGCGGAACTCGCCGCCCGATTCGGCACGCCGCTGGTCGTCGTCGATGAAAGCCATCTCGAGGATCGCCTCGCCCGCTTTCGCGCCGCCTTCGGAGCGGACGCCGGACTGACGTACGCCGGCAAGGCCTTCCTGTGCGGGGCCCTGGTGCGGCTCCTGGCCAGGGAGGGCTGGCTCGTGGATGTCGTCTCCGGCGGGGAACTCGAACTCGTGCGGCGGGCCGCGTTCCCGATGCGCGACGTCATCCTGCACGGGAACGCAAAGTCGTCCGTCGAGCTGGAACGAGCCATCGCGTACGGGGTGGGACGGATCGTCATCGACCATCCCGACGAGGTCGACGACCTGCGGAGGGCCGCGGCTGTCGTTGGCTCCGACCGTCGTCCCGACCTGCTCCTGCGGCTGAACGTGGACCTGACCCCCGAAACGCACGAGAAGGTGCGGACCGTGGGGCCGGGCACGCATTTCGGGATGTCGCCGCCCGTCGCGGCGTCCGTCGCGCGCCGGATCGCGGGCGCGGGAGAGTGGCGTCTGGCCGGCGTCCACATCCACGCGGGCAGCCAGATTCGGGACCCCGCCCTCTTCTCCCGCGTCGCGGAGGCGGCGGTGGATTTCGTCGCGCCGCTTCGGCTCTGCTTCCCCGAGACGGTCGACCTGGATCTCGGGGGAGGGCTCGCGGCGCCGTACCGCGCGGGGGACGACGTGCCCTCGCCGGGGGAGTATGCCGAGGCGCTGGAGGCCGGCCTGCGCCGGTCCGACGCGGAGGCGCGGCTGGGCGCGTACCGGCTCATCGTCGAACCCGGCCGGTCCGTGATCGCGAACGCGGGCCTCACGCTCTACACGATTCACGCGCGCAAGCGCATCGATGGGGCCGGGGAGGCGCTGGCCGTGGACGGCGGGCTCTCGGACAACCCGCGCCCGTCGCTGTACGGGGCGAGCTACGAGGTGCTGAACGCGTCGCGCCCGCCCCGCGAGGCCGGGCCGACGTTTCGCGTCGTGGGACGGCACTGCGAGTCGGGCGATGTGATCGCGCCGGCGGCGACGCTGCCCGGCGACACGGCGGTGGGCGACGTGCTCGCCATCCCGGGCACGGGCGCCTACGTGTTCGCGATGTCGAGCCGCTACAACGGGGTCGGACGCCCCTCCGTCGTGTTCGTGCGGGACGGCGCGGCGCGGGAGGTGGTTCGCCGCGAGACGGACGACGATCTCCTGGCGTGCGACCTCACGCTCGGCAGCCCGGAGCCGGCCCGAGGTGCCGCCCGGGTCAGCGGCGCCGCAGTTCGGCCGTCGCGAGCACGCTGACGTCGGGGTCGAAACGCACGCCTTCGGCCCCCGCCGCGGCGGAGCTTCGCCCCTGCGGACTCCCCTCCGTCTTGCGAAGCGACTTCCCGCGCCCCACCGTGGCGGCGCATGCTCCGTCGGGCGAAGACCCGATGGCTGTCCCATTCCATGGCGAAACGAAGTCTGGTCATCCTGCCCGCTCCCGAAGAAACGCTCGCCGGTCCGGCGGTTCGCCCGCCGCACCCCGCGCCTCATGAGACGGTACGCACGTGAGTGACGAAGGGCACCCCTTCGCCGAACTCGGTCTTTCGTCCGATCTCGTCGAGGCCGTGGCGAGGGCGGGCTACGCCGAGCCCACCGGGATTCAGCGCCAGGCGATTCCCGCCATCCTCGCCGGGCGCGACGTCCTCGGCACCGCGCACACCGGCACCGGGAAGACGGCGGCCTTCACCCTCCCCGCGGTGCAGCGGCTCGCGGCCACGGAACCGTCCACCGCCCCTCGGGGCCTGGTCATCACGCCGACGCGCGAACTCGCACAGCAGGTCGGCGCCGCCGTCACGACCTACGGCGCGGTCTCCTCCATCGAGTCCGTCATCGTCCACGGCGGCACCCCGCTGGGGCCCGAAAAGGAAGAACTCGCCTTCGGGTGCGACGTGCTCGTCGCCACCCCGGGCCGCCTGCTCGACCACATCAAGCGCGGGAACGCGGACCTGTCCCGCGTCGAGGTCCTCGTGCTGGACGAAGCCGACCGCATGCTCGACATGGGGTTCATCGACGACGTGAAGGAGATCGTGCGCCACACGCCGGACGACCGGCAGACGCTCCTCTTCTCCGCGACGATGCCCGATGGCGTCCGCTGGCTCGCGCATCAGCTGATGACCGACCCCGAAGAGGTGCAGGTGGGCCGGGAGACCGCGGCGGAGGGCATCCGCCAGGTCCTCCATCCGGTGGACTGGTCGCAGAAGCACGCGCTCCTTCACCACCTGCTCGGCGAGTGGCCGGACGGACAGGTGCTCGTCTTCACGCGCACGCGGGTGACGGCGACCTACCTCGCCGACTATCTGCGGTCGCACGGCGTCGCGGTGGCGGGGCTGCACGGCGGCAAGCACCAGGACCAGCGCGACAAGGCGCTGCGGCGCTTCCGCGAGGGCTCGATCCGCGTCCTCGTCGCCACGAACGTGGCCGCGAGAGGTCTGGATATCCGCGGCATCCGCCATGTCGTGAACTTCGACGTGCCCGAAGATCCCCGAGACTACGTGCACCGGGTGGGCCGCACCGCCCGCGGCGACGACACCGGCGACGCGATTACGCTCATGGCCGCGAGCGACTGGGTCGAGATCCGGGCCATCGAGCGGCTGCTGGGCGAGACGATCGAGCGCCGCGTCGTCCCCGGCTTCGAACCCGACGTGGAGCCGCCGCCCCCGGAGGAGGCGGAGGTCGAGCGCCCCGAGCCCACCGCCCTGAGGCGCGGGATCCGACGCCGGCGCTAGCCGCCGGGTTTCCGGCCACGGGCTGCCGGCTTCGGCCCGGCTTTCGCCACGCGCATGGCGGGGTCCATATTCGGCTGTCGGCTCGCTCGGTCCCTACCCGGAGGATTCCATGATGTCTGTCGCTTTCGGCCCCCGCTCCCCCCGCCCCGTGCGGACGCCCGGCGTCGCGCTCGCGGCCCTGCTGCTCCTGGTTCTGCCCCCGGTCCTCGAGGCCCAGCGCACGGCCAAGCCGGTCCTGCACGGACGCCACTGGATGGCGATCACCGGCAAGCCGCTCGGCGCCACCGCCGGCGCGCGCATGTTCCACCAGGGCGGGAACGCGGTCGACGCGGCGGCCGCCATGCTGGCCGCGACCTCCACGATGTGGGACGTGCTCTCGTGGGGAGGGGAGACGCAGGCGCTCGTCTATCACCCCGGAGAACAGCGCGTGATCGGCGTCAACGCGCTCGGCGTGGCGCCGACCGGCGCGACCCCGGACCACTACCGGGCGGAGGGCCACGAAAACTTCCCGCCCGAGTTCGGTCCGCTGTCGGCCGTGACCCCCGGCACGCCCGGCGGGCTCATGACGATGCTCGCCGAGTGGGGCCGGCTGAGTCTCGCCGACGTCCTGCAGCCATCGATCGAGATGGCGGACGGGTACCCGATCGAAGCGGACGCGGCGCGCCGCATCCGGAATACGGCGGACGAGATTCGGCAGTGGCCGTCGTCCGTGGATGTCTACTTCACGCACCCGGACGACGCGGAGAACCCGGGCCCGCGGGAGGGCGAGATCTTCCGGCAGCCCGACCTCAAGCGGACGCTCGAACGGCTCGTGGAAGCCGAGGCCGCGGCGCTGGCGCGAGGCGCCAGCCGCAAGGAGGCGATCTACGCGGCCTACGACGCCTTCTACCGGGGCGACATCGCGGCCGACTTCGTCGCGGGCGCGCGGGCGGCCGGCTCGCTCATCACGATGGAGGACATGGCGAACTGGCAGGTCTACCTCGAGGAACCCGTCACCGCCAACTACAAGGGGATCGACGTCTACAAGCTCACGACCTGGGTCCAGGGGCCCGTCATGCTGCAGGCGCTCAACATGGCCGAGCAGCTCGACCTCCAGGCCATGGGATACAACAGCGCGAACTACCTCCACGCGCTCTACCAGGTGATGAACCTCTCCTTCGCCGACCGCGACTTCTACTACGGCGACCCGTATTTCCCGCCCGCGGAACCGATCGAGGGACTCCTCTCGAAGGACTACGCGCGAGCCCGGCTCGAGACCATCGACTGGGACCGGAACGATCCGAACGCGGGGCCCGGCGATCCCTATCCCTTCCAGGGGGAGGAGAACCCCTTCGCCGACCTGCTCGAGCGCTGGGGGACGCGGGCCGAAGTCACCACGGAACAGGGCGTCGAATTGTCGCTGAGCGATCACGCGGCACTCGATGAGGACTTCTATCTCGGCACCACCTCCGTACAGGCGGCGGACGCCGAGGGCTGGGTCGTCTCCATCACGCCCTCCGGCGGCTGGATCCCCGCCGTCGTCGCCGGGGAGACCGGGATCGGGCTCTCGCAGCGGGCCCAGAGCTTCGTGCTCGACGAGGCGGACAACCCGTACAACGTGATCGAACCCGGCAAGCGCCCGCGCGCCACGCTCACGCCGGGCATGGCGCTGAAGGACGGCCGTCCCTTCCTCTCCTTCGCGGTCCAGGGCGGCGACGGCCAGGACCAGAATCTGCTCCAGTTCTTCCTCAACGTGGTCGAGTGGGACATGAACGTGCAGCAGGCGGTCGAGGCGCCGAACATGAACAGCTTCCAGATGCGCGGCTCGTTCGGCCAGCACGAGACGCGCCCGGGACGGATGCTCCTGCAGGACGCGACCCCGCCCTGGATCCGCTCCGCCCTGGAGTCGATGGGATACGACCTGACCTTCTCGGAGCGCACGTCCGGGCCGATCAACGCGATCTTCTTCGACTGGGAGAACGACGCCTTCTGGGGCGGCTCGAGCCACCACGGCGACGACTACGGCATCGCGTGGTGAGTGCCGGCTGGCGTGGCGCTATTCGCCGCGCTCCATCACGTCGAACAGGTCGTAGCGCCCCGGTGAACGGGTCCGGCCGCCCCGGCGGTCGGATCCGTCGCGCGGACCGTCCCCGTCTCCGTCCGCGGGGCGAAGGTCGCCGGGGTCCGCGGGGCGCCGCAGGTGCCAGTCCGTCGCGCGCTGGTACGCCGCGATGACGGCGAGCAGGTGGTGCTCCGCGTAGGGTTCCGCGCCGAACATGCCCCCGATGGGTCTCGGGTATCCCGTCGACCCGGTCTCGAACCCGATCGGGAAGCCGATGAGCGGCAGCCCCACCATGTCGAAGGGGAAGGGCGCGGTCTGCGTCACCAGGTCGCAGCGGCCGAACACGTCGTCGAGGACTTCCCTCAGGAGGACGAGCCGGGCCCGCGAGCCGCGCACGTATTCCGCCGCGGGGAGGAGCAGCCCGTTGATCCACGGCGCGAGCGAGACGCCGAACTTCCTCACGTCATCGCGAAGGTGTTCGAGGAAGATCTCGGAGCGCTCCGGGAGCCGCACGTTGTTGAAGTTGAAGCTCGTCAGCGTCTCCCAGTGGGTGGGGAAGTCGAGTTCGACGATCTCCGCCCCCATCTCCTCGAGGGTCGCGAGCATGCGCCGCCGCGCCTCGACCGTCGCCACCTCCCGGCGGTACGCCGCCTGCGTCCGCTCGCGCCGCGGGAACGAACTCCCGATGCGGTCGACGTCGGGGTCCGGGTCGGGCCCGGGATCCTCCGGCGGTTCGGGCTCGTCCAGAAAGCCCGGCAGGACGCCGATCCGCACCGCCCCCCCGCGCTCCGGATGCCTGAGCGCGGCGTCGTCCCCGCGCACCGCCCCCAGGTAGTCCGGGACCGGCGGGAGGCCGAGGGACCGGGGGTCCGCGGGGTCCGGCCCCGCCATGATCTGCAGCATCAGCGCGGCGTCGACCGCGTCCCTGGCCAGGGGGCCGGGATGGTCGCGCGTATAGGTGAGAGGGAGGATCCCGTGCAGTGAGACCCGGCCCATCGTCGGCTTGATTCCCGTCAGGGCCTGCGCGTTCGAGGGGTTCGTGATCGAGCCGCCCGTCTGCGTGCCCGTGCTCGACGCGGCCATGCGCGCCGCGACCGCCGTCGCCGACCCGCTCGAGGACCCGCCCGGGCTCACATCGTCGTGGTGCGGCGCCCAGGCGTTCACCGTCGTGCGCTCTCCGGTGGGCGTCGAGGCGGCCGTCGTCGCGAGCGGGCCCATCTGGGTCTTGCCGAGCAGGATCGCGCCCGCGTCGTGAAGCCGGGCCCACGAGGTCGCGTCGAAGTCCGGCACGAAGTCCTCGAAGATGAACGAGTTGGCCGTCGTGCGGACCCCGGCCGTGAAGTAGTTGTCCTTGATCGCGAGCGGCACCCCGGTCAGCGGCGCCCGCCCGCGCGTCCGGTCGGCGGCCCGGGCCGCTTCCAATGCGGACTCGGAAACCACCGTGTTGAACGCCTGGTAGCGGGGGTCCCAACGGCCGATCCGCGCGAGATACG
This sequence comes from Candidatus Palauibacter irciniicola, assembly GCF_965208695.1. GTDB lineage: Bacteria > Gemmatimonadota > Gemmatimonadetes > Palauibacterales > Palauibacteraceae > Palauibacter > Palauibacter irciniicola. The sequence goes on from NZ_OZ242352.1 coordinate 295,340, forward strand.
CCTCGACGAGTTCGACCGCGCCCAGGTCGCCGTCACGAAGGAGCCGCGCCGCCTCCGCGAGCGTGAGTTCGGTCGGGTCCGCAGGCTGGGGACGGCTGGCAGGCGGAAGGTCCGGTTCGCCGAGGCGTCCGGCCACGGCCCGGCCGCCCTCTCCGCTCCGGCCGCCGGCTCCGGTCCCTCCCGGGGGTCGCACCCCGACCCCGGATCCCGTGCCGGAGACCGCGCCCAGGGTCGCGGGGGCCGCCATGGCCGTCGCGGTCAGCGCCGTCATCCGCTCGAGGAAGCGGCGCCGGTTCAGCTCACCCACGGTTCCACGCGCTCACTTCGGCGGGGTAGATGGCCGGCGCCGGCCCCATGGGGTCGAACTCGAAGTCCGCGATCGCCCCGGGCGTCGACCTCAGGAAGCGCCGTGCGGATGCCATGATGCGGCGTTGATCCGCCGGCGCATCCTCATCGTCGTCGGGGAGCACGGAGAGATCGACGCCGGCGAGCGCGAGGCGCGTGCGGATGTACGCGTCGAGTTGCTCATCCGTCACCTCCTGTGACGACGCGGCGGAACGTGGCGGCGAGGGTCGGCGGGCCATGGCGCCTCCGTTGGGGAGATGTTCGGAAGCATCATGGTGTCGGCGATCGCCGCGCGCCACCGGGGCCCTCCGTTCGGCGTGCGCCACAGGGGTTTGCCGCGAACCCGAAGCCGCACTAACGTTCACGCAGACGGATGCAAGGCCATATTTCTTGAGCCAACAATTGCCCATAGAGTCTCCGATCCGGAGGCGGACGTCATGCCCTGCGGGGACGGCGGAAACCGATGGGAGGGGCCGAACCGTGTTGCGGAGGGCTTCAAGAAATCCCCTTGCATCTGATTCTACAGAGGGGGTGACCCACGGGTCGCCCCTTTTGCATCCCGGACGGGGCGCGGCTGCGCCCCGCATTCGTCCGCGACATCCCGGAACACTCCTGGAGGAGGCCGTGAGCGAAGAGCGTCTGTCGCGTCTCGTCCGCGAACAGCTCGAGTTGATCGGCGAGGACCCCGACCGCGAGGGGCTCGTCCGGACGCCGGCGCGCGTGGCCTCCGCCCTCGAGTTTCTCACCCGCGGCTACGGCCAGACCGTCGAGGAGGTCATCGGCACGGCGATCTTCGAGGAACCCCACGATTCGATGGTCATCGTCAAGGACATCGAAGTCTATTCGCTGTGCGAACACCACATGCTCCCCTTCTTCGGCAAGGCGCACATCGCGTACATCCCGAACGGACGCATCGTCGGCATCTCCAAGTTCCCCCGCATCGTGGACGTGTTCGCCCGCCGGCTTCAGCTTCAGGAGCGCCTGACCGAGCAGATCGCGCAGGCGATCGAGGACGCGCTCAACCCGCAGGGGGTCGGCGTCGTCGTGGAGGCCATTCACCTCTGCATGATGATGAGGGGCGTTGAGAAGCAGAACTCGAAGACGATCACGAGCGCCGTGCGCGGCCTGTTCCGGCGGGATCACCGGACGCGCGAGGAGTTCCTCCGCCTCACCCGCTCGGACTAGCGTCGTGGCCGGCCCGAAACGGCGGCGTGTTTCTCGAACTGGCTGAAGTCCTGGACTGTCCCGACTGCGGGGCGGCGGCCGGGCTCGTCGCCTTCGTCGACCGGGCCGCGTCGCGTCGCGTGGTCGAGGGTCGGCTGGGCTGTCCGTTGTGCGAGATCGAGGTGCCCATCCGCGGCGGGACGATGCGCTTCGATCTTTCCGATGCCGCGCGACGGGCCACCCCGGACGCCGGGACGGCGCCCCCCGACGCCACGGCGCTCGATGCCGCGGCGGCTTCGGCCGGACCCGCCGGGGACGCCGCTCCGGACGCGGCGCTGCGTCTTGCCGCCCTGCTGGGCGTGAGCGACCGCGCCGGAATGGCGGTGCTCCTCGGCCCGCGGCTGGCCGCGTACGCCCCTCACATCGCCCGTCTCGGCGACCGTCTCGAGGTGGTCGCCTGGCTGCCGGACACCGGCGACCGTTCCTCCCCGGCCGCCGTGGCCATCGAGGACCTCGTCGTCGGCGTCGATCCGCTCCTGGGCGCCGCGCCGGACCGCTGGCCGATCCGCTCCGGCGCGCTGCACGGCATCGCGCTCGCCGCTCCCATGGCCCTCCGACTGTCCGAGGTCACGCGCTGCGCGCGGCCCGGCGCACGCCTCGTCGTGGAGACTCCGACCCCTCCGGACCTCGACTTGCTCGCGGCGTCCGAGTTCGCGGAAGTCGCCTCCGACCGCACCGTCTGGGTCGGTGAACGCCATTAGACGTAGCCGGAAGCGTAGCCGGAAAATTTGCCACAGCTTGACGAAACGCTATAATTCCCCGTTGTCGCCAGATGTGTGGGGCTGTGTGGAAGGTGGTTGAGTGAGACGTACGGTCCAGCTCGCTCGGGGGGAGGTGGCATGGTGTGGTGGAAGATCTGGGACACTGACGGACGGCGCCGACGGAAGCAGCCGGACTTCTACGAGGAAGGTGTGGAACTGGTTCGGCAGGAACTCTACCATGAGGCGCTCATTTCATTTCGGCTCTCCTTGAAGTACAACCCGCGACATCCGGCTACGCTGGAACAGATGGCCGTGGTGTACACGCACATCGGACTGACCGATGACGCGGTTCGCGCCTACGGAGCCGCCCTCGAGGAGCGCCCGCGCAGCACCGCGGCGCACTACGGCCTGGCGTTCCTCCTGTTGAAGAAGGGCGCCGAGCGGGACGCCTCGCGGCACCTTCAGGAGTTCCTCGCCTACGCGGGGGGAGACCGGGAGGAGCCGAGGCACCTCGAGCATGCCCGGCGCACGCTGCAGCGGCTGGGTGTGCCGGCCGCGGAATCGGTCGCTCACTAGCGGCCCGCGTACCAGCAGCGTGCACGTCTCGAGCCCGCTCCCGGACGACTATCGGCCCGGCACATTACCGGAACTCTTCCTCGACGGGCTCTCGCGGCCCCGCGAGGACGCGGCGCGTACGCGGGGAGCGGACGGCGCGTGGGTTTCGACCTCCACGGAGGACATCGGGCGCCGCGCCCGCGCCATCGCGCTCGGGCTCCGGACACGAGGTTTCACGGCGGGCGACCGCATCGCGATCCTCTCGCAGACCCGCCTCGAGTGGGCCCTGGCCGACTGGGGCATCGTCATGGCGGGGCTCACCTCCGTCCCCGTCTACCCCGTGCTGCCCGCCGACCAGGTCCGCTACATCCTCGCGGACTCCGGCGCGCGCGCGGTGTTCGTGGAAGACCAGGAGCAACTGGACAAGGTCGCGGAGGTAAAGGACGACCTGCCCGCCCTGGAACTGGCGATCGCCTTCGGGGCCGTCACGGCGCCCGAGGGCTCCTCGCTCGCGACGCTGCAGCTCGACGCCCTCTCCGATCTGGGCGAGTCCGCGCCCGAAGCGCTCGCGGCGACGTACGAAGCGCACGCCCGCAAGACGCGTCCGGAGGACCTGGCCACGCTCATCTACACCTCGGGCACGACCGGCGACCCGAAGGGCGTGATGCTCACGCACGGCAACTTCCATTCGAACGCGGACATGGCGCTGCGAGTGTTCCCGATCGACTCCACGCACGTGGCCCTCGCGCTCCTGCCCCTCGCGCACGTGTTCGAGCGCACGGTCGGCCACTACATCATGTGGCGAGCGGGAGTGACCGTCGCGTACGCGGAGTCCCCCAACACGGTGGCCCGCGATCTCGGCGAGGTCTCGCCCACCTTCATGGCCGCCGTCCCGCGCGTGTTCGAGAAGGTGCTCGAACGGGCCGAAGCCACCGCCCGGGAGGCGGGCGGCGCGAAGCAGAAGATCTTCGACTGGGCGCGTCGCGTCGGGGAAGCGCGTGCGATGGCCGAGCTCGAGGGACGCCGGGTGGGGCCGGGTCTCGGTCTCCAGGCCGAGCTCGCCGACCGCCTCGTGTTCTCGAAGCTGCGCGCCCGGACGGGGGGACAGGTCCGCTACTTCGTGAGCGGCGGAGCCCCGCTCGCGCCCGCCATCGCCCGCTTCTTCTTCGCCGCGCGCCTGCCCATCGTCGAAGGGTACGGGCTCACGGAGACTTCGCCCGCCGTCAGCTTCAATCCGATCGACGCCATCCGCCTCGGCACGGTCGGCAAGCCGATCCCCGGCACCGAGATCCGGATCGCCGAGGACGGCGAGATCCTCATCCGCGGGCCGCAGATCATGGCGGGCTACTACAACAAGCCCGAGGCGACGGCCGAAGCCATCGACGGCGACGGCTGGTTCCACACCGGCGACGTGGGCGAGATCGACGACGACGGGTATCTCCGGATCACGGACCGCAAGAAGGACCTCATCATCACCGCCTACGGAAAGAACATCGCGCCGCAGCCCGTCGAGGCGGAGATCAAGCGGCACCCGATGGTGGCGGAAGCCGTGATGCTGGGCGACGGGAGAAAGTTCCCGATCGTCATCGTCGTGCCCGAATTCGAGGCCGTTCGTCCGGAGCTGCACGGGGTCGAGGAAGCGGCGGACGCCGACCTCGTCGCGGACGCCCGGACGCGCGCCATGCTCGAAAAGGCCGTGCGGGACCGCTGCCGGGACTTCGCGCACTACGAGCGGCCGCGCGACGTACTCCTCGTCCCGGGGCCGTTCACCGTCGAGGGCGGGGAGCTGACGCCGACCCTGAAGGTCAAGCGTCGCGTGATCGAGGCCCGCTTCGCCGACGCGATCGAAGCGCTCTACGAGCGGGCCGAGGACGCCATGAGCGGGCGGGAAAAAGAGCGGGACCGCCCGTGAGCGACGTCGTGGCCGGGCTCGTCACGGGGCCCGACCGCGAACAACTCGTGCGGCTGGGACGGACCCTCGTCGGAGAACGGCTCATCGCCTGCCTGAACGTCGTGGACCGCGTGACCTCCGTGTATCGCTGGCAGGGCGAGGTGTGCGAGGAAGCGGAGGCCCTCGGCATCCTCAAGACGACGGCCGCCCGCAGCGACGCCGTGGAGCGGCGCATCCGCGAACTCCATCCCTACGACGTGCCGGAGATCCTCTTCATCTCCGTGACCGCCGGTTCCGCGCCCTACGTCGACTGGGTCTCCGAACAGGTGAGCGACTAGCGCCCCTTGGCAAACCCCCGCCTCAGCGGGTGGCGTCGTTCTCCGAGCGGTACCAGAACCAGAAGATGATCCCCGCCGCCGACCACAGGATCGTGCCTCCGCCGATCCGCATGATCAGCCCCGCGAGCCGCTGGTCTTCCCCCGCGGAGAGCGTCCCCACCGGCGGCGCGAGTTCGTACGTGGCGTAGAAGGGGAGTTCCGCGAAGGTCAGGAAGACGTAGGGCAGCGTCATCAGCACGGTGCTCGCGATCAGGTAGCAGATCCGCACGCCGAGCGGAAAGCGCGGCCGGTGCGGCACCGGGCTCACGACGGGCCACCAGAAGATGAGTCCGCCGCCCAGCCAGGCCATGTCGAGGGCGAGCGAGCCTGCCTGCGAGGCCATGAGACCGTCCACGACCTCCGGCCAGTGCGTCGCGATGACGATCGCGTTGAAGAAGAGCAGCGCGATGAGCGGCCGCGCGAGGAATCCGGGGAGGGAGAGGGCCCGGCCGCCCCGCACGCGCTCCAGCGCCGCGCGCGGAAGCCCCGCGATGAGGAGCGGCGGGGCGAGCAGCGCGATGAGGAGGAACTGCACCATGTGCACCGACGCCAGGTATCCCGAGCCCAGCGCACCCACCGGCCAGTCCAGCGCGATCCAGAGGATGAGCACGCCGCCGGCGAAGCGGACGACCTCGAGTCGCGAAGGCACGGCGCCCCGCGTGAAGGCGCGATAGGCGAGGCACAGGCACGCGACGAAGAGCCAGACGCCCGGGTAGGGGCGCCACGACCAGTCCCACGGGATGCCCTGGGCGGCACACCACCATTGCATCGCGTGCCTCAGCCGCCGCTCGGACCCGCTTCGCCCCCCGGCTTCGACACCGACCGGTTGAGACGCAGGAGCAGCGGAAGGTCGTGCCGCCAGTCGGTCTGGCGCACGCCGCTCGGGTACAGCGCCCGCGCCACGCCGTCGCCCGTGACGGCGACGACCGGCGTCGCGTGTCCCACCAGGTACGGCTCTCCCGCGCCCGGCGGGGGCGAGGTCCCTTCGATCCGCGCGGGCGGAAGGCGGAACCCGGCCTGGATCTCGTTCACCGTCTCCATCTCCCCGTAGAGGCCGACGAAGGAGGCGTCGAAGAGGTCCAGCCAGCTCCGCAGCCGGTCCGGCGTGTCGCGCGCCGGGTCCGTCGTCACGAACACGACTTCGATCTCCCGCCGGTCCGGGTACGAAAGATCGTCGAGAGCGGCCCCGAGCACCGCCATCTGCACCGGGCAGATATCGGGGCAGTTCGTGTACCCGAAGAAGAGCAGCGTGAGCGACCCCGCGGTCTCCCGCCGGAAGTCGAACCGGCGCCCCCGCGAATCCGTCAGGGCGAACTCCGGGGCCTCGAAAGGCTGTTCGATCGCCAGCCCGCGCAACTCCCCCGTGCCCTCCGTGCGGTCGATCGCCGCATCGGGAGAAGCGCAGGCGGACCCGGCGAGACCGACGCCGCATGCGACCGCGGCGGCGGCAACGATGCGCGCCGGTCTCATCCGAACAGTCCCCGGATGAACTCGAGTACCGGGAGGGAGTCGAGGATCACGAGCCCGGTGCCGATTCCGGCGCCGAGCAGGTATCCGAGCCGCACAATGAGGTCGAATTCGCGCTGGCTGATGTCGCGAACAAGGTGTTCGATCCGCTCGATGGAGAAGTTCTCGATTTTCGTCGAGATACGTTCGGCGATCCGGATTCGTTCCGCCACCTCCGGCACGCGGTTGACGATCCAGTCCCAGGCGGGCGTGGCGAGCGTATCCGCAAGCCGTACCGCGGCGTCCTCGTGCAGGAAGCGCCCGAGCCGCCCGATCGGCGTGTGCAGGAGCCGGTCCGCCATCGGCTCGGCGATCGAGTCGAAGAGGACGCGTCCCGCGTCGGACCGGAACCCGGCGGCCAGCGAGGCCGCCACGCGGTCGGCCGGGACGGCGCGCAGCAGGTCCGCCCAGCTCCTCTCTCCGAAGCGTTCGAGCAGCCCCTCGAGGCGGTCGAGCAGGAAGGCCCGCGAGCCCGGATCCCGCGCCGCCCTCACGAGCCACTCGGCCGACGCATCGAGCGCGCTCTCGACCTGGGGATCGCCCGCGCCGCCGATGACCTCCGAAGGAGGGTGCCGGAGGAACTCGACGACGCCGTCGTTCACGTGCCGCGCGATCGCCGTCTGGACCTCCGGTTCTCGCAGCACCCCGCCGAGGCGGTCGGCGCCCTCCTCCCGCAGGGCATCGAGCGCGTGGGTCACGGTCTCCTCGGTCACGATGAGGCGGGCCACGACGCGCTGGTGGAAGCGGAGATCCTGCATGAAGCGGTCGAACAGCTCCCCGAGCACGTGCTCGATCCGCCGCCGCGCATCCGGGTCATCGAGCAGTCGGCCCAGGCGCTCGATCGCGACCGGAAGGTAGTCCTTGATCGCGTGCTCCAGCGCGGCAACGAGCCCCGCGGGAATCAGCTGCTCGAACGTGCGGTGCGGCTGGAGCAGTTGCCGGGCGGCCTCGTCCAGGTGGCGACGCACGGTCGCCTCGAAGGCCGACGAATCGACGAGCCGCGCGAGCCAGCCGTCCATCGTGTCGCGGATGGCCGCGATCCGTTCCGGCTCCAGGGTCTGCGCGAGCGATTCGTCGCTCAGCGACTCCCGGATCGACTCGAGGAGGCGCCCGGCTTCATCCCCGAAGTCCGGGGAGTCCAGCGTCCCGGCCAGGAACTCGCGGCCCTGTCCGAGGATCCGCGTGAGGAGTTCACGGACTTCGGCGAGCGCGGCCTCCGGGAGGAGGTCGGCCAGCGCGGGTTGCTCTTCCTCGCCGAGTTCGACCGCAAGCTCCCGCAGCCGCGCCCGGAATGCGGACTCGAGTTGCCGCAGTTCGGAGGTGATGTCTTCCGGGGTGAGGAGCGCTCCCCCCACGACGCCCCCGACCGAATCCGCCAGCCGCTTCTGGTTCTTCGGCACCGCGCCCTGCAACCACCGCACGGGCCGGCCCAGGACCTTCGGCGGACGGTAGGGATGGAAGATCATCCACACGGCGATCCGGTTCGTGATTCCGCCCGCCAGGGCGCCGAAGGCCACCGTGACGAGGGCGCGCAGCCAGTCGAACTCCATCAGGGCGAAGGCAGCGTGGCGGCAAACCCGTTGAAGTCGAGTACCTCCGTTCCGATGTTGACCACGGCCTCCATGCGGATGAGCGTGCCGTCGCCGGGGTCCTCGCTCGCCAGCGGCCGAAAGCTCCCGCGGACCGTCGTACCCGAGATCTCGAACCGCCAGGCCGCGGCCTCCCCGCCGGCCCGACCCGGATCCGGCGGCTCGAGCGTCACGTCGCCCCACGCCGCGTCGACGCCGTGCAGCCAGGTGTAGGCCACCGCCGGCTGGCGGAGGGTGCCCGCGTGGACGACGAGGCCGTTCCCGAGCGAGTCGGCGAACACGAAGGTCTGGCCATCCGTCGTCGCGACGGGGATGCTCAGCGCCCGCGCGGCACGGCGAAAAAAGAGGATGCCCGGCACCGCCCCGTCGCTCGTCTGCAGCGCCGCGATCCCCAGCGACTCCCGCTGCCCTGTCGGCCCCGTCCAGACGGACACCTCCTCCCCCGCCAGGAGACGCACGGGATCCGCGTCCTCGCCCTCGCCGAACCGGAGACTCACGATCTGGCCGGCGTCGCCCACGCGCACCGCCATCGACGGCGTAGGCAGAAGCCGCCACGCCGCGCGGGCCACGGACACCGTGTCCCGCGAAAGAACGAGGGGCCGCCAGGCGTCTCCCTCCGCGAGGCGCACGTCGTAGTCAAGGCGCAGATCTTCGCCCTCGGCCGTCTGATCGAACGAGCCGATGAACGCGGTCCCGTCGTCGGCGGCGAAGAGAAGGTGCGTCAGATAGCGCGCGTCGACCGCCGGAGTGAGCGGCTCGCCCGCGATCTCCGCGCCGGATTCCGCCGTTCCGTCGGGGGGAGGTCCTGCACACGCGAAGAGGACGAGGACGGCGCCCGCCGCCCCGGGGAGCCAGCGCCCGATCACGTCCCCCCCGGCGCATCCCGCGCGTCCCCGCCGGGAGCGAACTCGGGCAGTCGGGCTCGCGGTCCCAGCGCCCGATCGAGCGACTTCAGCATGCGCCGGATCCGTCGCCGGTTCATGCCGAGATCGAAATCCCGCCTCCGCGCGCGGGAAAACGCTTCGACCCGCGTGAGCCCGTTCGAATCGAGGGCGACCCAGATCGTCAGGTCATCCGACCAGCGCAGGAGCGGAACCGCACACCGGACGGAGATGAGTCCGAGGTCTTCGTCGCGGTGGGCGAGCGTCCACCACCAGCGCCGCCCCACGTATTTCAGCAGTTGGTCCCAGACCCGGGAGAAGGCGATCTCGTAGACGCGCGGCTCGGGCCCGCCCGGCGCGCGGGTGTCCGCCGAATTCTCGTGCAGCCAGCGGGAGCGTCCGCCGGTCTGCCCGCCCTCGGGAGATGCCTCCGTCACCCCGGAAGCCCTCTTTCCCCGGTTGCCCGCGTCCGCCGCGCACGGATAGCTTGGCGATCCGCGGGGCCCGGTTGGCCCGGGCTCCCGGCCCCCGCAGAAAGCAGCACCACTCTCCCGAAACTCTGACGGCTCAACATGCAGGCCATAATACCGTTGGCGGGAATGGGTACAAGGGTCCGTCCACACACCCACACCCGTCCCAAACCCTTACTCCGCGTGGCCAATCGGCCCGTGCTTTCCTACGTCGTCGAGCAGCTCCGAGCCGAGGGCGTGGACGATCTCATCTGCATCACCGGGCACCTCGCCGGCCAGATCCGGGCCTTCATGGCGGAGGAGTTCCCCGGCCTCCCGGTCACGTACGTGGAACAGTCCGTCCAGCGGGGGACGGCGGACGCGATCGCGCTGGCGGAACCCCACGTGACCGGGCCGGTCCTCATCGTGTTCGTGGACACGCTCTTCGACGCCGACTTCAGCGTCCTGCACCGCCACGCGTCCGCGTCCGGCATCATCTGGGCCAAGGAGGTCGAGGACTACCAGCGGTTCGGCGTCATCCTGACGGACGAAGCGGGATTCATGAAGCGGATCGTCGAGAAGCCGTCGGAACCGGTATCGAAGCTCGCGAACATCGGCGTCTACTACGTGAAGGATCACGAGCTGATGTTCGAGGGGATTCGGCATGTGATGGATCGGGACCCTGACCTCGGGGAGTATTTCCTCACGGACGCGTTCCAGTACATGATCGACCGCGGCGCACGTCTCCATACGGCGGAAGTCGGCGGCTGGTTTGACTGCGGGCAGCCGGAAACGCTGCTCGAGACGAATCGGGTGATGCTCGAGCGCGGACACGGAGGGGATCCGGACCTCCCGGATTCCGTCACCGTCGACGGGGCCATCGCCGTCGCCGCCGACGCCGTCGTCGAGACGTCCGCGGTCGGCCCCAACGTGAGCGTCGCAGCCGGCAGCCGGGTCCGGGGTTCGCGCCTCCGCCACACGATCGTCGGCGCGGACAGCGTCATCGAGGACTGCGATCTGATAGATTCCCTCGTCGGGGACCGCGTGACGCTTCGAGGCGTGCGCGGCAGAGTGAGCGTGGGAGACGACGGAGTCGTCGAAGGCGAGCGGACGTGAGCCAGGACGAACTGATATACGACTGGAATGCGCTTCCGGGGAGCCACGACTACGCGGCGACCCGGGTCGAACTGGATGACGAGACGCTGCGCGACGGCCTCCAGAATCCGTCCGTCAAGGACCCGCCCATCGAGAAGAAGATCGAACTCCTCCACCTGATGGTGGACCTCGGCATCCACGCCGTCGACATCGGCCTTCCCGGCGCCGGCCCCCGCGCCTACGAAGCGTGCCTGGCGCTGGCTCGCGAGATCGTCGATGGAGGGCTCCCGATCGAGGCCAACGCGGCCGCCCGCACGGTCCGGGCCGACATCGAACCCGTGGCGCGCGTCCAGCAGGCGACGGGTCTGGACATCGAGGTCGCCACCTTCATCGGCAGCTCGCCGATCCGCCAGTACGCCGAGAACTGGGATGTGGACCAGATCCTCGCTTCGTCGCGCGACGCCATCGAGTTCGCCATCGGCGAGGGACTCGAGGTCATGTACGTGACGGAAGACACGACGCGGTCGCGGCCCCGGACGCTCGCCCGGCTCTTCTCGGCCGCGGTCGAGGCGGGGGCCCGCCGGATCTGTCTCGCGGACACCGTCGGTCACTCGACGCCCCACGGGGTGCGGCGACTTGTGCGGTTCGCGAAGGACATCGTGGCCGGCACGGGAGAATCCGTGAAGATCGACTGGCACGGACACCGCGACCGCGGCTTCGGGCTCGCGAATGCGCTGGCGGCGATCGAGGAGGGTGTCGACCGGGTGCATGCCACCGCGCTCGGGATCGGCGAACGGATCGGCAACGTCGAGATGGACCTGCTGCTCGTGAACCTCCACCTGCTGGGAACGCACGACCACCCGATCGACCGGCTGTCGGACTACTGCCGCCTCACGGCGGAGATGTGCGGGGTCGACGTGCCCCACAACTATCCCGTCATCGGGGACGACGCGTTCCGGACGGGGACGGGCGTGCACGCGGCCGCGATCATCAAGGCCATGCAGAAGGGGGACGGCTGGCTGGAGGACTGCGTCTACAGCGGCGTCCCCGCTTCGATCGTGGGGCGGAAACAGATCATCGAGATTTCTCCGGTGTCCGGTCTCAGCAACGTCCGCTTCTGGCTGAGCCAGCACGGATACGACGCCGGGGACGAAACCCTGTGCGAGGCGGTGTTCCGGCTCGCCAAGAAGTGCGATCGCACCCTCTCGCAGGAGGAGATCGAAGCCGAGATCGCGGGCGTCGAGGCGGCGCGGGCATGAGACGCCGCACCGCGTCGTGCGGCGCGCTCGCCCTTCTCTCCGCCGGGGCCCTGGCGGCGCAGCAGCCTCCGGCCGCCGACCCGCCGGAGGTGCCCGCGGGCGTGCCGGTCGTCGTCCTCCCGGTGCAGTCGGCCGTCCCGGACGGCGAGGGGGCGTGGGCCGGGGGGACGGGGAGCGCGGCGCGCACGATCGACCTCCTCAACGCGGAGATCGAGTTCGCGTTCGGCGAGGAGGAAGGGGCCGCGCACTGGGCGCTCGCGCCCGCCGTGGAGGCCCGCCTGGCCCGCAACCCGACGATCGGCGTCGACCCGGGGCGGCTCGCCTACCGGGGCCTGCTCGCCGCGCCGGACGCCCGGGCGCAGCTCTACGAACCGCTCCACACGCAGCTCCGCCAGGTGGCCGCCCTGTTCGGCGCCCGCCTCGTCGTCCTGCCGCTCGCGGTGTCGTACCGGGAGCGCCGGGCCGTCCTGCAGCTCGCCGTCATCGACGTGCGGCGCAGCGCCGTCCTCTGGCACGGCGCCGTCGCGGGGGCGGCCGCGGAGGCCGCGTCGCCGTTCGCCCTCACCACGCTCGCGTTGCGCGTGGCCGACCGGCTCGCACCCTCGTGACGATGAAGACGCCGCACGACGTTGTGCTGATCCCGGGGGACGGCATTGGCCCGGAGATCGCCGAGGCCACGCTCGCGATCCTGGAGGCCGCCGGCGCGCCCATCCGCTGGCGCGAGTGCCTCGGGGGCGTCACCGCCATGGAGACCGTCGGAGAGCCGCTGCCGCAGGCGACCCTCGAAGCGATCGAGGCGACCGGCGTCGCGCTCAAGGGGCCGCTCACGACCCCCATCGGCTCCGGCTTCCGGTCCGTGAACGTCGCGCTCCGCAAGCACTTCGATCTGTATGCGAACGTCCGTCCGGCGGTCACCCTGCTTCCGGCCGCGCGCTATCCGGACGTGGACCTCGTGATCGTGCGCGAAAACACGGAGGGCCTCTACGCCGGGATCGAGCACTTCATCGGGATGGAGAACGACCCCCGCGCCGTCGCCGAATCCGTCATGCTCATCACGCGCTACGGGTCGCGCCGCATCGTGCGCTTCGCGTTCGAGTACGCCCTCGCCCACGGCCGGCGTCTCGTGACGCTCGTCCACAAGGCGAATATCCTCAAATACACGCAGGGTCTCTTCCTCGAGGTCGGGCGCAACGTCGCGGCCGAGTACGAGGGAAGGGTGGAATTCGACGAGAAGATCGTGGATGCCACGGCGATGCAGTTGGCGCTGGATCCGTACCGCTTCGATGTGATCGTGACCGAGAACATGTTCGGCGACATCCTCTCGGATCAGGTGGCCGGACTCATCGGCGGGCTCGGCTTCGCGCCGGGGGCGAACCTCGGCGAGCGGGCGGCGATCTTCGAGGCGGTGCACGGATCGGCCCCGGACATCGCGGGGCAGGGGATCGCGAACCCCACCTCCCTCCTGCTCGCGGGCTGCCTCCTGCTCGACCACCTCGAAGAACGCGAAGCGGCCGCGCGCATCCGCGCCGCCCTGCACCGGACCCTGCAGGAGGGCGCCGGCTATACTCCGGACCTCGGCGGGTCCGCGGGCACGGCGGAGTTCGCCGCCGCGGTGATCGAACGACTGGATGCCGCGGGTGAATGACCGGCGCGGAACGACCGGCACGGAGCGGGAACCGATGGAAGAGCTTCACTTCAAGGGCGTGATGTGCGGCGCCTGCGGCCTGATGTTCCCCAAGGGGCAGTTGGACGCCGACGACTGGTGCGAAGCCTGCGGGCCGCGCATGCAGCGGCGCATGCGGATCTGGCGCCACGTGGTCGCCGCGGGCATCACGCTGCCCTTCGGCGTCTGGGTCGTGGTCTGGCTCCGCGCCTCCCCCGAACTCGGGTTCCTGCCCGCGTACGCGTGGGGCCTGCCGCTCGTGGCCGCGTACTATCTCGGTTTCCGCATCGGCCGCGAGGTCGTGAAGGGCTACACCCGATGGCGGCTCGCCCGATAGGCGCCCGGCGCGCCGGCGTCCGGACCGTGCTGGGGCTTCCGGCCGCGGCGCTCGCCACCATGGTCGGCGTCGTCCTCGTCATCAACGCGCACGTGTACGGCTGGCCGGGCGTCGTCGGGGGCCTCCTCCTCGCCGCCGCCGGCGTCGCGCTCGGCGTCCATTGTTTCCGCGCGGATTCGTCCGCCGTCCCTCGTCCCGCAGCCACGGGCTGCCCGGAATCCGGAGAGATTCACGAATGACTTTCGAAGGTGTCGACTACTTCAATCTCGATGCGCTCCTTCACGAGGAGGAGATCGCCATTCGGGACCTGGTGCGCGAGTGGGTGGACCAGGAGGTCCTGCCCATCATCGGCCACCACTACATCGAACGCACGTTCCCGCGGGAACTCATCCCCCAGATGGGCGAACTCGGCTTCTTCGGGGCGAACCTCCCCGAGGAGTACGGCTGCGCGGGCCTCAACAACGTGGCCTACGGCCTCATCATGCAGGAACTCGAGCGGGCGGACTCGGGCATCCGCTCCTTCGTCTCCGTACAGGGCGCCCTCGTCATGTATCCGATCTTCGCCTTCGGATCGGAGGAACAGAAGCGCGAGTGGCTGCCGCGGCTGGCGAGCGGCGAGTCCATCGGCTGCTTCGGCCTCACCGAGCCCGACTTCGGCTCCAACCCCGGCGGCATGATCACGAGGGCCGTCGAGGACGGGGACGAGTGGATCCTCAACGGCGCCAAGATGTGGATCACGAACGGCTCGATGTCCGACGTGGCGGTGATCTGGGCCAAGACCGGAGACCTGGACGATGTCGGCTCGATCCGCGGCTTCATCGTCGAGACGGGGCGCGACGGCTTCTCCGCCAGCGACCAGAAGGGGAAACTCTCGCTCCTGGCCTCCGACACCTCCGAACTCGTTCTGCAGGACGTGCGGGTGCCGCGCACGAACCTCCTCCCCGGCAGCGGGGGGCTCAAGAGCCCGCTGAAGTGTCTCACGCAGGCGCGCTACGGGATCTCGTGGGGCGCCGTCGGCGCCGCCATGGCCTGTTTTCGGGAATCGGTCGACTACGCGAAGAACCGCGTGCAGTTCGACGGCACGCCGATCGCGCAGACGCAGATCCAGCAGGTCCGGATCGCGGACATGCTCACCGAGATCACGAAGGCGCAGCTCCTCTGCCTCCGGCTCGGCCGGATGAAGGACGAGGGCACGATGCGGCCGCAGCACGTCTCCCTCGCGAAGCGAAACAACGTGAACATGGCCTGCGAGTGCGCCCGCGAGTCGCGGCGCCTGCTCGGCGCGAACGGGATCCTCGCCGAGTACGCCTCGATGCGTCACATGGCGAACCTGGAGTCGGTCTATACGTACGAGGGCACGCACGACATCCACTCCCTGATCCTGGGACACGACGCGACCGGGCTGCCCGCCTACAACTGACCGGCGCGACGAGCGAGGTTCGCCGGGCTCTGGCCCGCATTCGTCCCGGGCCGCACGTTTCCTCGCCCAAAACGACCCGTTTCACGAGGCAGAGAGCCATGTCCAACGTTCGCCGCTTCTCCATCAGTCTCGCCTTCGCCCTCGCGGCCGCCGCGCCGCTGGCGGCCCAGCAACTCACGCCCGAGCAGTACGAGGGGCTGCGGGCGCGCCACATCGGACCCGTCGGCAACCGCGTCTCCTCGATCGCCGGCGTCCCCGGGGACCGCAACACGTACTTCGCCGGCGCCGCCACCGGAGGGATCTGGAAGACGGACGACGCCGGCCTGCACTGGCGGCCCGTGTTCGATGACCAGCCCGTGCACTCCATCGGCGCCCTCGCCGTCGCCCCGAGCGACCACGCGGTCGTGTGGGCGGGGACCGGCGAAACCTCGATCCGCTCGAACGTCTCGATCGGGAACGGGGTCTGGAAGTCGACGGACGGCGGCGAGACGTGGACGCACATGGGGCTGGAGGGGACCGGCCGCGTCGGCCGCATCCTGATCCATCCCACCGACGCGGACGTCGTGTACGTGGCGGCGCTCGGCCACGCCTACGCGGAGTCCGACGAGCGCGGCGTGTACCGCACCTCCGATGGCGGCGCCTCGTGGGAGAAGATCCTCTTCGTGGACCGCGGGACGGGCGCCTACGACATGGTCATGGATCCGGCGAACCCGCGGAAGATCTTCGCCACGATGTGGGACATCGATCTCAAGACGTGGAAGCGCGACAGCGGCGGGCCGGGGAGCGGTCTCCACCTCACGATGGACGGCGGCGACACGTGGACCGAACTCGAAGGGAACGGGCTTCCGACGGGCACGCTCGGCAAGATCGCCGTCTGCATGTCCCACTCGGACTCGGACCGGGTGTATGCCCTCATCGAGACGAGCGACGGCGTGCCGATGGAGGGGTACGAGACCGACACGGGCGAGCTGTGGAGCAGCGATGACGGCGGCCGCACGTGGCGGCTCGTGAACTACAGCCACGACCTCGCGACCCGGCAGGCCTACTACACCCGCTGCGGCGTCGCCTCCGACGACCGCGACGAACTCTACTTCCTCTCGTCCAGCTTCAGCGTGAGCCGGGACGGGGGCGCGACGTACGAGATGTTCAACTTCCTCGGCGGCGGGCCCCTGGGCGGAGACCCGCAGGCCCCGGGGTGGGACCTGCACGACATCTGGGTCGATCCGGAGAACTCGGACCGCGTCTTCATCGGCGGCGACAGCGGCGTCGCGATCACGGAGAACCGGATGAAGTCGTGGTCGCGCATGCAGCTGCCGATCGCGCAGATGTACCACGTCACGGTGGACAACGAGATCCCCTACAACGTGATGGGGAACCGGCAGGACGGGCCCTCCTATCACGGGCCGTCGAACACGCGCTACAGCGGCTTCTGGGCGCGCGGACTCATCCCGCGCGGCGACTGGACGACCGTGGGGGGCGGTGAGAGCGGCTTCGCGACGCCCGATCCCACCGACCCGAACATCGTGTGGTCGAGCGCGTCCGGCGCCGGCGCGGTCGGCGGCATCGTCGTGCGGCACGACCGGGAGCGCGGCCAGTTCCGCGACGTCGAGGTGTGGCCCGAGTCCACGATGGGATATCCGGCGGAGGAGATCCGCTACCGCTTCCAGTGGACCTTCCCCCTCCTCATCTCCCCGCACGACAACGAGACGATCTACGTCACGAGCCAGCACGTGCACCGCACGCGCAACCGCGGCCAGAGCTGGGAGGTCATCAGCCCCGACCTCTCCACGAACAACCGGGAGCGGATGACCGTCTCCGGCGGGCTCACGCCCGACAACATCGGCGTGGAGTTCTGCTGCGTGATCTACGCCTTCGACGAGTCGCCCATCGAGCAGGGCGTCTTCTGGGCCGGCACGAACGACGGCCTCGTGCAGGTGAGCCGCGACGACGGCGCGACGTGGACGAACGTCACGGAGAACATCCCGAACCTGCCCCCGGACGGCATCGTGCGGAGCATCGACGCCTCCCGCTTCGACGTCGCGAAGGCCTACATCACGATCGAGCACCACCAGGTGGGCGACTTCGACGCGCGCGCCTACAAGACGGACGACTTCGGGGCGACGTGGACGCAGATCACCGATGGGGTCGACAACTATCCGGTCGACTACACGCGCTACCTGCTCGAGGACCCGGTGCGGCCGGGCCTCCTCTACCTCGGCACCGAGACGAACGTCTACATCAGCTACGACGACGGGGAGAGCTGGCAGCTCTTCATGCCGAACCTCCCGCCGTCGCCGTACTACGGGCTCATCATCCAGGAGCACTTCAACGACTTCGTGGCCGGGACGTACGGCCGCGGCTACTGGATCCTCGACGACCTGAGCGGGGTGCAGCAGCTCACGCCCGAGATCGCGGCCACCGACGCCCACCTGTTCGCGCCGCGCGACGCGTACCGCTTCAACGACATCTCCGAGCCCCAGATCATGTACGAGGACTGGTCCGTGGGTCAGAACCCGCCCAACGGGGCGTCGATCAACTACTGGCTCGGCAACGGGGAGGGACGCGAAGTCCAGGTGCGGGTCGAGAACTCGGACGGCGAGACGCTGGCCACGCTCGACGGCTCCAGCCACGACGGCTTCAACCGGGTGTGGTGGAACTTCCGCGGCCCCGACGCGAACCCGATCGAGTACCGCACGAAGCCGCAGTTCGCGGACTGGATGCCCATGCCGGAGGTCTCCCGCACGGCCGGGGGCGGCTTCTTCGGCTTCGGCGGCGGGCCGCGTCAGCCCCCGGGCACCTACACCGTGACGCTGGTCGTGGACGGCGAGGACGTGGGGACCGAGGAACTGACGGTCCTCCGCGATCCGAGTTCCGAGGGCTCGATGGCGGACATCCTCGCGCAGAAGGCGCTGCTCGACGACATCGTGGAGGATCGGAACCGGCTCGCCGATGCCGTCAACCAGATCGAACTCCTGCGGCGGCAGATCCATGACCTGCGACCGGTGCTCGAAGAGGCCGGGGACGCGGAGGACGTGCTCGAGGCGGGAGAGGCGCTCGACGAATCGCTCATCGAGGTGGAGGGCGAACTCGTGCAGCTCAAGAACACGGGGCCGGACGGAGTGCGCTGGCCCTCGATGATCGCCGGCCGCCTGCAGTACCTCCAGGGGGCGGTCGGGACGGCCGACTTCCCGCCCACCGACCAGCACGCCGAGGTGGCGCAGCTCCTGAGCGACCAGATCGATGAAGTGGTCGTGCGGCTGCAGGCGGTGCTGGCCGACGAACTCGCCGAGTTCAACCGGATGCTCCAGGCGAGGGTCGGGCGCGTCATCACCACCGACGAAGACGGATAGCGGGCGTGCGCGGGGCGATCCTCCGGCTGGCGGGCGCGGGCGCGCTGGCCGGGGGGGCGCTCGCCTGCGCGCCGGGCCCGGACATCGCCCCCGAATCGAGGGCCGCGACGGCGGGGTTCTGCTCGAACGTGCCCCGCTCGCAGTACGCGGACCTCGAGCGCGTCGAAGCCACCGATGACTGGTTCGAGGTGTATCGCGTCGCCCCGCGCGTGTACGCGATCTACGAGCCGTTCCAGTTCCAGGAGGTCATCTCCTACCTGATCCTGGGCGAGGAGCGCGCCCTCCTCTTCGACACGGGGATGGGGATCGGCCGCATCCGCACCGTCGTGGACGAGCTCACGGCGCTGCCCGTGACCGTCCTCAACTCGCACACGCACATGGACCACGTCGGGGGCAACGCCGAGTTCGAGCGCGTGCTCGCCATGGACACGGAGTTCACCCGCACGCGCGCCCGTGGCCGCACGAACCCCGAGGTGCGGGGGGAAGTGGCCGCGAGCGCCCTCTGCCGCGTCCTTCCCGCGGGGATCACCGAGGACAACTACCACACGCCCGCCTTCGAGGTCTCCGCCTTCATCGAAGACGGACACCGGATCGACCTGGGCGGGCGCACCCTCGAAGTCGTGGCCGTCCCCGGCCACACGCCCGACGCGATCGCCCTCCTCGACCGCGACGCCGGCTTCCTCTGGACCGGGGATTCCTTCTACGAGGGCCCGATCTGGCTCTTCGCGCCCGAGACGGACCTGGAGGCATACCGGACCTCGGTGGCCCGGCTCGCCGAGCTGGTTCCCGATCTCACGACCCTGTTCACGGCCCACAACACGCCGGTCGCGCAGCCGTCGCGGCTGCTGGAGCTGCACGATGCCGTGGAAGCCATGTTCGACGGCATCGCCGTCGGCAACCGACTCCGGGACGGCGGGGTCGAGTTCGTGTTCGAGGGGTTCTCGATCATGATCGGCCCGGACCCGAGTTGACCGACCCGATCCGCGACTTCATCGAGCGGGAGGGCTTCCTCGTCCTCGATGGGGGCCTGGCGACGGAACTCGAGGCGCTGGGCTGCGATCTCGACGATCCCCTGTGGTCCGCCCGCGCCCTCATCGACGACCCCGAGACGATCCGCACCGCGCACCGCCGCTTCCTCGAGGCGGGGGCCGACTGCATCGCCACCGCGACCTACCAGGCGACCTTCGAGGGTTTCGCGGCCCGGGGCTCGACGGGCGGCGACCACCCGCATCCTGCGCGAGTCCGTCGACGGGCCGATCTCGGATCGCGCGGACTTCCTCGGCGGCCGACGCGCCCGTGGCCCGGCGGCGCGCCGCCCGCGAGCCGTCCGCCGCCGCTCGTCGCGGCGAGCATCGGGCCATACGGGGCCTACCTCGCCGACGGATCGGAGTACACGGGCGACTACGGGCTCTCCGCGGCCGAGTTGTACGACTTCCACGCCCCGCGCTGGGAGGTCCTCGCCGAGACGGAGGCCGATGTCCTCGCCTGCGAGACGACGCCCTCGGTGGAGGAGACGCGCGCCTACTGCCGGCTCGCCGCCGTCTCCCACCGCCCGACGTGGATCAGCTTCCAGTGCCGCGACGGCGCGCGCCTCGCGGACGGCACCCCGCTCGAGAATGCCGTCGCCCTGTGCGACGCCGAACCGCACGTCGTCGCGGTCGGCGTGAACTGTGTCGATCCGCGCCTCGTCGTCCCCCTCGTCCGCGCGGCGCGGCGGGCGACCGAAAAACCGATCCTCGCCTATCCCAACTCGGGCGAGGAATGGGACGCGGACGCGAAGCGCTGGACGGGCCCCGCGACCCCGACGGACTGGGCCCGGAGCGCGGCCGAGTGGCGGGCGGCGGGCGCCGACGGCGTCGGCGGCTGCTGCCGCGTGGGCCCCGCCGCGATCGCCGCCATCCGCGGCGGGGCCGTACCTTCTCAGCGGACCGTCACTTGAGGGGGGAAGGGATCCGCGTGCGCGCCGTACTTGGCCTCGTCGCCATCTCCAGCCTTGCCGTGCCCGGCCTGCTGAGCGGCCAGCAGGCGCCCAGGGCGCGGGCGTCGGAGATCGCGGCGCCGCCCGTCATCGACGGCCGGCTCGACGACGACGCCTGGTCGGGCCTCGAACCGCTCGACGGCTTCACCCAGCGCGAGCCTACCGAGGGCCAGCCGGTGTCGCAGTCCACGGAGGTCCGCGTCGGCTACGACGGCGCGGCGCTCTACATCGGCGCCTGGCTCCTCGACGACGACCCGGCGGGCATCGTCACGGGCCAGACGCTGCGCGACGCCTCGCTCGACGACTCCGATGCCTTCGTCGTCGTGCTCGACACCTACCTGGACCGGCAGAACGCCCTCGTCTTCGGCACCACGCCGGCCGGCATCGAGTACGACGGCCAGGTCACCGGCGAGGGGGTGGGCGGAGGCCGGGGCGGGGGCCGCCAGCAGCGCGGCTCGGCCGGCGGCTTCAACCTCAACTGGGACGCCTCGTGGGAGGTCGCCACGAGCCGGGATGAACGCGGCTGGTACGCCGAGATGCGGATCCCGTTCTCGACCCTCCGCTACGGCGCCGGGGGACCGCAGGACTGGGGCCTGAACTTCGAGCGCAAGATCCGGCGCAACAGCGAGCAGTCGATGTGGGCGCCCCTGCCCAGGCAGTTCGGCGTGTACCGGGTCTCGCTCGCCGGCACCCTCGCGCTGGAAGCCCCCGCCCGGCGGACGGTATCGATCAGCCCGTACGCGCTCATGGACGGCTTCAGGGACTACCGCGTGCCGTCGCCGGAGACGGACTTCGGCCGGCAGATCGGCGGCGACGCCAAGATCGGCCTCAACCAGAGCCTCACCCTCGACCTCACCGTGAACACCGACTTCGCGCAGGCGGAGGTCGACGATCAGCAGGTGAACCTCACGCGCTTCAGCCTCTTCTTCCCGGAGAAGCGCGCCTTCTTCCTGGAGAACGCGGGGACCTTCGCCGTCGGCGCGAGCCGTTCGGCCGAACTCTTCTTCAGCCGCCGCATCGGGCTTCAGGGCGGACGGGAGGTGCCGATCACGGCGGGCGCCCGGATGACCGGAAAGGTCGGCGCCTTCCAGGTCGGCATGCTCAACATCCAGACCGACGAGGCCTTCCACTTCGACGACGACACCGGCCTCAGCGAACGGATCGCGCCGGCGAACAACTTCGGCGTGCTGCGGGCGTACCGGGAGTTCGGCAACCGCTCGCAGCTCGGCGCCATCTTCGTGTCGCGCCTCAATACGGCCGATGCGGGAGACCACAACCTCACGTACGGGATCGACGGCAGGCTCGGCATCGGCGACGCCCTGACGTTCAACGGCTGGGCGAGCCTCACCGCCACGCCCGTCCCGACCGGGGAGGAAGCCGCGGGCTCGGGGTTCAACGACGGCGAGTACGGCTTCGCCGGCGGCATGCGGTACGTCACGCGCGACTGGCAGATCACGACCGGGTACCGGCAGATCGGCGACGCCTTCAACCCGGAGGTCGGTTTCGTGAACCGGCGCGGCTACCGGCAGGTGAACTGGCGCTTCCTCCGCCACATGCGCACGGAAGGCGTGTCCTGGTTCCGCGAGTTCCGCCCCCACATCTCCGGGAACAGCTGGTGGACGCTGGGCGGCTTCAACGAGTCGTATCTCCTGCACATCGACAACCACTTCCAGTTCGAGAACGGCGCCTTCTTCCAGCTTCCCGGCTTCAACTTCACGGGGGAGGGTCTCGAGGCACCGTTCGCGATCCGGGAGGACATCGTCATCCCGGCCGGCACGTACCACAACATCGACTGGGAGTTCAGGGCGAACACGAACCGGGGCGCTCCCCTGTCGCTTTCCGTCGGCTGGGACCTTGGCGGGTTCTACAGCGGGACCCGATTCGGGCCGAACGCGACGCTCGCGTACCGCTACGGAGACCGCCTCAGCGCGAGCCTGATCACGAACTACTTCGACGTCCGCCTCGACGAGGGCAGCTTCAAGACCGCGGTCGTGCGCTTCAACGCGTCATATTCGTTCACGCCGCGCGTTTACCTGCAGGCGAACGTCCAGTACAACGACGATACGAAGGATGTCGGGACCAACATCCGGTTCGCGTGGCTCGACACGGCCGGGACGGGGTTGTACGTGGTGTGGAACGACACGAATCACACCGGCTCGCTTGAGCGCACGGGAATCATGGCCGGTCCGAAGCAGCGCCAACTCGTCGTCAAGTACAGCCGGCTCTTCAACCTGACCGGGTAGCCCGTCGAGCGGGCGCCGGCGCAAGGGAGGGCGAATCTTCATGTGGCACGAGGACATCCTGGGCACGATCGGCGGCACGCCGCTGGTGCGCGTGAACCGGCTCGCCGCGCACCTGCCGGGCACCGTCCTCGCGAAGCTCGAGTACTTCAATCCGGGCGGCTCCGTCAAGGACCGGATCGGGGTCTCGATGCTCGACGACGCCGAGGAGCGGGGCCTGATCGCACCCGGCGGCACGATCGTCGAGGGCACGAGCGGCAACACCGGCGTCGGGCTCGCGCTCGCCGCCATCGCGCGCGGCTACAAGTGCATCTTCGCGACCACCGACAAGCAGAGCCCCGAGAAGATCGCCATCCTGCGGGCGCTCGGGGCGGAGGTCATCGTCTGCCCGACCGCGGTGGACCCCGAGGATCCGCGCTCCTACTACCAGGTCTCGCGCCGGCTCGCGGAGGAGACGCCCAACTCCTTCTACATGAACCAGTACGACAACCCCGCCAACACGCTCGCCCACCTGCGGACGACCGGCCCGGAACTGTGGGAGGGGACGGAGGGGAGGATCACGCACCTCTTCGTCGGCTCCGGCACCGGCGGCACGATCTCGGGCTCCGCCGCCTACCTCAAGGAACGGAACGCCGACGTGCGGATCATCGGCGTGGACCCGTACGGCTCCGTCTACTGGAAGTACTTCCACACCGGCGAGTTCGACGAGGACGAAATCCAGCCCTACGTCACCGAAGGGGTGGGGGAGGACATCCTCGCCGGCAACATGAACTTCGACATCGTGGACGACTACGTGCGCGTCACGGACCGCGAGTCGATGCTCATGACCCGCCGTCTCGCGCGCGAGGAGGGGATGTTCCTCGGCGGCTCGTGCGGCATGGCGATGGCCGGCGCGCTCCAGTGGATGGAGGCGAACCGCGAGTCGATCTCGGACGAGGATGTGCTCGTCGTGGTCATGCCCGACGGCGGCTACCGCGCGCTCGGCAAGGTCTACAACGACGTCTGGATGCAGGAGCACGGCTTCCTCGAGGAGGGCGAGACCCTTACCGCGGGGGCGCTCGTCGCTCGCCGTTCGACCGAAAGGCCGCTCGTGTCGGCCCCGGTCGACATGTCGCTCGAGGATGCGATCGCGTCGATGCGTGAGCATGCGATCTCGCAGCTTCCGGTGACGGAGGGAGGAGAAGTCGTCGGGAGCCTCATCGAGCAGAACATCCTTGGCTTCCTCATGGGAGACCCCGACGCCCGGGGGCGCCTCGTGCGCGACGTCATGGGCCCGCCCTTCCCGGTCGTGGAGGCCTCGAGCCCCGTGCACGCCTTCGCGAACGCCCTCAGCGGAGACCAGCCCGCCGTGCTCGTACGGCAGGAAGACGCCACGTTGAGCATCCTCACCCGCTCCGACCTCATCTCCGCCCTCGGCGCATAGAGCGACGGACGCGCCCGGGAGACGTTCCCGCGGGAACGTGCGTGCTTGCGAAACGCTGCTGCCGATGTCAAAATGATGTCATGAGTGTTCAAATCACGATTCGAGACGTCCCCGAGGAAGTGCGTGACCGGCTGAAGGTGCGCGCGGCTTCTCGCGGCCAGTCGATGCAGCGGTATCTGCGCGGCGAACTCACGCGGTTGGTAGCGAAGCCGACCGTTGAGGAGTGGGTCGAGAGCGTTCGCGCCCGCAAGCGGCTGTCGACCAATCGGGTGACCACCGAGAGCATCCTGCAGGCGCGAGACGCCGACCGGAAGTGACGGTCGTTGTTGATGCCTCGGTCCTCGCGGCGGCGGTAGCCGACCTCGGGACGGACGGCGCCTGGTCGGAAGCTGCCATAGCGGAGGCAACTCGCGAAGGCCGTGCCCTAGCGGGCCCACAGATCGCCCTCGCGGAAGCGAGCAACGTTCTTCGCCGGCTGGAGCTTGCCGAACGGCTGGAGACCTCCGAGGTCAATCTCGCCCGCCGCGACCTGCTGACGCTCGATATCGAGCCGTTCCCGTTCGAACCTCTAGCCGATCGCGTCTGGGAACTGCGCCACAACCTCAGCATTTACGATGGCTGGTACGTGGCGCTTGCCGAAGCGCTTTCATGCCCCCTGTTGACGCTTGATCGCCGGCTTGCGCGGGCCCCCGGGCCCGCCTGCCGAATCATCACTCCGCCCGGCTCGCAAGTCGTCCACGAGCGGGCCGTCTCGCGCCCCGCGGAGTAGCGCCGCTGGGCTAGCCTTCGCCGGGGAGGGAGTAGAGGTGGGCGGTGACGAGGGCGGCGACGAGCAGGAGGAGGGCGACGAGCCAGAGCTGGCCGGCGGCAAATACGGCCGAGACGAGGATCGCGCTCCACAGGAAGATCGTCGCGCCGCGCCGGACGCGGGTGGAGATCACGCCGCGCTCGCGGTAGGCGTGGAGGTAGCGGCCGAAGAGGCGGTTCTCGTACAGCCAGCGCTCGGCGCGGGGGGAACTGCGCGCGAAGCACCACGCGGCGAGCAGGAGGAAGCAGGTCGTGGGCCAGAGCGGCACCACGATGCCGATGATGCCGGCGCTCACGCTGAGGCTCCCCACGCCCAGGAAGACGGCCCGCCGCACGGGGCCGGGCAGTGCGCGCGCGGCGCGCTCGGCCGCCTCGTGATCGATGGGGCACTGGGCGGCCGGCGCAGGGGTCGCGGGCCGGCTGTGTCGCGTGTCTGGACTCGGTTTCATGTCTGCGGAGTCACCGGAGTCGAATGAGTCTCTGGCGTCATCGGCCGGGGGATCATGCGCCCGGGAGGACTCGAACCCCCAGCCTTCTGATCCGAAGTCAGACGCTCTATCCAATTGAGCTACGGGCGCGGGCGGCGCGAGCGAAAAACGGTAGAGCCGGCCCGCGTCCAATGCAACCGGGAGCCGGCGCCCCGGCGCTCTCCGTAGCTCGCGGGTTTCCGAGACACTACTAGATTCGGGGACGCCAACCCCCTCACCCGGAGCGGAACGATGCGACGAATGCGTACACTCTTTCTCCTCGGCGCGCTGGCCGCCGGACCCCTGGCGCTCGCGGCGCCCGCCCCCGTCCTCGCGCAGGGCCGAGCCAACGTGGCCATGGCGGAGAGCTGGCCCGACGCCGATCCCGGCGACGTGGAGTCCGTCGACAGCATCCTGACCGCGCTCTACGACGTGATCTCGGGCCCGGCCGGACAGGCGCGCGACTGGGATCGCTTCCGCTCCCTGTTCATCCCGGAGGCCCGCCTCATTCCCACGGGCCGGTCCCCGGAGGGCGAGCACGGCTACCAGGTGTGGAGCCCGGGCGAATACGCCGAACAGGCGGGCGGCTTCCTCGAACAGAACGGGTTCTTCGAGCGGGAGATCGCCCGCAGCGAGGAGCGCTTCGGCCCCGTGGTGCACGCGTTCTCCACCTACGATTCGAAGCGCACCGCGGACGACCCCGAACCGTTCGCGCGCGGCATCAACTCGATCCAGCTCATGCACGACGGCGACCGCTGGTACGTCGTCACGATCTACTGGGCCGCGGAACGGCCGGATCTGCCGATCCCGGGACAGTATCTGCCCTCCAGGAACGGAGGAGGTACCCCGTGAAGTACTCCCCGAAGCTCCGCCCCGCCGCGTGGACCGCCATGGCGGCGGTCGCGCTGGCGGCCGCCCCGCCGCTCCAGGCGCAGAATCTTGCCAGCTTCGAGCCCGCCCCCGCGCGCGACAACGCGTTCGCCCTCACGCTCGAGTCCATCATGCGGGGCTCCGAGCACGTCGGGCAGGCGCCCGTCGGCGTGAGCTGGTCCGACGACGGCGAGTGGATCTACTTCCGCTGGCTCCCGGGCGGCGCCGAGTGGCACGAGCAGCGCGCCCTGTACCGGGTCCGTTCGACCGGCGGCACCCCGGAGCGGGTCGATGACGAGGAGGAACTTCGCCTCGGCCCCATCCTCGCACCGGGCGACGTCTCCCCGGACGGCCGCTGGCGCGTGACGTCCTCCGGCGGAGACCTCTATCTCATCGAGCGGGACGGCGCCGCGACCCGGCGGCTGACCCACACCCAGGACGCCGAGATGAGTCCCGTCTTCTCCGGCGACGGCGCCTCCATCTTCTTCCGCCGCGGGAACAACCTCTTCGCCTTCGACATCGACGACGGCGAGATCCGGCAGCTCACGTCGGTCGGCGGTCCGGAGCAGCCCGAAGACCCGGAGGCCGAGGGGCACAAGGCCTTCCTCGAGGAGCAGCAGCGAGAGCTGTTCGAGCACATCCGCGTGCAGGACATCCGGGAGGAGCGGGCCGACGAGCGGCGCGAGCTCCGGGAGGCCGGGCAACGGGAGACCCTGCACCTCGCGCAGGGCGAGCGCGCGCAGTCGTTCGCCGCCGACCCAACGGGCAGCCACGTCGCGGTTACCGTCACGCGCGGCGGCTTCGGGGGCGAGGGCCGGAGCACGGACATCCCCCTCTGGGTTACGCAGTCCGGTTACACCGAGAACACGGAGATGAGGGCCAAGGTCGGGGACGAGCAGGGCGTCTCGCGCCTCGCCGTCGTCGACACGGGGACGGGCGAGGCGACCTGGCTCGACCTCACGGGGGACGGCTCGGACGCGGACGCGGAGGCCGACTCCGACGAAGCCGGTTCCGGCGAGGCGGCATCCGACGATCGCCTCGCCGTCGCGAGCTTCGCGGGCTGGAACGACGCGGGCTCCCACGGGCTCGTGTTCGCCGTGGACTACGACTACAAGACGTGGCGCCTCTACGCCTACGAAGCGGCGACCGGCTCGCTGACGATGCTGGACACGCACCACGACGAGGCGTGGGTCGGCGGCCCCTGCTTCGGCTTCCAGGGCGCGGGCTGCATCGGCTGGCTCCCGGCGGAGGCGGCGGGCGACGTGCCGCGCGCCTGGTACGTGAGCGAGGAGACGGGGTACTCCCACGTGTACGCGATCGACGCCGATGGCGGCGACAAGGAGGCGCTCACGGCCGGCGAGTGGGAGGTTCTGGGCGCGACGATCCCGGACGGATGGGACGCCTTCCTCCTCCAGACGAGCGAACTCTCCCCCTTCGACCAGCACCCGTGGCGCATGGGCTTCGACGGCTCCGACCGGGTGCAGCTCCTCGAGGGAGAGGGCTCGTTCACCGTCACGCCGTCGCCCGACGGACGTCGCTTCGCCGTCCTCCATTCGCGCGCGAACCGCCCGCCCGAACTCTACCTCGCCGACGCCGCGCCGAGCGCCGCGATGACGCAGGTCACGACCTCCCCCACCGAGACGTGGCTCGGCTTCCCCTGGCTCCTGCCCGAGATCGTGCACTTCGAGGCCCGCGACGGGACGCCCGTGCCCGCGCGCATCTACCGGCCCGCCGACTTCGGCGCCGAACCCAACGGGGCCGGCGTCATCTTCGTCCACGGGGCGGGATACCTGCACAACGTCCACAACTGGTGGTCGAACTACTACCGCGAGTACATGTTCCACCACTTCCTGGCGGCCCAGGGCTACACCGTGCTCGACATCGACTACCGGGGCTCCGCCGGCTACGGCCGCGACTGGCGCACGGCGATCTACCGGCACATGGGCGGCTGGGACCTCTCCGACCAGGTGGACGGCGCCGCGTACCTCGCCCGCGAGGAGGGCGTCGACCCCGACCGCATGGGGATCTACGGCGGGTCCTACGGCGGCTTCATCACCCTGATGGCGCTCTTCACGGCGCCGGAGTCCTTCGCGGCGGGCGGCGCGCTCCGCTCGGTGACCGACTGGGCGCACTACAACCACTGGTACACGAGCCGCATCCTCAACCTCCCCCACGAGGACGAGGAGGCGTACCGCCAGTCCTCCCCGATCTACTTCGCCGAGGGCCTCGAGGGACACCTCCTCATCGCGCACGGGATGTACGACACCAACGTGCATTTCTCCGACGTCGTGCGCCTCGCCCAGCGTCTGATAGAACTGGGGAAGGAGAACTGGGAGATGGCGGTGTACCCGGTGGAGAACCACGGTTTCGCGGAGCCCTCGTCGTGGACCGATGAATACCGGCGCATCTACGAGTTGTTCGAGCGCGTGATCGGCGGCGGCCGCGGGGCGTCGGCGAACGGGGAGGGTGGCTGAACACACGGACGCTCCTCGCGGCGGCCCTCCTCGTCTCGGCGTGCGGGGCGCCGGACCCCGGACCCTGGGTCGAGGCGGACGGACACCGCTGGCGAGAGCTGCGGCCGCGGGGCTCGGGCGGCTTCCGGCCGCTCG